>JAITGX010000014.1 GCA_031280275.1 Synergistaceae bacterium
GGGTACGAGGCCCAGGTGCGCCCCCGAAGCGGCTTGGCCCTGAAGCACGGCGTTGTTCTGCCCAACAGCCCCGGAACCATCGACTCCGACTACAGGGGCGAGATAAAGGTGATCGTGCTGAACTTGGGCGACACGCCTTTCACGATAGAACCGGGCGACCGCATCGCTCAGATGGTGGTCGCCCCCATCAGCCGCGTGGAATGGGTGGAATCATATGCCCTGGACGAGACGGCTCGCGGCGAGAACGGCTTCGGCAGCACAGGGGACAAATCCCTTGTCAGCGGGCGATTCTGAATACGAAGGCGTCGGCGGCGGTGTAGGGTTCACCTTCCCCATTGACAAGTCCGGAGCTGCGAGTCTTTTCTGCGAGTTTTGTCTTGACTTCCGCCGGCGTCTTTTCCAAGTTGTAGCCCACAAGCCACCTCTGCTCACCGTTGATGGTGAGAAGCACAAATATGTAGGCGTTCTCGTTATACTTTTCCGGGTTGTCGAAATAGGGTTTCAGACGCTCAATCAGGTTGGTGTTCTCAGGTAGTTTTGAAACCTCGTCCTTGTGATCCGAGTAGAACATCATGGAGGCGGCTTTCATGTTGCTGAGGTCAGAGAGGATGTTCGAGTACTCCGTCGACGCTGCTGAGACCACCGGGGCGAGCGAGTCCAGCGCCGAAATAAGTTTCAGCACTTTGTACAGGAGGCTCTTTTCCGAGGGCACGTCGGCCAGGGTGTACTCCAGAAAGGCCGTCTCTAGAGCGCTGCTCCAAAGTTTGACAAAAGGCACCGACAGCTCCGCGTCGAGGACATCTCTTAAGACGGCCGCGGCTTCCTGGGCTTCCTCGTTGCCGTTGGCTTCCTCGTCGCCGTTCGGGTTCACGCCTATATACGTCCACAGGGGCGAGGACGTGTCCTGCCTCAGCCACTCCCATGCCCCGGCCAGGTCGATAAAACCACCGCCGATAAGAGACTGAGAAAAGAGCTTCTCTCCCTCTGCGGGAAGCGTCGGCTTCTTCGATATCGCTTCTGGGTCCGCCGCGCCCAGGAAAAGCGTGTTCTTGTCAGCTGCGACGCCGATAACCACCGACACCGGGGTCAGGGTGGGGTCCAGCCTGTAGAGCGAATCCCATCCCTCAGCTTTCAGAGGCGCGAGAGGAAGGGTCTGGGAAATTTGCTCGTCCTCCACTATGCGGGCTAGGATCCTGGCCGCCGCGCCGTCCTGTCCCCTCAGGGTCACATAAGCGCCAGGGGTCTTCCGGCCGAGGAACGTGGCCTCGTTCCCCACGGCCACGGAGAAACTGCCTCTCAGAAGGTTCAATACGTCCTTCTCGGCGATCCCCCGCTTTGCCAGTTCTTTGATGCCTTCGTTCCATACTTTGTAAAACTCAGGGTACACCTTCCAATCCTCAGCGTCGAAGAACATGGGATTGGAAAAAGCCAGAAACAGTTTTCCCCCGCCCGCGAAGAACACGTTCCCGCCCGGCGTCGGGCTCAGATCCTTGAATCGCTCCGCGAAAATCGGCATGGCTTCCAGGAGGTTGACGGCGGCGGACATGAGGAAACTTTCCGGCTTCGCGTCAAAACCGGCCTCCATATCCAGCGGGGCCTTGAAGTACGACAGCACGGCCTTCATGTCGATCTCCGGAGACGTATCCGGCCTGCCCCCGAACTTCTTCTCAAGTTCGGGCAGAAGCGACATGTCTATATGCGTCAGGTAGTAGTCGGGACTTTTGAAGCGGCGCTTGAGGGTTAGACGTTTCTCCGTGTCCGCCGCGGCGTCCAGGGCGGCGTCTAGCTCCGCGGGAGAGGATGCCGCTAGAAACAGGTCATCCTTGGCGGCGAAGACCGCACCTCCCCCCAAGACGTAGTAAGGCCCTTTCGACCCCTCGGCAACCTCAGGCTTAAAACCGCCGGAGAACATCAAAGCGGCGTCGCCCAGAAGGAGCGTTACGATGTCCTCGCCCTTGGCCGTGCCCTTGGCGATAAGGTCCAGCTTCGGGCGAACCTGCGGCGGCATGGAGGCGGCGATCTGCAGGAACGGCTCCCCGTTTTCCGCCGAGCCAGCCGCAAAGGCCACCGACCGCGCGGGAATCTGAGAGGCGAAGCTGCCTATGAGGCGGATGGCTTGGGCCCGTTCGGGAGACGCCACGGACGCGACCATCTCGATGTTGGCCGGGGAAAAGATTTTTTGCAGCAGCCCGTTCAGGTTATCGAGGCGGAACGATAGGTAAATAGACTTGGCGGATCGGGCGCTCAGGGCATCCTGGGGTTCCAGCGCCCAGGAGGAAGAAGAGGAGGAAGAAAGGAGAAAAACCAGAAAGAGCAGAAAAAAAGACTTGAACAACTTACGCATACCATACATACCCTATACCTCCCAAAAAAGCGCTTCTTCAAATCCCCGCGTAGCCTTTGTAAATCTGCAGGAAGGTGTCCGCTTTGAGGGAAGCCCCGCCCACCAGCGCGCCGTCGATGGCGTCCATGGACAGAAGCTCTTTCGCGTTGTCCGGCTTGACGCTGCCGCCGTAGAGCACCGCCGCGGAACTCGCCCCCATCTCTCCGGTCAGTTTCTTGCTGTAGGCGCAGACCTCCTGGGCCTCGGCAGAAGTGGCTGATTTCCCCGTGCCAATGGCCCACACCGGCTCGTAGGCGTAGATAATTTTTTCCAGCTCGGCGGGACTTAGAGCCGACAGCGCTCGCAGCTGGCGCGAGACAACGTCGAAGGCCGCGTTCCCCTCTCGCTCCGTCAGGGTCTCTCCATAGCAGAACACGGGGACAAGGCCTGCGTCCAAGGCCGCTTTGACCTTCCTGGCGATGAACTCGTCGGTCTCCCCGAAGATCGTCCGGCGCTCGCTGTGACCTAGTATCACGTGAGTGCAGCCCACGTCTTTGAGCATGGCGATGGAGACCTCACCGGTGAAGGCTCCCTTGGGCTCGAAGTAGACGTTTTGAGCGCCCAGAATCGGAGCGGGACAAGACGCGAGGCTTTTCGCGGCGGACGCGGCGGTCCCTAGGGACGTAAAGGGAGGGAACACCGCCGCCTCCAGCGTCTTGCCCATGGCCGCTGCCAGGGGGGACCCCGTCACCTGTTCAGCGAAGTCCTTGTAGAAGCCCTCGGTCTCCGCCCGGGTCATGTTCATCTTCCAGTTGCCATATAGGTAGATTTTTTTCATCGGCGCCCCACCTACTTTGCGAGGGTTTGGGTGAATTTAGCGATGCGGTCCACGGCAACCTTCAGGTTTTCCAGAGAGTTGGCGTAAGAGAGGCGGATGAAGCCCTCGCCGAACTCACCGAAGGCCGTGCCCCCAGCGGCGGCCACCCCGCCTTCCTCCAGCAGGCGAGTCGCGAACTGCGCGGAGGTCAGCCCAAACGAGGAGATGCTGGGGAAGGCGTAGAACGCGCCTTCGGGCAAGACGCAGTGAACGCCGTCAATGGCGTTCAGCGCACCGATCAGGTAATCGCGCCGCTCCTTGAAGGCGGCAACCATCTTGTGCACGGGATCCTGGGGGCCCTGCAGGGCCTCAATCGCCGCCCACTGGGTCATGGAGGCGGAGCAGGAGTTGGAGTTCGCCATCAGCATCGTCATGTGAGCGGCCAGCTCCTTGTTCATGACGCCGAAACCGAGCCGCCAGCCCGTCATAGCGAAGGTTTTGGAGAAGCCGTCGAGGATGATCGTCCAGTCCTTCATCCCTGGCATGGTGGCGATGGAGACGGGCTTCTCCCCGAAGATGATCCTGTCGTAGATCTCATCGGACATGACGTAAATTCCCTTGTCCCTCACCATGTCCGCGACGGCCGTGATATCCTCGCGGGAGAGCACTCCTCCCGTAGGGTTCGAGGGGTTGTTGACGATGATGAGCTTCGTCTTGGAGTTGATGTCGCGTTTCAGGCGCTCCAAGTCCACGCGGAAGTTTTTCTCCTCCAAAAGAGGCATGGGCACCGGCTTTGCTCCGGAAAACTTGATGACGGACTCGTAGATGGGGAAGCCAGGATTGGGGTAGATCACCTCGTCGCCAGGTTGAGCCAGCATGAGAAGGGTGTAGAACATGATGGGCTTGCCGCCGGGTACCACCACCACCTCTTCCATGTCGGTCTCGACGTTTTTGTAGTCATGGCAGTGCTTTGCGATGGCTTCCCTCAGCTGGGGGATGCCTGCCGTGGGGGTGTAGCCGGTCTTGCCCTCGTTCAGGGCTTGGCAGGCCGCGTCGATGACGTTTTGCGGGGTTTTGAAGTCCGGCTGACCGATCTCCAGGTGAACGACGCTCTTGCCCTGAGCTTCCAGCGCGTTGGCCCGCTGCATGATACTGAAGGCGGACTCCGTGTGGAGCAGACTCATTCTGTCGGCTGCGCGATTTTGTACCATTTTCGTTGACCTCCTTATGATTCGGAGCCGTCGGCTCCTTATTGCCGTCGGCTCCTTATTTGACCTCCAGCGGAGCCATGCCCGGCAGCTTCTTACCCTCGCAGTACTCCAGGCTCGCACCCCCGCCGGTGGAAACCCAAGAGACCTTGCCGTCGATGCCGAACTGACGCGCCGCGGAGGCCGTGTCCCCGCCGCCGATGACGGAGGTGGCCCCGGCCTCGGTGGCCTTCACCACGGCTTCTCCCACCGCTATGGAGCCAGCGGCGAAAAGTGAGTTCTCGAACACGCCCATAGGACCGTTCCACAAAATGGACTTCGCCCCTACGAGGGCCTCGGCGAAGAGCTTCACCGTCTTGGGTCCGATGTCGAGCCCCATCTTGCCGTCAGGCATCGCGTCGCTGTCCACCGTGACCGTCTCCGTGGCGTCCAGGCCATCGGCGGCGGCGCTGTCCAAGGGCAGGAGCACCTTCACGCCTTGAACTTTTGCCTTTTCGAGGGTCTCGCGGGCGAAGTCCAAGCGGTTCTCCTCGCAGAGGGACTTTCCTATAGGCTTGCCCTGGGCCTTCAGGAACGTGTAGGCCATGCCGCCGCCGATAAGAATGGCCGTGGCCTTATCCAGGAGGTTGCCAACCACCGCTATCTTATCGGAGACCTTTGCCCCGCCGAGGATGAGGACGTAGGGCTTGACGGGGAACTCGCTGACCGCACCCAGCATCTCGCCTTCCTTGATGAGCACGTCGCCCGCGCAGGAGGGTAAAATGGACATGAGCCCGCTGGTGGTGACATCCGCGCGGTGCGACGCGCTGAAGGCGTCCATCACGAAGACATCGAAGGGCTTGGCCATTTTCTTCGCGAAGTCCGCGTCGTTTTTTTGCTCTTCCGCGTAAAAGCGGGAGTTTTCCAAAAGAAGCAGCTCCCCTTGGGGCAGAGCGGAAAGGGCCGCCTCCACTTTCTCTCCAACGCAGTCGTCCACGAAATGGACTTTTCTGCCGTAAGCCTTCTCCACGTCCACGCGAATCTGCCCCAGAGACATCTCCGGCACGACCTTGCCGTCTGGACGCCCGAAATGGGAGACCAGCGCCACCTTCGCCTCCGCGTCCAAGAGCTTGCCGATGGTGCTGGAGTGAGCGCGGATACGCGAGTCGTCCTTCACCTTGCCGTTCTTGAACGGCACGTTGAAATCGACCCGCACCAAGACTATTTTGCCTTGAACATCCCGCGGTTCAAATGTTTTAAGTTTCACCGCCATTCCCCTCCTTAGATTTTTTAGTCCCGTCCAAAAATTCGCACAGACGCTTCCAGCGATATTTTACCGTACTTTTCGTCACTGGCGGCGACAAACGTCTGCCCAAATCCGACAAAGACTCTTCCAGGTGTTCCAGCCGAGCCTCGGCCAGAGCCTGGAAGCGCGGCGGCAAGTCAAGAACGGCTCCGCGCCGGAGAAGCTCCCGCGCCAGCTCCGCCTGCTCTTCAGCGGCCTTCAGCGTCTTTTTGATGTTGGCCGTATCGCAGTTGCGCATCCGGTTGGCCTGGTCGCGCATGGCCCGCAGAATGGCCCTGTCCTCCAGGCGAAGGGAAAAACTCGTGAGCCCCATTTTGCTCAAGAACGCCACAATCTCCTGCTGATCCCTCAGGATGAGTTCACGCCTTCCGTGCACCGCGCGCTCGCTCCAAGAGAGACGGGCTCGGCGCAGGAGGCTCCCCATGCCCTTGACGGCCGCCTCGGAGCCCGTCCTCATGACCAGATAGTAGCCCGACTTGGGGGTATAGACGGCCCCGCACCCTCCCCAGGCTCCCCGCGCCCAGACCCAGCGCTTGAGGGGGGCTGAGGCGGACGCATACAGGCGGGCCGGCAGGGAGATTTCCACCCGACCCTTCATGTTTGGGGGAACGCGAACGGCTGCGGCGATGTTCAGTGCCTCCCGCCAGCGGGAGTTCTTCCACAGCCGCGCCAGGCGGCGCACCGCCCATGGGCGGGAGGTGTGGATGAGGACAGAGTCGCCGTCTTTCTTCATCATCGGCAGGACGGCAAGGAGCCCGGAGAGTTCCGCGGAATCGGCGTCCTCGCCCGCTGGGGGAAAAGAGAGCCACTCATCCCAAAGCTCCGAAAAGGCTGGGTGCACGGTCATGCCTCATCCAGTTCCCGGCAGAGGCGGAAGAGCATCTCCGCCAGCTTGGAGGAGTGGTGGCGCAGGTGTTTCGAGTCGGTTATCTGGATCATGGGAAGCTCCAGGATGCGGCAGCCCATTGCCTCGATTTTTTCTTTCTGGCGCCGATCCATGTAGAGGGGAACGGCCCCCTCGCGCCGGTAGTTCTCCACCATCTCGCCGGGGATGGGCTCGCTGTTGACGACGATGTACTCCGGGACACAGCCCAAGGCCGCCGCGACCCATTTCAAATGAGAGATAATGTCCATACCCTCGGTCTCCTCCGGCTGAGTCATGAGGTTGCAGATATAGACCTTGGGGACGAGGGATTCCCGGAGCTTCTGGGCGAAGTCGGGCAGGAGCAGGTTGGGGAGGACGCTGGTGAAAAGGCTGCCCGGTCCCAGGAGGATCAAGTCCGCCTCGTCCACAGCGGCCAGCACCTCAGGAAGGGGGCGCGCGCCCTCCGGCTCCAACCAGATACCCCGCAGGGCGTGCCCGTACTGGGAAATCTCCAGCTCACCGCGCACGTTTTTCCCGTCCTGGGTGAGACCCACGAGGGTTATGGCCTCAGTGGTCACGGGTAAAACCCGGCCCCGTATGGCCAGGAAGTTGTTCATCTGTTCCACGGCCAGGCTGAAGTCCCCGCAAAGTTCTGAGACAGCCAGCAGGAGCAGGTTTCCCAGGCTGTGCCCAGCCAGTTCACCCCTGTCGAATCGAAAGTCCAGAACACGTTTCAGGTCGTTGTCGTTCTCGGCTAGGGCCACCATGCAGTTGCGCACGTCGCCGGGAGGCAGAACGCCCCACTCGGTGCGGAGCCGCCCGGAGCTTCCGCCCTCGTCGGTCACGGCCACCACGGCCGTGATGTTGCGCGTGAAGCTCTTCATTCCCCGCAGGAGGGTGGAAAGCCCCGTACCGCCTCCCACGGCCACGATATACGGCCCCAAGGAAAGGCGGTGAGAAATGGCGTTTTTGAAGGGGTCCCGCCTGGCGTGCGAGACCCTGGGCTGGCGGAGGTCGAAGGCCACTATCATGAAAAAGGCCGTGAACATCCCCACGGCGAAGGCGACGGCCCAATCCATCATAGCGTTTCCGCCCGGTCTAGGTCTCGATGGTTGACAGCGGTATTCCGCGCCTCGTCCCGATAGCGCTCGAAAAGCCATTCCACAAGAGCCACGGAGCGGTGTCTTCCGCCCGTGCACCCAACGGCCACGTGGAGCTGCGCCTTGCCTGTCTCCAGGTAACGGGGGATCACGAAATCCAAAAAACGTTCGCAGAAGGTCAGGAACTCCCCCGTCCCTGGAAAGGAGTCCAGGTATTTTTTGACCGCCTCGTCCCTGCCCGACAGGAGTTTCAGCTCCTCCACGTAGAAGGGATTAGGGATGAAACGGACGTCAAAGACGTAGTTGCTGTCCTGGGGGACGCCGTATTTAAAGCCAAAGGAGGAAAAGAGCAAGAACCCCGCGCTTCCCTGAGCGCTGCTGAACTCCTCGATCACGCGCTTGCGGCACTGCTGGGGGTTTAGCAGGGATGTATCCAACACGATGTCCGCGCTTTCCAGAATGGGACTGAGCAGAAGGCGCTCCCTGCGGATGCCTTCCTGTATTGAAAGGTTCTCCCCCACGGGATGCCGCCGCCGCGTCTGCTCGAAACGGCTGAGCAGCGCCTCGTCCGAGGCGTTCAGGAAAAGCACCCTCACCTTGGGCGTCTTGCTTTTCAGAAAGCAGAGCACCGCTACCAGGTCGTTTAACAGGCGTCCGCCGCGGACGTCAATCGTGACTGCCAGTCCCATGCGGATGGCCGCCCTGTGGTCCGAGAGCATGGAGTATAGTTGGGGCAGCAAAAGGGGAGGGATATTGTCGATGGCAAAAAACCCCTCGTCCTCCAAAACCTTCAACGCCGTTGTTTTGCCCGCACCGGACATGCCCGTCACGATGACGCATTGGCGAATCTCCGTGTGTTTTTCCAAAATTCCGCACCCCCATCCTGACGAAAATGGAATCACCCAATATCATATCAGCTTCTTCCTAGAATAGGTGTTCAAATTCGGTAACTCCCGCGACGATGTACCCTCCGTCGCTCGTCTGCTGGATGGATCTGGCAGAGTCACCGCTAGAACCGCCCAGGTGTTTCTGCCATTCGACAACGGAGTGTGATTTTTTTCAGTACTAAGGAACGGCACGCAGTAGAGTGTTTTTTCAATAAGCTTAAACAGTTTCGGTGTGTGGCCGCGCGATATAACAAGCTGTCCCGCAGCTTTTTAAGTTTCGTATTTATAGCTTCTATAATATAATTCTGCTGAAATAATATTGCGCCTCCTAAGTTTTCAAACACACCCTAGCAACATAAGTTCAATGCCCAAACCCTGCGCTCCTTTGGGGTAGCGTCTGTTGTTGAGTCATTTCTCTTCGCTCCCACAGTGTCCGCAGTCAGCGCTTGGTGGTTACGCGAGTTGGAGTATCGTATTCCTTGTTCGAAGCTACAGTGGCGAAGGCGTCGGACATCTCGAAGAAAACATCCACCAACGCAGGGTCGAAGTGGGTTCCTCGGCCCTCTAGGATGATGTGTTCGGTCTCCTCCCGCGTGAAGGGTTTTTTGTAAGGGCGCTCGGAAAGCAGGGCGTCGTACACGTCGGCCAGCGCCATCAGCCGGCCCTGGAGGGGAATCTCCATCTCCTTCAGGCCCTTCGGATAGCCCGTGCCGTTCCATTTCTCGTGGTGCGAAAGCGCGAAGAGCTTCGCGTGTTTCAAAAAGTCGTGCTCCTTCGTGCGGCGCTCAATTCGTTCTATCGCCTCCACCCCATAGAGCGTATGTTTCTTCATCTCCTCGAACTCCTCCGCCGTGAGCTTGCCGGGCTTGTTGAGTATCACGTCGCTGATAGCTATTTTTCCCACGTCGTGAAGCTGAGAGGACGGGAAAACGATGTTCAAATCCCAGAATAAAAGGTCTTCCTGATAGAGATTTTTCTCGGCCAACTGGGCCACCAGGAGGCTCAGATACTCCTGCGTGCGGGAGATGTGGCCGCCGGTGGCTCCGTCGCGAAACTCCACCAGCTCGGAGAGCGTGGTCAGCACCACGTTTTTCAGGTCCACCACCTCGGCGGTCTTATACCGCACCATCTCCTGAAGGTTGTCGTTGTAGTTTTTCAGCTCTTTTTTCTGCGAAGCCATCAGGAGATGGTTCTCTATCCGCTTCAACAGCAGGGGAGGCGAAAAGGGCTTGGAGACGTAGTCGATAGCTCCCAAGGACAGACCCTTGAGTTCACTGCCCTCGTCGTTCTGGCTGGTGAGGAAGATGACGGGAATGTCGGCCAACCTCAGGTCCTGTTTCAGCTTTCGCATGACTTCATAGCCGTTCATCTCCGGCATTTCCACATCCAACAGGATCATTTCCGGGGTCACGTTGTCCAATATCTCGAAAAGCTTTTGGGCGGACGGGATAGGATAGACCTCGTAGTAGGGTTGCAGCGTATTTTTCCCCATCAAAAGGGTTGTCATGTTGTCGTCCACCAACATGACTTTGACGCGCTTGCCGCTCATTCTTCAAGCCTCCTCGTAAAATGGCTTCTAAGCCTTAAAATATAAACGTATTTAAAATTTGTCAAAATTGTTTCTTTCTGAAATTATAGCACGTCTTCAAGGCGTGATACCTTTCAGCACTCAGAGCAAATAGATGAAGAAAAGCAAACAAGTATGAGAAATATGGATAAAAGGAATGAACGGTTACACCAATCATAATCCGTGATGAACCTTATCGTGAAGGGCTATAGGAAGCCAAGAAACAAAAAAAGGCTCCGAGAAATCTCCTGAGCCCTTTGTTTTACTTGGATAAATTTAGCAAAAACTGAGAAAACGCTGATTAAGCCCTTCTGGGGCTCTGCCCCACGCCCTGCTTAGGGGGGTCTCGGACCCCAAGAACCCCATTATATAGTACTTCCTTTACTAAAGGGAGAGGACAGACGACAGATAGTTTGTCAGCATAAAGGCGATGTAGTTACCAATGACATAACCCCAAACACCCACAAGCATGGCTGGGATGACGAGATCGTGCCAGCCTTTTGCGATCGCCATAGCAGCCGCCGTGGTCGGTCCGCCGGCGGTCGCGTTGCAGGAGACCATGAGTTCCTCCAAGTCGAAGCCGAAAAGCTTTCCCAATCCCAGAGTCACCAGCAGGTTGATGAGGAGAATGATGGAAGTGTAAACAAAAAGCATTGGACTTTCGCTTAAAATCAAAAAAAGTGAAGCAGGCACACCGATGACAACGAAGAAAATATGAATGAAGAAGGTACCGATCTCTTTGGCGCCTTTAAGGTTGCCGAAAAATTTGGGGAAGCAGGTAGCTCCAAAAACCGTTATTGCTGTAATTAACAGGTATTTTTGCGACAGGATTGACCTAACGAACCCTTCAGCAAGAACATTGCCCAGAACATCAGCCACCTTCGTGCTGACCAGTACAATGAGAAAGGTCATGGCGAGAGAGCCCGCAATATCCTTGAGGGAAATTTCCTTGCGTCCCCAATAGAGAGCAGCGCGGTTTTTACTTTCCTCGGTGGAGGCACCACTGGCGGAAAGTTTATCTTCATAGGACATTTTGTAGTTTTTGCGGAAAAAAGCTAACGCCGGTATGATCATGAGCACAAAAAAATAAGCCGCCATCACGAAGTTGTCCGCCACAATAGCGGCGCTCGTCATTTCGGAAGAAACAGAAAAGACGTCCTTCATCGCCGCCAGGTTGACGCTGCCGCCAATGTAAGTCCCACAAAACATGGCAATAAGCCCGCGCATTTCAGGAATGTTCTTGTAGAAAAGAAATGTCGCAATGGTAGTTCCTATAATGGTGCCCACCGCCGCGAAATGAAATGAAATCAACGTTCTGCCGCTTTCTTTCCATATGCGGCAAATATTGGCGTCGAAAAGGAGCAGGGGAACAGCCAGAGGAATCACATAAACCCACACCATATCATAAGCGGGAGCGTCCAGAGGAACGATACCCACGTTAGCTAAAAACATAGCCCCTAAAAGGGCGATCATGCACCCTGTAAGCGTCGCGGCCCATTTGTATTTTTGTTCAAGCCAGATACTTACGGCTGCCCAGACCACCAAAAACGTCCAAAGCGTCAAAGTGTCGTTTGCTGATACTAATGTTTTCATTTTTTGAAACTCCTCCTTAAAAAGATTAAAATTGTAGGAAATGCGTGTAAACTACCTACGTAATTTTACGCTATTATGAGACGAGAGGGTTTTGAAAAACACCCTATACTTTTTGCATGATAATTAGGACGTGTTTTAAAACTCCTATTTGACTATAAATGCATTCAAAAAAGCACCTAAAAACGGCGGTTTTTTGTTGGAGTAGCTCGTTTTAAAATACGCCCTATGTAAAAGAGTAAGTAAAAATAAAAAATTTTTTTGTGTAGTATTTTTAAAGAGATATTAATTACCCTGTGAAGAAGTATATAAGGCTTGTTTTGCGTAGTCAAGTACTATTCTCAAAATAATTTTATTCTCAAAAACAAATTTTCTTTTGTGACCATTAAGGAGGCGCTGATTAACCCCCCTTGTGGGGCTCTGCCCCACGCCCCGCTTAGGGGTCTCGAACCCCTAAGAACCCCTTTTAATCAGTGTTTCCTTAAATGTCGTTCCAACCACGGGCCATGTCCTGTTTTTCCAGGATTTTCATGGCTTCACAGGCGGTAAGGCAGGCTTTTTCCTCTCCGCCTTGATCACCCCAGCGATCCAGCGGGCGGTTGGCAATGACTGACAGCACCGCGCCCATGCGCATCCCATGGAGGTAGCCCACCACGTACTGAGCCGCAGTCTCCATCTCGATGTTGGTTACGCGGGCCTGTTGAAGGTCGGGGATGATGTTTTCCGCGAAACTGGGCCAGTAGCCGCCCTCGCCCAGGGGTCTCCCCTGCCCCGCGTAGAAGGAACCCACCGTGCAGGCGAGCCCCAGTCCATAGCGAAAACCCAGGTTTTCGCAAGCCTGGATCAAGGCCATGACGACGCGCGTGTCCGCGAAGGCCGGGAACTCCGGTCCCACGTAGGACACGGAGGTCCCATCCCGGCGCACGCAGGCCACGGGGATGATCAGGTCTCCTAAGTCAAAACGTGGTGTGATGCTGCCGGTGGTTCCCACTCGGATACAGGTGTGGACACCCAGGACGTTCAGCTCATGGATACATATCTCGGAGCTGGGACCGCCTATACCGGTGGAGGTGGCGGCCAGCCGCGTTCCCTTGTACGCGCCGCTCACCGTCCTGAACTCCCTGCAGGACGCGACCTGACAGACGTCTTCCCAGTGGCGCGCGATAAGCGCTGTGCGCTCCGGCGCCCCAGGCAGAATGACGTACCCCGGCACGTCACCTGGCTTTAATTGAAGGTGATAGACCCCTTCATTGCCCGCTTTGGGTGCGTTCGCACTCATAGCGTTCGCGCCTTTTTCGTTTTCCGACATTGTGTTAGCCTCCTTAACTAGTGTTTCCTCAACAAT
>JAITGX010000055.1 GCA_031280275.1 Synergistaceae bacterium
GCCGCTGGAACGGCCGTTCAATGCGCCAACCTCATGCTTGGCCTCCCTGAGACCTCGGGCCTCGCCATGAAACCCGTCTACCCCGCCTGATCAAGGGCGGGACCTTTTGGAGTCTATCAAGTTAAGAAAACGCTGATTAAGCCGTGGGGCAGAGTCCCACAAAGAGCTTAATCAGCGTTTTCTTAATGACTTATCCTTACGCTGATGAAGCCGGGGCTCCGCCCCACGCCCCGCTTAGGGGCCTCAGGCCCCTAAGAACCCCATTAATCAGCGCTTCCTTAATTTTTTGTCTCCTTGACTTCTCCGCGGGACTGTCGGATACTGGGTACCTTAGAAGTTCTTATATGAGAAGTTTCTGTATGAAAGGAGTGGTTTTTCACCGTGTCCAAGAAAAAAGTCCCGCAAACCCGGGAGGAGGTTCTGGAACAGGCGCTGGAGGACATACGTGAAAAGTTCGGCCAGGGGTCTATCATGCGCCTGGGGGAAAACGCCAAGGCCAACGTGGAGGTCATATCGTCGGGGATACTGCCGCTGGACGTGGCCCTGGGCATCGGAGGGTTCCCAAAGGGGCGTATTATCGAGATTTTTGGCCCTGAGGGTTCAGGCAAGACGACCGTCGCCCTCTACGCCATCGCTGAGGCGCAAAAAGGAGGGGGCGTGGCCGCCTTCATCGACGCCGAGCACGCCCTCGATCCGCGCCTGGCTGCGGTTCTGGGGGTCAACGTGGAAGCGCTGTACCTGTCCCAGCCGGACAGCGGCGAACAGGCGCTCTACGTGCTGGATACGCTGGTGCGGAGCGGCGCTGTGGACATCGTGGTGGTGGACTCCGTCGCGGCTCTGACGCCCCAAGCGGAGATCGACGGCAGGATCGGCGAAAGCCAGTTAGGCTTGCAGGCGCGTTTGATGTCCTATGCCCTGCGGCGACTGACCTCTATCGTCGCCAAGACCAATTGCTGCGTTATCTTCATCAACCAGCTCCGCGCGCTGATCTCCACGGGCTACGGCAGCGGACCCACGGAAACCACCACCGGCGGCCGGGCGCTGAAGTTCTACTCCTCCGTCCGCTTGGAGGTTCGGCGCGGCAAAAAAATCGACAAAGGCGACGAGACCGTCGGTCACGAGTTGTTCATGAAGGTCGTCAAAAACAAACTGGCGCCCCCGTTCCGGACAGGTCACGTCAGCCTGCTCTACGGCAAGGGAATCCCCAAGGGCGTGGCCGTGGTGGACATGGCCCTGGACTACGGCGTGCTCAAGCGCAAGGGCTCCTGGGTGGCTTACAAGGGGGAAACCCTTGGGCAGGGCAAGGAGTCGGTGGCTCAGTTCATCGAGAAAAACCCCGAACTGGAACGCGAGATCGTCGCGGAGGTGATGGCGGCTGTCAGCAAGGGCATAAGCTACGTCCCTCCCCCGCTGGAGTCGGAGGGTGACGAGAAAGTCACGCCGGATGGGGCGCTGGACGTGGAAGAAGGTATACTGGACCTCTCCGAGGACGAGATAGGCGCTGCCCAGCCTCGTTAGAGCGAGCCTCCTTCCTTTGAAGTCCAGTTACAGGATTTTGCGGTTTCATATACAAAATTTGTGATAAACTGTTTCCACAGCATAAAATGAGAGTATATCGGTATGGGAATGGAGGTTCTCAAGTGTTGGCTTCTGAAGTCGCAAAACCTTGGTGGAAAGAGACTATAGAGACTATAGTCTGGGCTTTGGCGCTGGCTTGGCTGATACGTACCTTCGTGGTACAGGCTTTCTGGATACCCAGCGGCTCCATGCTGCCTACCCTTCAGGTGGGAGACAGGGTTCTCGTGGCCAAGTTTTGGAACTGGTTTACAGACCCCTCGCGGGGCAGTATCTACGTGTTCAAATACCCCGAAGACCGCTCCCGAGACTTCATCAAGCGCATTATCGCCGTGCCGGGCGACACTGTGAACATCCAGGAGGGGATCGTCTACATCAACGGCTCTCCTGTCGATGAACCCTACGTCGTCAATAAAGATCACTACACTATGAGGCCCAATAAATTTTACCAAACGGTGCCCTTTACCGTGCCGGAGGGTCAGTATTTCGCGCTGGGAGACAACCGGCCCAACTCGCAGGACGGCCGTTTCTGGGGCTACGTTCCCGCGAAGGACATTCACGGGCCGGCGTTTTTCCGATACTGGCCCCTGAACCGTATCGGGCTGCCTCGCTGAACATGGTCATGAGCGGCAGAACCGTATGGTTTCCCGGCCACATGGCCAAAGGGGGGCGCAAGTTGGGGGAGCTGGCCGAAAAACTGGACTTGGTGATCGAGGTGCGCGACGCCCGCGCACCCTTTTCCACGTCGTCACCTCTGATTGAGTCCCTCACCCGCCTCAAACCCGTTCTGCTGGTTCTCTCCAAAAAAGACCTAGCGGACCCCGAACGCTCTCACCTCTGGATGAAGGAGTTCGCCCGCCTGAAGAAAGACGTTTGGTCCTTTGACCTCCGCAAGGACAGCCTTACCCCCCTGAAAAGAGCCCTGTCGCGTTTTTCCCCGCCTCACCGGGAACTTCGCCTGGCCGTGGTCGGCATTCCCAACGTGGGCAAGTCCTTGTTCCTGAACGCCCTGGTAGGCAAGTCCCGAGCGCGGGTGGGGGGCGTTCCTGGCATTACCCGCGACGTGAACTGGTACAAGGGCGGCGGTTTTTTGGCCGTGGACTCCCCCGGAATTCTCGACCCTCATGCGGAAGCCGGCGTCCATCGGGTGCTCTCGTGGCTAGGCTGCGCTAAAGCCGAGGTGGTGGGAGGTTACGAACCTGCGGCCGTGGCTCTGCTGTGCTTCTTGCGGGAGCACGGCCTTTGGGGTTCCGTCGCTGGAGCCTGGGGCGTCGGAGAGACAGCTGAAGAGCCCGCCGAGACCGTGTTAGAGCGCCTTGGGCGGCGGCTGGGCTGTCTGACTGCCGGAGGGCGCGTAAACATGGAGCTTGCCGCCCGGCGTTTTGTGGATTCTTTCGCCGCGGGAAAGTTGGGCCCCGTTACCCTGGAGCTGCCGGGAGAACCCCTTTGGGCCTCATAGATAAGCCCGTGCATCGCGCCGCGTTCTGCAAAAAACTGCTCTCCGGCACAGAGATAATGGAAAGGTTAAGGCGATGACGCAGGTATCGAACCTCAACGTGCAGGTCAACCAGAACCAGGTCAACCAGAACCTGATAACCGTTTCGGAAGCGCCTGGACTTCGCGCGCCTCTGTCCGGTGTGCGATCCGGAACCCTTGTGGAGGGGCAGGTGCTGTCCAAGGGGGAGAATGGGGAGTACAGCGTCCGCGTTCAGATACTGAACGGTCAGTTTATCCCGGTGGGGCAGTCGCGAGTGCTTTTGGCGCGCGCCACGGTGGACCTCATCGTGGGGGAGCACTTCCGCGCCGTGTGGGACTCCGGGGGGCCGGGGAAAACTCCCGTGTTAAGGCTTTCTCAGGGGGAACTCTCGTTTCTCTCCAAACTGCCCCTAGCCGACCGAGAGCTGGCGGCGGCGCTCCTTTCACGAGGAATGCCCCTTTCCAGTGAGGTGATGCTGGCGGTGCGCGAGTCGTGGCGGCGTATGGGGGGACTTCCCGAACAGCTGGGCCCGCTGCTGGAACTCTGGGCGCGAGACCTGCCCATGACGCCGGGCAACGTCCAGATTCTTTCCTGGTACATGGCGTTGAACGGGGAGGCGGCTAACGCCATCTGGGGTCGGATGCGCAAGGCACTGAAGGAACGCTCACGCAAGGGCGAGAACCCCGTGGAGGTTCTGCGCGATTTGAAAGAAGGAGGCGAGGACTCCGACCCGGAAATAGCGAGGTTTTTGCGGGGGCATTCCCTGTTACTGCGCGCACCGCGCGGTGACGCGGACCCGGCGTTGCTGGGGGCTCCCCTCTGGCCCGTCAGCAACGGCGAGGAGGGCGCCTCAGCCCACGTGTTCGTGGGGCGCGTTCACCAGCAGGGCGGACGGGACTATTGGCAGATGGGCTTTGGCTTGGATGGACCAAGACTGGGGTTCATCGGCGGCGGCGTGGAGAGCGACGGGCGCTCTTACAACCTGAACCTTTGCGCGGAGCGTCCTGCCTCCTGCGAGCTTCTGAAGCGCAAGCGCCTCGCTATCCGCAAGGAGCTGGAGGGCGTCCCCTTGGCCTTGCAGTTCGTCGGCATCTCCCAGCTTGAGGGCGGGGAGCGCAAACACCTCACCTCCGCCCGGGGTCTGGACATCACCGTGTAAGGCTGCGGGAGATGCGAGAGAAATGAAAAAAAATCCCCCTCAGAAACGCGAGCGGGCCGCCGCCTTGAAATACGGCCTCAAAGACGCCGCTCCTGCAGTTACGGCTAAGGGCGAAGGTTTTGTCGCGCAGCGCATCGTGGAGATCGCCCGGGCCGCTGACGTTCCCATCGTGGAGGACGCAGCGCTGGTGTCGGCCCTGCTCTCCCTGGAGCTGGGGCAGGAGATCCCCGTTGAACTCTACGAGGCCGTAGCCCGCATCCTTTCCTGGATTTACAAGCTGGAAAAAGGCGAGCAGGCGTGACGGCGCAGCATCTGAATCTGGGCAGGCGCGCCGAGGAGCTGGCCGTCGTTCACGTCAAAAAACTGGGATGGCGGCTTTTGGCTCGCAATTTTTCCTGCAAGCTGGGGGAACTGGATATCGCGGCGCTGGACGAGAAAGAGAAAGAGCTGGTAATGGTCGAGGTGCGCTGCCGCACCCAAAACAGCGTTCAAGCCCCCGAGGACTCCATCGGACCCAGAAAGCTGCGGACGCTGATCGGCGCTGGACGTGTTTTCGTGGATAAAACAGGTTGGACAGGCCCTTGGCGCATCGATTTATTCGCCGTCACCGCCTTTCCCTGCGAACCTGAAACCCGCTGGAGACTCGAACACCTCCCCAATATCACTCAGCAGCAATAGCAGCAAGAAATCTAAATAGATACCTTAGGAAGCACTGATTAAATGGGGTTCTTAGGGGCCTGAGGCCCTCGGGGTCTGAGACTCTCGGGGTCTGAGACCCCCAGGACGCGGGGCAGAGCCCCACAAGGGCTTAATCAGCGTTTCTCTTATATAAGGTATATTTTATTGGATTGAAGTGTTAAAAATGCTTATTTTATCTAATATGATGTCAAGATTAAAAATGCTTATATCCCAGCCTTTTACTTTGAACGCCGCACGATTCCACTCTTCTTATTTTACTCGCGTGCGGAAAATGACTTTTCAAGATATCATTTTGTTTGTATTGTGCGGTTTCGACACATGTACGCGAACGGCTTTAAACCGCTTCTTCACGCAGAACTCCGAGCAGGTGATGACTATGAGCCAGCAGGCCTTGAGCAAGGCCCGCAGCCATTTTGATCATTCTCCGTTTGAGTTGATATTTCGTGATCTGGTACTGCAAAGATATTGCGAAGAACACGAAATCAACCTTTGGCATGGCTATCAAATCTTTGCTATAGACAAGAATGACGCCGCCTTGCCGAAGATACCGGCTTTACTCGAAGCTTTTGGTGGAACCGGGCGTGACGCCGACTCTCCAACCGCGAAAATCTCTTTGCTCTGCGACGTGCTGAACGATTTTGTCGTGGATGCCGCTATTGGCAGGGCAAGCGCTTCCGAACGCGGCTTTGCTCTGGGACATTTGGAAAAATTAAAGGATATTTGCCCTGATACGAAAAAAATCCTGATTTTCGATATTTTCGATCGCAGCTATCCTTTGGCCGCATTGATTAACGCACTCAATGCTCAAAGATTATCCTTTCTCATGCGGGTAAAAAGCAAGTGGAATCAAGAAATTAATGAAAGCACAAGGGCCGACAGCTTAGTCAAACTGGACGAGACAACGACGATTCGCGCCGTCAAATTCCAGCTTCCTTCCGGTGAGACAGAAACGCTTATCACAAACCTTTATGAATTGCCGTTCAAAGAATTTTCGATGTTGTACTTCAAGCGCTGGCCGATAGAGACGAAGTACGACATCGTGAAGAACAAGCTAACCCTGGAGAATTTTACAGGATACTCGAAAAATGTCATATTGCAGGATTTTTGGGCGGCGATGTACCTAACCAACCTGGCAGCCGTAGCGAAGGACGAGGCTGATGCCAAAAAAACAGGAGGGATATAGATGAAGATCGTGGTGGTCGGTTTAGGCGGAGTTGGGGGTGTTGTGGGCGGGCGTTTGGCGGCGGGGCTTGAGTCTGGGGAACACGAGGTCATCTTTTGGTGCCGCGGGGAGACCTTAAAGGCCGTAACGTCCAAAGGGCTTCACGTTCTGGGCGCGGACGGGACGAGAATGGTGCGCCCCGCGCGGGCAACTCACGACATTGCCGACGCGGAAGGAGCGAGGCTCTTAATCTTCGCTACAAAGGGTTATCACCTGGAGGAGGCGGCGCGGGAAATAGCCCCGGCAGCCGACGGCAAAACCGTGGCGATCCCTCTGCTGAACGGCGTCAGCGCACCCGCTATTTTGGAAAAACACCTTCCAGGATGCGACGTGCTCGGAGGGTGCGTCTACATCTCCGCCCACGTGGAGAAGCCGGGGACGGTACGGCAGGTGGGGTCGGTGCAGCGCGTTCTTTTTGGGAAACAGGGTATTGAGCAGGAGGAAAACGCGGCGCGGTACGGGTACATTCAGCGAATGCTGGCGAAAAGCGGCATAGACGTGGCACTGACGGAGCAGATTGACGTGGAGATGTGGTCGAAGTTCGTCTTCCTGTCTCCCTTTGCCGGAGTGACGACGCTGTTCAAACGCAGCATCAGCGAGGTTCTTGCGGACTCGGAGAGCTTGGAGACCGTCAAACGAATGATAGGCGAAATCGAGGCCCTGGCGCGTGCGAAGAACATCCCTCTCCCCAAGGACATCGCGAAGGTCACGTTGGAAAAAGCACGGGCTTTCGCCCCCCTCACCAAGACCTCTATGCAGGTGGATCGGGAGAAAGGCCGCCCTATGGAGTTGGAGCACCTGATCGGTTACGTCTGCCGCGAGGGCACAGCACTGGGCATTCCTACCCCCACCTACGACACCGTGTACAGGGGTCTGGAAAAATGACAAAAGGGGGACGGACGCCGCGTCCCCTCGGTTCCCTGCCGTCGGACTGGGAGCGCTACAGGACTTTGTCTTTCAGGAGCTTGCCCGCCTTGAACACGGGAACTTTTTTGGCCGGTATCTTGATGACCTTGCTGGGATTCTGGGGGTCGTGGCCGTCACGGGCGGCACGCTGACGCACCTCGAAGGTGCCGAATCCGATGATCTGCACCTTGTCTCCCTTCACCAGAGCGTCCATCACCGCGTCAATGAACGCCCCTACCGCTGCCCCGGCGTCTTTCTTTGTCAATTCGGCGGCCTCTGCAACTTTGTCAATCAAATCCGTTTTTGTCATTACAAATTTACCTCCCTGTCATTATGGCGAATCCCCGCAATTGGTGGATTCCGTTCCTAACCGCCCGCTGCCGCGGACGCACCTATTTTTATCTCATGGAAGCCCCTAGGTCAAGCCCCCAAAACGCGCGCCGACCGAAAAACACTCACTTTTACCTATCCTCGTAGCCGTCGGGGCAGCTCCTGTGCCAGTCCCAGGCGGAGCGCACGATGTCCTCAATGGCGGAACAGCGGGGCCGCCAGCCCAAAATTTCTCCCGCTAACCGAGAGTCGGCCACCAAAGCCGAGGGGTCGCCCTCACGCCGGGGCTCCTCCCGGATGGGAATGAGCTTGCCCGTGACTCTCTCCGCAGCGGAGACAATCTCCCGTACGGAAAACCCCCTGCCGTTTCCCAGGTTGATCTTCCGGCTGGGGCCCCCATCCCGCAGGTAGCGCAGGGCCCGGACGTGGGCGTCCGCCAGGTCAGCTACGTGAATGTAGTCCCGCACGCAGGTGCCGTCAGGCGTGGGGTAGTCGGAGCCGTAGACGCTGACGCTCTCCCGCCGCCCCAGGGGAACCTGAAGCACCAGGGGAATCAGGTGGGTTTCGGGGTGGTGGTCTTCTCCTCGGGCCGCTGTGGCTCCCGACGCGTTGAAGTACCGCAGGGCCGCGTGGGTGACGCCGTAGGCCGCGTCTATCCAGTCCAATATCCGCTCTACGAAATACTTGGAAAGCCCATAGGGGTTGGAGGGCCTCTTGGGGTGCTCCTCACTGATAGGGGTTTGTTCCGGCTCCCCGTACACGGCGGCGGTCGAGGAAAAAACCACGTTCTTCACCCCCGCTTCCCGAAGGGCGGAGAGCATGGCCGTCACCTTGGCCGTGTTGTTGACGAAGTACCGCAGGGGGTCTTGCACGGACTCCGGGACGGAGATGAAGCCCGCGAAGTGAACCACCTGCCTCACCCCATGGTCCGCCGCGATGGAGCGAAGCAGCGCCGCGTCCCCCGCGTCGCCCAGGTAGAAGGGAACGGAGGGGGCCACCGCCGCCCGGTGCCCGCCGCTGAGGTCGTCCAGGACGATCACGCTTTCACCAGCCTCCCGCAGCGCCTCCACCGTGACACTCCCGATGTATCCCGCGCCCCCCGTGACCAAAACACTCATGACCGCGCCTCTCCTTTTCCAGAAAAAAACGCCGGGGACTTCCCTCGGCGTTTTTCGTTTTCGTTTTCTCGCGGCGGTCCTTACGGGTTCATCGTGAGAAGCGTCAGCAAAACGCCCGCTGCTACCGCCGTGCCAATGACCCCGGCCACGTTAGGGCCCATCGCGTGCATCAGGAGGTAGTTTCCAGGGTTCTCCGTCTGGGAGACCTTCTGGACCACCCGCGCCGCCATGGGAACGGCGGAAACCCCCGCCGAGCCGATCATCGGGTTGATACGCCCGCCGCTCAAAATCTTCATGATCTGCCCGAAGAGCACCCCGCCAATTGTACTGAAGCAGAAAGCGATCAAACCCAGCATGATAATTTTGAGGGTTTCAGGCGTAAGAAACTTTTCCGCGCTCATCGTGCTCCCCACCGCCAAACCCAGGAAGACGGTGGTGATGTTCAGTATCTCGTTCTGGGCGGCCTGACTCAGGCGTTCGGTCACGCCGCACTCCCGCAGCAGGTTGCCGAACATCAGCATTCCCACCAGAGGCACACAGGCAGGCAGCACAAGCCCCGCGACAACCGTGCAGATGATGGGGAAAAGAATGCGCTCCTTTTTGGAAACGGGGCGAAGCTGCGCCATGCGAATGGCCCGGTCTTTCTTCGACGTGAAGAGCCTGATGAAAGGCGGCTGAATCAAAGGCACTAACGACATGTAACTGTAAGCCGCCACGGCAATGGCCGGTAAAATCTGCGACTGGCCCAGCTTCATCGTTAAATAAATGCTGGTTGGGCCGTCCGCTCCCCCAATAATACCGATACTGGCCGCTTCCTTGAGGTTAAAGCCAAGCCAGTTGGCTCCAATGAACGCGATGAAAACCCCAAACTGTGCCGCTGCTCCCAGCAGGAAAGTGATGGGGTTGGCCAAAAGCGGCCCGAAGTCCGTCAGGGCGCCAATACCCAAAAAGATGATAATGGGGTATATCTCGTGCTGAGCCCCGTAGTAGACGTAGTGCAAGAACCCAGCGCTGGTACCTGCGGCTTCGTTCGCCGCGTCCGTGATGCCAGACAGCGGCAGGTTCACCAGCAGTGCGCCGAAGGCGATGGGCACCAGCAACAGGGGCTCGAAGCCCTTGCCGATGGCCAGGTAGAGCAGTATGAGCGCAACAATGAGCATAATGAAATACCCGGGCAGCAAAACGGTGCCAAATTTGACGTTGAACACAAATAGCGCCGAGAAGCCCGACTGGGCTGCCAGGTCGCCGATTGACTTCAAATACATTTCCATGGGCGATACCTCCTAAAAAATTTCGGGGAAAATTTTCAGGAGTTATCCGATGACGACCAGAACATCTCCGGTGTTGACGGAATCCCCGCTCCTGACGCGGACCTCTTTGACAGTACCCGATGCGGTGCTGAAAATCTCGTTTTCCATCTTCATGGCCTCCAACAACAATACCAAATCGCCGCTCTTGACGGGCGCACCCAGGGAGACCTTCACGTCCAGCACCTTGCCAGGCATGGGAGCCTCGATCACCGCAGCCCCAGCCTCCACCGGCGCCGCTGCTGGAGCGGGGGCCGCCGCGGGCTTGGGAGCTGGGGCTGCAGGCGCTGCAGCGGCTGCAGGAGCCGCTGCGCGGGTCACAGGCGCGAAAGACTCCCCTCCCAGTTCCTCTACCTCGACCGTATACGCTGTACCGTCAACCGTCACCTTGTATTTCGCGCTCATATCCAATAATACCCCTTTCTTGTTTTAACTTGATTTCGTTGTTTGGCTTCCAAAATTCTGTCCGCGTTTTTTATCGTTTCCAAGAAGGCGCAAGAGCCCGCCCGCTGCCCTCCACAATGGACATAGCGCGCCAGCGCTGGGTTGTGTTCCAAGCCCCTCCAGCGGGGGTGATGTTCACAACCCTGCCCCGGCCTTGGGTCATGGTCAGGATTGCCGCCGTGATCGCCGCCACGTGCTGGGCCTTCACGTTCGCCGCAGCAACAGGAACCGGCGCGGCCGAGGGTATGGACACCGCCGGTTTCGCGGCCGCCTTGGATGCAGCGGGTTCGGGCTCTCCGCCTCCCGTCAATAACCGCATGGCGAAAATCACCAGCGTGAGGCCGCCCAAGACGATGAAAACAATCGAAAAGGCGATGCAGCTAAAGATAACCGCTCTTATAATAACGTCGCTCATGTGCTGTCCTCCTCTAGTGAGGGATAACGCCGTGCTTCTTGTTGGGGCGTCCAGCTTTCTTGCTGTCCAAGCCGCAAAGGGCAATCCAGAGCGCCTTGCGCGTCTCCTCGGGCAGGATCACCCGGTCCACGAATCCGCGCTCTGCGGCCACGTAGGGCGTGGCAAAGGCGGCGCGGTACTCGTCGATTTTCTCCAGGCGCGTGGCGCCGGGATTAGAGGAGGCGTCGATCTCCTTCTTGAAGACAATGTTGGCCGCGCCTTCCGCACCCATAACGGCGATCTCAGCTTGAGGCCAGGCCAGCACCATGTCGGCTCCCAGCGCCTTGCCGCACATTGCCAGGTACGCGCCGCCGTAGGCCTTGCGCAGAATGACCGTCAGCAGGGGCACCGTGGCCTCGCTGTAGGCGTAGAGCAGCTTTGCTCCGTGCCGAATGATGCCGCCGTGTTCCTGTGTCACGCCCGGTAAGTAGCCCGGCACGTCCACGAACGTCACGATGGGCAGATTAAAGGCGTCGCAGTGCCGAATGAAACGGCTGGCCTTGTCGGAGGCGTCAATGTCCAGGCACCCGGCCATGACCTTCGCCTGATTGGCGATGATGCCCACAGAACGGCCCCCTATGCGGCCATAACCCGTGAGAATGTTCTGCGCCCAGCCGGGTTGAACTTCCGTGAAAACGCCGTCGTCCAGCACGTGCTTCAGCACTTCGTGAACGTCGTAGCCTTTATTGGGGTTCGTGGGAACGATACTGCGAAGTTCCGCGTCTGCGCGGTCTACGCTGTCTGCCGTCTCCGTCACGGGAGCGTCGTCCAGGTTGTTGGAGGGCAGATAAGAAAGGACTTTACGGATTTGATCGAAACACTCTTGCTCGCTCTTGGCGTTGAAGTGGGCGTTGCCGCTCTTGTTGTTGTGGGTCTTCGCGCCGCCCAGTTCCTCGCTGGTGACTTCTTCGCCGGTGACGGCTTTGATAACCGCAGGGCCCGTGATGTGCATGACGCCGTTCTTCTCCACCATGAAAACAAAGTCCGTCAAGGCGGGGCTGTAGACCGCGCCTCCCGCCGTCGGCCCCACGATGACCGATATCTGCGGGACAACGCCGCTGGAAAGGGTGTTGCGGAAGAATATTTTGCCGTAACCGTTCAGGGAGTCCACGGCCTCCTGAATGCGCGCGCCGCCGGAGTCGTTGATGCCGACCACAGGGCAGCCCATCTCCATGGCCATGTCCAACACCTTGCAGATCTTGTCGGCGTGCTTTTCACCCAGGGAGCCGCCCAAAACCGTGAAGTCTTGGCTGAAAACAAAGACCTTGCGGCCGTCTACCGTTCCCCAGCCCGTGACCACACCGTCCCCCAGGGGCTTTGTCTTCTCCAGGCCGAAGTTTGTGCATCTGTGAGTGACGAACTCGTCGAGTTCCACAAAAGAACCCGGGTCGAGAAGCTGCGCGATGCGTTCCCTAGCCGTGCCCTTGCCCTTTTCCTTCTGCTTGGCAACCGCTTTTTCCCCCCCTCCGGCGAGAGCGGAGGTCCGTTTCGCCCTTAATTCCTCGCAAAGCTCATCAATACTGCGATTTCCCATGCTGACAAGTTCCCCCTTTAAAATCGAGCTTGTCCGGCAACCGCTTCGCCGGACGCCGCAGGTTTACGCGTATTGCCCTCTTATCATAACATACTTTCTCATGATTCACATTATTAATTGAGGAACAATACAATATGGTCATGAAATATTTGCCATTAGTATAGTTTAACACAAAAATATCGCTTTGGAGCTGAGTGACTGACACAATTTCATTACATTAGCGAGTGAAATTATAAATAGGACCTTGAAAAACAAAATACACGTTTCAAAGACTGATATCCTCTAGTTTAAGGTTAGCTGCACCAAAACCGGAGGTTTCAATCATTCAAAACGTGTACATTTTGTATCATACGCCGGCTCGCTCTCTCGTGCAGCTTTCTCACTTAGA
>JAITGX010000115.1 GCA_031280275.1 Synergistaceae bacterium
GACGAATTTTTTCTCTTCAAAAAGATCCAGTTCCTTCAACAGCACGGCGCACATCAGACCGTCGAAATCGGACCGGGTTAGAAGCCGCATCCCCTTTCACCTCCGCAGAAATAAAACCCGTTACTTTTCTCCCTATTGTATCGCATAAAACAATTTAATGAAAGAGAAATTCTTTTTTCATTCATAATTTCATCCCTTCATGACCTCAGGAAATGGAGCGCTGGAAAACCGACTTGATGAAGCCCTTCAGGACGGATGGCAGCACGCCAAAGGTATAGCCCGTCTCTACCCTTTCCGTGATCTTGTGGGAGTCCTTGCCTATGGGGCCAAACACGACGCACGGGATGTCGATTTTTTGCAAGTCCGCCAGGGGCAGCCCGTAATTTCGCCCCCAAAGCGGGGTATTAGCCGCCAGCGGGGCGAGTTCCTCAGCCTTGCCGCCAAAACCCGTGAAGCTCAGGTCGGTGATCCCCTGGAAAACCTCGCGCTCCGCCAAGCTGTAACCTCGGCGCTCCAGCTCCTTCCCGGCGTCCGCCGCCGCCAGCCGCACCGCGCGCCCTCCTTCCTTCCCGTTGACCCGCGGCGGGTAGTAGGGCGGGACAAACCCTACCACCACCAGCGGCCCCTTTTCCCCTAGCAGGTCGAGGGCTTGAGACAAGAACTCGATGCTGCGCTCGCGCTCGTCGGCGGAGGAAAGACGGGGCAGGAACTCCGCGAAAAGCCTCTCCTTGCCGCCCGCGGCTTCCGCTGCCTTCCGCAGGACCTCCTCAACGGTCAGCACCCGTGGGGTCCAGTCACGCCCTACGTGGGCAAGGGCGGAAGTCATGGCGGCCATCGCTCTTTTTTTCATGTCCTCCAACACGACCGCTGGGGTTTTTTCGACCGTGAGGCAATTATAATAGAGAACCGTGCGTTCGGGCAACGTCACGGCGTAACGGCTCCGCAGGTCGCGCATCCGCAAGCAGCACTGGGGCTGGAAGGTCTGCGAACCCAGTGTCTCCACCGTGTCCTTCCCCCCGTCCAGCGCCACGTTCAGGTAAGATGCCACCAGCGTGGAGTTCAGTCCGTCGTAGTACTCCCCCGCGTGGCTCTCGCGCCCGACGCAGAGGTACAACGGCATGATCTTCCCGATGGTGCCGTGGTAAATCGCTGGGGAATATGTGTCGAAAACGGGCTCCGTGTCGATGCAGATCAAGAAATCAAGCCCTTCTTCCTCCTTCAGCCGCGCGAGAAAGGAGATCGCTCCCCTCATCCCCGCAGAGTCCCCTTCTTCGTCGGGAACGAGCAGCAGCAGGACGTTGAACTCCAGCTCCTCCCGCCTCTCCGCGTAATCCTCCAAAAGACAGATGTTCAACGCGATGCCCGCCTTCATGTCCGACACGCCCCGCCCGAAAAGGTACGAGCCTGACTCCAAGTCCTTGCGCGCATCTTCTGGCAGGACAAGTCCTCCCATACGGGCCGTGTACTCCGCTGGGTCGAACGCCCAAGGACGAAGAGGTCCGCACACGTCAGCGTCCACCACGTCGAAATGCCCGGTTAGGATAACCGTTTTTTTTGTGCCGCTCGCGCGCAGCAAAGCCGCCACGAAAAACCGGCCCAGGGGATCGCCGTCCAGTTCTATGAGTCTCAAGTCCCTCGGGTCTTTTTTGAAACACGCTAAACGTGACAGGCGGTCATGAATAAACCGCGCACACGTATTTTCTCCTTCCGATCCCGTGACACTGGGAATCGCCACGAGTTCAAGCATCAGTTCATAAGCGCGTCTACCTGTCTCGTCGCCTACCGGCGGCAAAGCGAATGACACCGTACTCGCATCCTCCCCAGTTGGGTTACTCTGGCTTTCCAATAAATTTATTTTTTATTATAGCATACAAAAAATGGGACCCACAGCGGCTTTGCCGTCTAAGGAGCAAACTTACGACAACGCGATGGAAAAGCCAACGGCTTTAGCCGTTGGATGAAAATCGCAACGCCGCCAACGAGCAGCGTTCACTTTGTCTTTTTTTGCTTCTTGTCGCATATCTACATTCATGCTAAAATTCCTTTCATGGCATATTTAACGATAGACTCACTTGAAATACATTGAGAGCGTGTCTAGAATTTCTTGCAGTGAGATATACTAGACCTCTTCGGAAATTAGCTTTACCTGCTCATTTTCATGCGTTTGCCCTGAGCAATGAATCAGTTCTCGCATCTTCTGACCTGACACGTATCTCAAGTTTGAACGTGTCTCAAGACCTATTGACCATGGGGTATTTATAATTAACCTGTACTATAATATCGTTAATCTTGACAGTATTCCCGCACCGGGCATCGCGCGTCATAACATAAATTAAGGAGGGGTCTCATGTTGGTGTTTGCGAGGATAAAAAACGGCCATCGCAAGGGCGTTAGCATAGTAGAGGGCATTCTCCTGATGCTCATTCTGGGGATCACGTTATGGGCTATCATGTCGACGGCGGCGTGGTCGGTGGAGATTCAGGCCTTCACGAGAAGGAGCATCGACATGCGCGTCCTCGTTTCCGGCTGCTTCGAGATTTTCGAGGCCCACGACCCCAAAGACCCCGCGTTCATGAAGAACTCACTGGAGACCGCCGCGAAAATCCTGGACCCGCGTCCCGTCAGCGGCAGAAAAAAAAGCGATTACAAGTATGACATCCAGGGCTTCGTCGTGGAAGCCAGCGCGGACGCAGGTGCAGAGGGCGCGCGCAACATCAGCCTGACGGTTCACGTGCCCGAGGTCTCGAAGACGAAAGCCCCTCTTGTCATCAGAAGGCAGGTCAACACTATGTCCAACGAAACGGTTTCCGACGACGCGACAACTTGAAAACGGACACGTAATAACGCATTTTCGGACATGACGGGAGAGTGAACAAATGCTGCAGCGCTTAAAGGCCTTCACGCTTATAGAAATTCTCATCTCTATGCTCATTTTCGGGATTCTGAGCGGCGTTATTTTGACCGCCTTTTGGATTTTCTGGGGTGTGTTTTATCAGACGGAGGACCACACAACGGGACGCGGGGAGCTGGAGTACGTTTTTCAGTCCATTGGCAGGGAGATGACCAACGTCTCTTTGGGAATGCCAAACAACAGAAAGGACACGGGCTTCGTAGCGGGCTCTTTCGCTCAGTCCTTCAGGGTGAACTCCTTTCCGGAGCTGACCAACCCCGAAAACCCCATCACGGCCTACATGGGGGAGCCCGGGCAGAAATGGGGCGGGCCCGTCACCCTGGCGGACTTCAACGGCGCGAACCCGCCCTACGACAACTTCCAGACAACGATGGTCCGAACGGAGCACGAGCCCAACGTCTACGTCGGGCCCCAGATTTATTACGCCTGGTCGGAGCCGGTGTTCGGAACCGTGGGAGGCGTCCGCGTTCCCATTAAAGTGGGTCGGGTGGATAACAGCTTCAACAGTCAGGTGGGTAACTACGAGACCAACGGCACCATGTTTCCCAACCCGATTCAAGCGGGATATTTTAAGAGCGATAACATCGAAAACAGCAGTGGGAGCAAAAGCACCATGAGGTATTTTTATTTTGCCTCGAATGAGGATATCGTTGGAATATTGCAGGGCTTCCAGACGGACAACCGCAGCGCCGGCCTGAAGATATCCAACGGCGCGGACATGCGCTCATGGATCGCGTTCCCGACCCTGAGGATTCCTTTGCTGCTGCGGGGCTACACCAGGGGTAACACGTCCTATGGACGCTTGCCCGCCAGCGTCCAGGGGCGGCCGCAGCCCAACGTCATCGGCCTGCAGATAACGCCCGCCAGCATGGACAACCCTCTGGGGGGCTTCGAGGAGGTTCACGTGATCCAAGTCTGCCGCCTTTACGTGAACGCCAACCGCGAGCTGATTCAGGAGTTTTTCGCGGACTGTTCCACCGCCGCCGCCGCCCGTAACACCGCCGTGACCCGCGTCCTGGCCCGCAACGTGGCCGGGATGTGCTTCCGCTTCGACAGGGAAAACCGTCTTTTGACGATGTACCTCGCCGTCCGCGGGGAAGAGGCCAATCCGCGCGCCGGGGCGGGCAAGCCCTTGATATGGCCCGACTTTGCGCCCGCGTTCTCCGCGGCGGACCTCAGGTACCGCATTTTCGCGCAAAGCATGACGTGGAGGATACGAAATTGAAAAAACAAACGAGAACAAAAATTTTTTTCAGCTTCTATTTCTATTTCTATTTCTATGAAGGGCAGGCGTTGAAGAGCAGGCGCCGGGGTATGGGACTTCCTATGGCGCTGCTGATTATCCTGATCGGGGCGGCCTTAATGACCTTCGCTTTTGACGCGGCAGCCCGCTTCCGGTACATGTCCTTCCAGCAGGAGCGAATGTACTTGGACCACACGCTGGTGACAGGTTACATAGAGGAGGCCAAGGGGAGGATATCCAAGTATAATACCGAGAAGAAAAAGGCCCTTAAAAACAACTTTGATTTAGAACACAATAAGATTACCAAGCCAGAAGACCTGGCGATCATCGAAATTCCCGCAATTTCCGGGGTGCTCTCTCACTACAGCCTAAGCCTGGACATTCCCATTCCCGAGCGGCAGCAGGTTCTGACCCTGCGGGTCTACAACGCGTCCTACCAGGCGGAACAGGTGGCCGACGGCATCGCCCCCGCCACGCTGGCGCGGATACCCTCGCCCATTCCCCTGGTGGCCAGGATCTTGGAAGGTCACCCTGGACTGAACGGAGATGACTCACAACAGCAGACCCCCGATACGTATAAACCAGGGGGAGGGGGGCCTGGGACGGATATTATATCCGAACAGCTGGGGTCGTACCTGATACGGGCGGAGTTGTTCAACATCGTTAAGGGGCAGAGAGTGCGGACCCGGCTGCTGGAGGAGGCTTTCGTCCAGATAGCCAGCGGCGACATGGATTGATTGAACACGGAGGAGGTGCGAGATGAAAAAGCGCGTGAGTTTCTTGATTCTCTTGACGTCGGTTTTGTGCCTGGCGGAAATGGCGGAAGCGGTGCCCCCCGCTTTCATCAAGAACGACAACTATCCCATGGAGGATAGTTACGCTGCGGGAATTGACCCCAACGTCCTTTTTTTGCTGGACACGGGTTCCCCGATGGTCATGTCGCCCAGGGGGCGCATGCCGCTGATTCAGTACGTCTGGGACCCCAACGAGCGGGCCGGACTTCTGGCGGAGTGCACCTATGGCACGGGTTCCCGACCCATGGTTTCTATAGCCGCCGACGGAACCATCACGGAACCGTCCACTAACCCCGCCCTGAGCGCGGCGCGAGCCGACCGCTACGGCAGGGACCTGGACGCGAGCAACAACCGTATCGGGAACCCAGACTGTTACTACACTCCATTCGCCAACAAACCCTACTACCTGACGTTCCGGAACAAAAACCTGGCGAACTGGGTTGGAGAGGCGGGAGGAGTACCCCCAGGAACACCCTCCGAGATCGCCCCGTACATCACCAACGGGCAGCCCGTGCCGCTGAACCTGGCCAACGCGCATTTGGTTCCGAACGACAGCCGCATGTACCAGATGAAATTGGTACTATGGCGGCTCTTGGGCGACGAGAACCGCTCCCTCCTCTCCCGCATGAAGGTGGCAATGGCCCTCAGCTATCAGGAGGACAACTATCCCTATACGGGATACAGCGCGGATTTTTACAAATACTACGATAACACGGGTACACTTGGGCCTTATGGCTCAGGCGTCCAAGATAACGTACTCACCGGCAACCCAGCTCTGGGCGTGAGGGTAAACGGCATTAACTTTCCCCATGGGAACGGTCCGGATTGGGCCACGGGGCTTACTTGGGGCTATGAGTACGCCACCACCGTCATGGGTGGAGTCGATAGGAACGCCTACACTCAGCCTCCTGGTTCGATCACGTGGAATGCCGTGAACCGGGCTGTGCTGAAGCTGCCCTTTGATTATCTCTACAAAGCGGACTCCACGGGCTTCCACTCCACGGTGAACCTGACCACGTTCCGCAGGTATATCAACGGCATCGAGGGCGGAACCGGAACGGCATTCACGGAACCGGAACTCATCGCGGACGGCCAGACCCCCCTGGCCATGGCCATTTACGGCCGAAACTACCTCATCACGGGCAACGACTCCCCCAGCGCCGCCGGCGTGGACAACAACCCCAACGGCAATGCTTTAGAAGCCGGCGTCGAAAGCAACAAGTACAACGCAATTTATTTCGAGACCCGAGCGGGAGAATATAAGCAGTATTACCATGGAAACGTCACGTATATTCAGTTTCGGGATTTTTTAGTCAGTGATGACGTCGGAAGCGGGAACCTGAGGGCCGGCCTGGGGGTGGGCAGCGTGGTGGACTTCTTCTCACCCCGGGCAAAAGACCTGACCTTCACCAGCGGAGGAACCACCGACACGCGGGGTTTCTTCCCTATCATCGGCTCCTGCCAGAGCAACTGGCTGGTGGTGTTTACGGCGGGTAACGACAGCGACCCCAACGCCCTCACCGCACCTCAGGCGGTTCAGAGGCTCTACGTCAACACGAAGCAGATAAGGGGCCGCCTTTGGAACAGGTCGTCACATGTATGGCAGGAGAAGGTCTTCGAGATGGACAGCGGCGTGCGCACCCTGGTGGTGGGCTTCGTGGACCCCTTTGACGCCTCCGGCGTCTCCGTTAACCTGCGCGGCACGCTGTCAGAGATGGCGGCCTACGGTGCGCCCCAAGCGGACGGCTCACCCAACTACAACTCCAGACCCTATTTCGCCAACAACGTCCCTGACCTGATCGCCAGCCTGAAATCGGTGCTGATGCGCATTAACGCCGACCGTTTCTCCAACGGCGCGACGGTCATCCAGCCTCCAGTACCCGGAGAGGTGGACGACACCTATCTTTATTCAGCTTCGTACAAGGTCAGACCCTTCGATCAATGGGAAGGGGATTTCACCAAGTACAGGCGGCGCGCCAATTCCTACTTTGAGGACCCCGTATGGGAGTTCAACGAAGAGCTGAAAAGAATGGTGTCGAGGGACATCAGGCCCGTTCCCTACACGACCTCCGGGGCGGCGGGATCGTCTTCCACGAACGCGGCTCACATCGACGGCTTGATGAACCTGACGGGAGCCCCGAATCACCTGCCTCAGTTCAACACCTGGCTCAAAAAATACAACGGGGAGTTTATCCTGGGGGACATGGAGCACGCCGGGTTCGCGGTGGTGGGCAAAACCCCGGACTACGCGCAGAATGGGTACAATCACCGCGGCAACGCCGACACCCGGGTGTATCTCCACACCAATCGGGGCTTTCTCCACGCCATCAACGACGTCACAGGGGCCGAGGAGTGGTCTTTTGTCCCGCCGCCCATTTTCCAAGGCCGCATTCCGTCCCTCAAATACACGGTCAATCCCGGCAACGTCTACGGCGACTGGATAGAGGGCGATGGCATAACCCGCGTCAACTCCAAGGCGGGCGCGCTGCTGGACGGCGGCCTTTTTGCCAAGGAACTGCGCGACGGGAGCGGTCTTTACAGGACGGTGCTCCTGGGCTGCCTGGGGTGGGGCGGCAACGGCCTCTACGCCATGGACGTGACAAACCCTTCCGGCACGCCGGAGTTTCTGTGGGCCTTGGACAACAAGCGCTTCGAGAACCCGGTGCCCAACAGCGTCGAGCGGTGGGGCAAGATAGCAGGACTCACGGACTCAGCGAAGTACAACTACAGCGACCTAGGTCTCACTATCGTGAGCCCGGCGGTGCTCTCCATTGACCAGAAAGCGCCCGCTCTGCCAGGAGACGTGGGCGTTCTGCCAGGCGGGTTGGGTTACAACTTGGGCGCGGATGACCAGGGGAAGATACTCTACGTCTTCGAACCCCTGGATGGGGGCATCATCAGGACCCTGCGGGACACTCCCACCGATTTCCTGGCTCCGGAGCCCGCCTGCCGGCTGGGGATGCTGATAGCCCCTGTCACCTATATCCTAAGCAGGAACAACCAGCGCACCGTGACGCAGTTTTACACGGCGGATCACCTGGGGAACGTGCTTTCCTGCGACGTGACAGGGCCCGTGAACGACTGGAAGCTGCAAAGTATCTTCCAACTGCGCAGCGCGGGCAAAGACAACACTAAGGATTACACCGAGGCTGACTCGACTCCGGGCCTGCCTATCGCCATTCCCCGCGCCGTCGAGTACGGATGGCGCGTGGACGAGGCGACCCGCACCGGGTTTCATTGGGTTTTCGGCGGAACCGCGGACCTAATGGTACCAGACCAGGGACCGGGGCGGAGGATGAAAAACGAGGAGCAGTACATCTTTGGGGTGTTCTTGAACAAGAACGCCAGGGGGGACGCCGTGACCGCCGACCTCTACAGCCTGAGGTACCGGATGGACTCCCAAGACGTGCCGCTGATCTACCAATACGGCAGCGAGGCCGCGGTGGCCGACAAGTGGGACGGCCTGGACCCCCTCAAGGGGTGGAGGCTGAAGCTGCGCCCCTCCACGCCGGAGCTGGGAGCGGAGTACGTTACCACCTCCCCGTACCTTTATCAAACGGCGCTCTACACCTCCACCTTTATCCCCAAACCCATACCGGAGGACATGGAGGACAGGGATCTGTGCCCAGAACTGGGGGACAGCAAGCTCTACGGTTTGGATCCCGAGACGGGAGCGCCCCTGTGGGTGGGCGGAAACGGGCAGGCTCTGTACCTCAAAAACATCAAGGTCGCGGGAATGACCGCCTACGGGGACGAACTGCACGTGGGCGTGAAGCAGCTGCGTCCCGGGGCCAACGCAGCGGCCAAGGCCCGGCATCCCGTCGATATAAAGGACTACACCGACACGAAGCTGATCATCAAGATCGCCCGCTCGTCAGGGAAAATGGTGTACAAGCAAGAACCCAACGTCCCTTATATTCAATATTGGAGGGAGAGCTATTAACATGCAGGTGAAAAAATTTCCCACCGCGTTTCTTTTGGCGCTGTTTCTGGCCTTTGCCGCCTTGCCGGCGGCGGAGGCGGTTCAGGAGGTTGTGATCCTGGAGGCGACGGGAATCCTGGAGAGCCTGGCGGAGTCCACGCTTATCCTGCTCATCGACGGCCAGACTTATGGTCCCGTCCCTTACACGAAGGCGTTCGAGTTCTGGGACGAGAAATCGCGGCCGATAGGCAGGGAGGCTTTCGCCAGGCGATATCTGAAAAAGAAGGTGACGGTGGAGTTTTACGAGCACAACGGCGAGCTTTTGCTCTGCCGCCCCGCGCGGTAGAAACACAGACAGCGGCCCTGGTTACACCCTTCCCTCACGAATCCAGCCCGCCAGCTCGGGGGCGTGATAGGTGATCAGGATATCCGCTCCAGCCCGCGCCAGACACGTGGCGGCCTCGCAGACGACGCGCTCTTCGTCCAGCCAACCCTTCATGGCCGCCGCTTTTATCATGGAGTACTCCCCGCTGACGCAGTAGGCTCCTACGGGCACGGGGCTCACCTCCTTCACCGCCTTCAAGATATCCAAGTAGGGGAGACCCGGCTTCACCATCACTATGTCCGCGCCCTCCGCCACGTCCAGCGCCGTTTCTCTCAAAGCCTCGCGGGCGTTGCACGGGTCCATTTGATAGCTTCTGCGATCGCCGAAAGCCGGGGCCGAATCCGCCGCTTCCCGGAAGGGGCCGTAGAACGCTGAGGCGTACTTCACGGCGTAGGAAAGGATTGCGGTGTCCGTGAGCCCGGCCTTGTCCAGCGCCGTGCGTATAGCGCCCACGCGCCCGTCCATCATGTCGGAGGGGGCTACCACGTCTGCGCCCGCCAGCGCCTGAGAGACGGCCGTCTGGGCTAGAAGCTCCACCGTGGGGTCGTTGTCCACCACGCCCTCCTTCAGCACTCCGCAGTGTCCATGGGACGTGTACTCGCACAGGCACACGTCAGTGATGAAAAGCATCTGCGGGAAGCGCTTCTTCCCCTCGCGCAGGGCCTGCTGAACCACTCCATTTTCCAAGCGGGCCCCGCTGCCTTCTTCGTCTTTGTGTTCCGGTAAACCAAAAAGCAGCACGTTGTTCACTCCGACGTTCGCGAGACGTTCCAGCGCCTTCGGAAATTCGTCAGGGCTGTAACGTTTCTGCCCCGGCATGGCGCCGACTTCCTCGACGATGTTGCGCCCCTCGCGGATGAAAACCGGATACACCAACATGGACGAGGAAAGCCGCGTCTCCCGAACCATCGCGCGCATGGCAGCCGTACGCCGCAGCCTTCTGGGCCTTATCAACATTCAAACCCATCTCCATTCAAAGAATTTGTGATATGCGCCAATAAATCGAATGTTCACGAAGTCCTCACAAAATGCTGATGAGAGACCTCACGTATCTCTCCATTACCTAACTTTCCGTCGAAGGAAATTGTCTTTTTGGAGCGTTCCCGCCGTGGGTCGGGAACAGGCGCGGCGGACAGGAGCGCTTGAGTGTAGGGGTGCTGCGGGTCTGTGAAGAGGTCGTCCGTGGGAGCGGTTTTCACGAGCCGCCCGGCGTACATGACGGCCACTCGGTCACAGAGAAAACGCACCATAGAGAGGTCGTGGGCGATGAAAAGGAACGTGAACTTACGTTCCTTTTGCAGACGCTGAAACAACGTCACGATCTGCGCTTGTATGGAGACGTCCAAGGAGGCCACCGGCTCGTCCGCGACGATGGCCTCCGGCGCCAGGGCGATGCTTCGGGCGACGGCCACGCGCTGACGCTGGCCCCCCGGTATTTCCGGCGGATGTTTTGACGGCCACTCGGTCCGCCGCCCGCGCCACTGCCCCCAGGTCGTGAGAAATGAGCAGGATGCCGACGCCCGTTTTTCTCCGCACGTCCCGCAGAAGGTCCAGCATGTGAGCCTGAACGGTGACGTCCAAAGACGTGGTCGGCTCGTCCGCCAAGAGGATTTTGGGGTTCATAGCCAGCGCAATGGCCAGAATACAGCGCTGACGCATTCCGCCGGAAAAGTAATGGGGTTGGAGCCCCATTCTGCGCGGGGGATCGTCGATACCCACCAGGTCGAGCAGTTCCTCCGCGCGATTTTCAGCCTCATCCCGGCTGACCTTTTTATGCCTGAGAATGGCCTCGGTGATTCGTTTGCCGATGGGGAGGGTGGGGTTTAGGGTCGTCATAGGGTCTTGGAATATCATGGAAAAGACGCTGCCCCGCAGCGGGCGCATTTGCCGGTCGGTGTAGTCCGTGATGTCCTCTCCGCAGGCGATGATTCGTCCACCCCTTATCTTAGCGGTTTTCGGCAGCAGCTTCATAACGGATTGGCACATAACCGTTTTGCCGCAGCCCGACTCTCCCACGACAGCCAGAATTTCACCGCCCGCTAGAGACAACGAAACGCCGCGTACCGCCTCCACTTCCCCTTCCGGTATGTCGAAGCTCACCGACAGCTCTCGCAGCTCCAACACCATAGGCCCTTACCTCCTTTCGCAGATAATCAGCGCTTTCTAAACTTTCCCGTTCTCAAAAATAAATCAATTGCCTCCGCAGTGTCTTGACGCCAATGGAGCCTTTCGTGGGAACAGGGTATCTGTATCTCGTCGCAGGCGGGCACGGCTCGCGCGGACTCCGCCGTGACAAGACCGTCATGTTCCCCTTGCAGGAACGGCCGCCTCAGAACGTCCGTCCAGGTTCCGACAACGACGCCCACCTGGGGCGGGGGGTCGTTCAGCGGCGGCACGATATGGGGTCCTGGCTCTGCCAAATCAGGCAGGCTTTGAAAGACGCGGCGGAGCAGCGGAAACAGTAACGCCCGGCTGCCATGACGCGAACCCCTGTTTGGGGAACCGATCAGGACGACCCTGCCCAACCCTGCCACAACCCGCCGCGACAGGTACTCTCGTATGACAAGCCCCCCCATGCTGTGCCCCACGAAATGGACAACGCGCTCCCCCGACAGACGCTCGTCAAGATAGAAGCTCAGCAACCCAGCGCAGGCCGCCGCGTTTCGGAACGTGGTCGGAAGATCCGGCGTTAAGGCCTGGTAGCCCCTCCGCTCCAGCTCCCCCGCGAGGAAGCGCATGTTGCGCCCCCGCCGCAGAAAGCCATGAACCAGCACAACGTAATGGATCAAGACCGCTAATATGCCTTCGCGAAGATCGTCCTGCGCCCTTCCCCGCCGGTGAGGAAACACTTGCCCGTGCCGCCGTCCAAGGGGACGCAGCGCGGCGTCGCGCCGCCAGTCTCGTCTTTGATGCGCCGCTCGTCCTCCGGCGCGCCCGCGAAATACGTCTCCACGAAGCCGCCCTTTTCCTCCAGCAGCGTCTTCAGCTCATCGTAGGTAGCGGCGAAAGACGTGTTGGTCTCCCGGAATGCCTTGGCCTTGTGATACAGCGACGCCTGAACCTCGTTCAGGATTTTCAGCACCGCGGGCACGAGGGCGTCTTGAGCCACGTCGGCCTTCTCCCCAGTATCGCGGCGCACGGCCCGAACGGTACCGGCCTTCATGTCCTTTTCACCCAGCTCCAGGCGCAGAGGCACGCCCTTTTGCAAGTGAGAGAAGAACCGGTCTGCGGGCCTCAGGTGAAACTGTGTGTCTATGGAGGTGTGGAGGCCCCCCAGGGCGCCGTTCAACTGATGGGAAAACTCCTTCGCCTTTGACAGCAGTACGTCTTCGAGAAAGCGCTCGTCCGTGCCGATAGGCAGAATAACGGCCTTCGTGGGCGCCGCGCGGGGCGGCAAGACGAGTCCGTCGTCGTCGGAGTGCGTCATGATGATCGCGCCGATGAGCCGCGTTGAAACGCCCCAGCTTGTCGTCCAGCACTCCTCTAGATCCCCCGCCTTGTTCTGAAAGCGTATGCCGAAGACCCGCGCGAAATTCTGCCCTAGGAAGTGGCTCGTCCCCGCCTGAAGCGCTTTGCCGTCGCTCATCATCGCCTCGCAGGAGTAGGTGTTCACCGCACCGGGGAACCGCTCACCCGCCGTCTTTTCCCCCGGTACCACCGGCAGGGCCAAGACGTCTTCCATGACCTGACGGTAGACCTCCAGCATGCGCAGCGTTTCCTCCACCGCCTCCTCGCGGGTGGCGTGAGCGGTGTGACCCTCCTGCCACAGGAACTCCGACGTGCGAAGGAAGAGACGAGGGCGCTTTTCCCACCGCATGACGTTGCACCACTGGTTGATCAACACCGGCAAGTCGCGCCAGGACTGAATCCATTTGCTGTACATATGCCCGATGACGGTCTCCGACGTGGGTCGGATGGCGAAGGGTTCCTCCAGCTTCTCGCCGCCCGCGTGAGTGACCATCGCGCACTCCGGGGCGAAGCCCTCCACGTGCTCGGCCTCCTTTTCGAGGAAGGAGTTCGGAATTAGAAGCGGGAAATAGGCGTTGACGTGCCCGGTGCGCTTGAACGCGTCGTCGAAGTGGCGCTGCACGGACTCCCATATCGAGTATCCCGTGGGCCGGATGACCATACAGCCCCGCACCGGCGCGTGGTCCGCCAGCTCCGCCGCCTTGATGACGTCCAGGTACCACTGGGAATAGTCCGAAGCGCGCGAAACAATATTACGAGCCATTGATGGAAACTTCCTTTCTTTCTTTCTTTCTTTGGGAAGCGCTGATTAAGAAAGCACTGATTAAGCTGGCTCACGAACCAGGCTTACATCTTCTAGAGAGTGCCAGATAAAACCTTGAGGTTTTGCCCCGGTTATAAACCCCATAGGTGGATTTCTCTGCTGCCGCGATTTTCGGAGCGTTTATAAATTTTCTCGTCCCATCCATGCCCAGGACGTTCGTCGCAGACGAGCAGATGCGCCTCTTCTGCGCCGCTCTGAGCGGCATAGCTGGCAGTCTGCTCTAACCCTTCAGCGAGTACTCTCGCAGGCCCATGCCCATTTGGCCGGATCGTCTTTAATTCGAGCACAATCCGCTGTTCCTTTCTGTTTTCCCTTGCGGCGCCCGCCGGATAACGCCAGCGCACCAACAAATCCACTCTGCCGCGCCCAAGCGCGTACTCCCGGCCAATTAAGCCCCCGCCGTTGACGATACGCTGTAAAAATGCCTGCAGCAGCAGTTGAAACCCCGCTTCTTTATAATCGAACCGCTCCAGCCAGCTCTCCGAGTTTTCTCGGAAAAACAACTGGAACTCGCGGAGAAGCTTTTTTATATCCAGCGTTCCGTCCTCGTTGACGTACCAGGGCTGTCTGGGGCTGGACGTCAGATTGTCCTCCATGACAGCAGTCAGCTCACGGGGAATGACTTCTTTATAAATCGCATTCGAGACGACAAGCGCTCTGCCTTGATCCGCTCCTTCCCTGCGGAGAAGGCCGAGATCGATGACGTACTGTATGTCGTCTGGATGAAGTTCGCCTTTGTGGTCTTTATACCAATTTTCTCCGGCTACAATTGGAGCTATGACCCTTCTCACTCGGTCTTCTCGCAGTTTGTCCGTGAGATGGTCCAGGTGCGTGACCCGCAAAAGAATAAGCTGCTCCGCGGCTTTTTCTATCATATCGAGAGTTATGGGGTTCTTGCGGCCGCGCCCCTCTGTCATTTCAAACGTTACCTGGTTGGCTAATGCGTTGACCAGCCACGGCTGGCCGTGAGTCAATTCCCAGACCTTTGGATAGATATTTTCTTCAAACACCTGTCCTGTCATCTCAGTGTGCTGAACGTAAAGCTCGCGTATCTCTTCACGGGAAAAATCCCCCAGGCGCAAAGATTTTGCCTTGATGTTGACGCAGCTTCCCCCGGTGATGATTTCCCCGTCTGAACGGTGAATGCGGTAGTCTCTTATATCGCGTACGCCGCAGAGAACGACGGAGATCGGGGCTTTCCGAGGGCGGTTCGTGTAGGTGTCGCGGAGTTGGCGCAATACCGAAACCAGCGTGTCGCCTACAAGCGCGTCTATCTCGTCTATAAAAAGCACCAGCGGCTTGTCCAGAATTTTACACAATATCTCCAACGCCGCTGTAAACGCCGTATCCGAACCCTCACGGACAATGTCCGGCGCGAGGCCGGCAAACAGAGGCAAGTCGCTTACGGCGCTCGCGAGGCGGGATAAAATTGCAGTCACCCCTCTGGCCACATCGTTACGGGCCGTCTGAGCCGCCTCGACGTTTACGTACACGCAGTGATACCTGCCCTCGCCGTTGATTTTGTCTGCCATTGCCAGGAGAGATGTGGTTTTTCCCGTCTGCCGCGGCGCGTGCAGCACGAAGTAACGCTGCTGATCAATTAAAGTGACGATCTCATTGTAATTGACACGGCGCAAAGGATCGAGCATATAATTCAGGTCTTCCTTGCCCGGCCCTGCCGTGTTAAAAAATTTCTCTGTCTTGCGTGCGGTCATTGTTAAGGCAGGGGGTAACGGTCCCAGATGGGGACGCCCAGGAAAAAGCCCAGCTTAAACTCCTCGCTGCCGTAAATTGCCGCGATTTTCAGGTTGACGACGTCGTTGGGGACGGTAAACGCCAGGCCCACCTCCCAGGGCGCGGCCACCCTCCCGTAGTCCTCATCCATGGCGTAGCCGTGGCTGCCGAACATCTCCGTCGCCACAATACCCCAGACGCTGCGCTTCAAAACGTGCCGGAACACCACGTTGACCCACGCCATACGCTCCGCCTCCACGGGTCTGGCCGCGATGGAGTAAAGTTCCTCCGCCCCGCCCAGATACACGGCGTGCCCCTGCCGGCTCAGGTCTCCCTCCACATAGCCAAAGCGCAGGTAGGTTCGCCACGTATCATCCGCCTGAAGAGGCTTGAAGAAGGTGAACCGGTAAAGGAGCGCCTCGGCGTCCGGCCACCAGACGTCCAATCGCCATGCCTGCCCCTTGGTGGGGTCGGAAGGAACGTCCAGCGTGTCCTGCATCGCGAAGAACGTGGGGCCAAAGGAACCAGGTTTGTCCGTTCCAGCGTTGTACTCGTAGGCTAGGCCCAATCCCATGCGCGTCCGCCCTGAGCGGAAGAGGTACCGCCCCCCAAGGGCGTAGCGGTCCCAGTTCCGGTACCCGCCTGTGGTGTCCATTTTCCAGTTCTGCGCGCTCAGGTTGACCTCCCAGGAGTTCAGCGGGGCGGAGGCCGTCTGGTAGGACAGATCGAAACCCCATTGATCGCTCAGGCGGATAAGCCCGTTCAGGGAGTCCAGTTCGCTGAACACCCCTTGCATCGTGCCCTGCAGGTAAAGCCAGCGGTAGGGATCCAGATTAGTGGAGTAACCCGAAATGCCCAGTTCCAGGCCGGCGTCTTTTCGAATGTTCAGCATGAGCACAACGTCATTGGGTCCGCCTTTTTCCTCACGCCGGAGAGAATAGCTCGCCGCGGAGATGTCCGGGGCAGTCATCAGCTGCCGCAGGGCCCTTTCCACGCTGTCGACGTCGAGGGGCTTCGCGACCCAGCGGAGGTAGCGTCTGCGCACCCGCCTGGCGACCACGTCCGGCAATCCCTCGATGCGCACGTCGCGAACCATCAGGGGGTCATGGGGGACGGAGGGCGGCGGAGACACGCTCGGTGAGTCGCCAGAAAGCCGGCGTATCTCGCCCATTTTCGCCTGGGCGGCGTCCTTCCCGCGCTGAATGATCTTGTTCGCGTCGCCGACGTCGAGAAAGGGGAATTTCAGCACGTCCGGCACGATGAGAAGGTCGGCGTGGCGGCTCTCTTCCTCCGTCGTGCGCCGCATTAAGATCGTGAGCGACTGGTCGATTACGTCCACCAGGGTATTAAGGGGACGGTCGCCAGCAGGGTTGTCCGAAACGTCAACCCCAATAACCGGGAAACCCGGAAAAAGCTCTTTGGCCGTGTCCACGGGCAGGTTGGAGACCAGTCCCCCGTCTACCAACAGTCGTCCGTCGAGTTCCCAGGGCTCGAACAAACCAGGAATCGACATGGAAGCCCGCATGGCGGAGGGCAGGGTGCCCGAGCGCAGGACGATCTTCTCCCCGGTTTTGACGTCCGCGGCGATGGCGGCGTAAGGAATCGGGAGCTTGGAGAAGTCCGACGTCCCGACATGACTCGTAAGCCGAACGTAGTGTTGGAACAGCTTATCTCCCGTCAAAATTCCCAGGGGACCGCCGCTCTTGCTGTTTTTTTTGTAGGAGATGGTGTTCTTTCTGGTCCGATGTCCATCCCCGGTGAACACGTACATGGGAGCCGTGTGCTCCGCCAAAAGCGAGGTCAAGTCCAGGTCTTGGGCAATTTCCCGCAGCTGTGCGGCGTTGTAGCCGCTGGCGTTCAAAGCCCCGATCAGCGACCCGATGCTCGTCCCCACGATACCTGCGACGCGAATGCCCTCTTCTTCAAGAGCCTCAATGACGCCGATGTGCGCGAAGCCCCGCGTGCCCCCTCCGGACAGCGCCAATACCACGTCCGCCCTCGCAGCGCTCGGAGCCGAAAAACACACCCAAACCAGGACCAAAAAAGCGCAAAAAAATTTGGGGCTCCGCCCCAAAACCCACGAGGTTCCTGCGGCCCTCAACGCCTCGGCTTCTATTCGCTTCTGCCGGGCCACGTTCAAACTATTATATGCGGCCGATAAGCCGCTGAACCAGAATCCCCATGCGATGAGAAACAAAACGCACGGCGCCTTCGCCAACGAACAGCAAAAGCGATTGCCGCTAAAAGACCCATCCTCTGAAGTACAAGGGCGGTGATTCTTCTCAGAAACAACCGCTCCAACTTTGCGCCGCATAAAAAAACGTCATCTCGTGATGCGCCGCGCGCTCGGGCGCGTCACGAGGCGTTGAAGGACAGGACCAGGTAAAGCTGACCTGCCGGATCCAGCGAAAAAGGCAGCGTAAAACACTTGACCCCAGCGGATGAGGCCGGGGCGTTGTGAATGTTCTCACCTGCGAAGGTCTGAGGTGGAGTGACGTCCACACCTGGTATGGCGGCCTGGATCAGGGCCCGCCCGCTGACCATGTTTGAGAGTTCCCCGATGACGCTCATCGCTATGGGATTGTTGGTGTCCGGACCGATTGCTCCTCCTGACATGGCCGCGATGACGGCCTCGAAGCCCTCGCTGGTCAGCATGATGACCGCCGTTCCCTGCACGCCGCTCCCCACGATGCCGATAAGAGACGCGGCGCACACGTTGGACACCTTCACCCCCTGAGTGACCTGTCCCTTGTTCAGCGTTACATTCAAGCCCACCTCGCGCGCCACCGAGATAAGAGACGACCCGAACGTATTGACAAGAACGGCAAGTTTATCCATATCGGCCATGCTATCATCTACTCCCTTCCAGCCCCTCGCTCCCCTTGCGGAAACCGACGGCCGCGTCGAGTTTGTCGAACTCAGGAATCAAGTCCAAAATCAAGCCTTTCGGCCCCGCAGTACGCGCAACGCAATCTCCCACGCGGCCAGATCATCCACCGGTCTCGGCGGAACCCACAGCGAGCGCGGCAAAAGCCTTCGCCACCACTCGGGACAATGAAGCCGCCAGTAAAGCTCCCGCGCCGTCAACGTCGTTCCCTCTTCGTCTACGAGAACCGTTTTCACGGAGAGACGCTCCAAAAGAAGCGCTATCTGAGGGCTCCCTGTGCCGTCCCCCAGGGCGGCACACTTCACCGCCGTGACGGAAGCCCGCCGCTCCAGCGTCCAGGCCGCGAGTTTTTCCTCCCACTGACGAGTCGGAGAACTCAGTACTGCAACAACCCGCCCGAACTCCGGTGTGGGACATATTCCCGAAAGAGCCAGGCCGCCCGCGGAATCCGTCAGAGCCCACCCTGTCTTGCCTCGCCCTGGATCGACGCCCAAAATCACTTTTATCCAGTCCTCTTTTTTGTGAGCGTCATTTTCTCTTCTTCTCTTCGATGATTACGCCGTATTATACCCTATTCCGCCTTCACACCCAAGAGGTTAAGGGTTGAAAACGGACTCCCATTTATCCAGCAGCCACATCCATTGTTCCGGGTAGGTACTGATCCACCGCTCCAACACATTATTGCACATTTTCAGAGACTTTTCCATATTTATTCCAAAAAGGTTGCCGTCCTCGTCGGGGAGGTCGCTCAAAACTCTCTCCACGTGAACCGTGTGGTGGACGCCGTCGAGGTTCCGCAAGGCCACCATAGGAACCACAGGGGAGCCGAACTTCCGGTGCAGCTTTACGATCCCCGTGGCCGTTCTGGCCGGCAACCCTAGAAAAGGGATGAGGATTCCCTCGCGTCTGGCGTCCAGGTCCTGCAAAAGGGTAAGAACGCTTCCCTCGCGCAGCGTGCGGAACACTCCCCGCAGGCCGAAGCCCTCGCTGGGTATGAGACGCATTCCCGCCGCGATAGTGCGCTGACTGTCGATGAGGTCCTCCAGGCCGCCCGTGTTCCGCTGAGGGGTGTAGACGGGCGCCATGGGGTAGCCCTCGGCCACCATCCTGGCCCCGGCCAGCTCCCAGTTACCCATGTGCGCCGTCAAAGCCAAGACGCCCCTGCCCCGTCTCAGCGCCTCGTCTAAGTGCTCTTTGCCCTCCACCGTTACCAAAGAGGCCAGCTTGGGCCGCAGCACGTCCAGCCGGGAGAACTCCACCATGGACCTGCCCATGTTAACATAGGCCTTTTTAACGATTTCCCGCGCTATGCTGGCGCCCACTCCCAAGGCGGAAACGCACCGCGCCTCCGCCCGGTCCACTTTGCGTCTGTTGAAAAACCAGAAAGTCCGTCCCAAGGAGGAGCCCAGGCATAAGGCCACTCGGTGCGGCAGCAGATGGAACAGGCGGACGGTGAAGGACAGCCATTGGTTCAACACGATGCCGTCAGTTTTTCCAGAATTTCGCGCTTTCCCTTATCTCTCCGATAGCTCCAGGAGGATACCGCCGGTAGCTGCGGGGTGAAGGAAGGCGATACGCGCCCCACCCGCGCCCTTCCGCGGTTTTTCGTCGATGAGGCGGACGCCCTGGGCTTTCAGTTTTTCGAGCGCCTTATCCAGGTCGTCCACGCGAATCGCCAGGTGGTGGATGCCCTCGCCTTTCTTCTCGATAAACTTCGCCACGGGGCTGTCATCCGCCGTGGGTTCCAACAACTCGATCTCCGTGTCCTTGATGGGCAGAAACGCCGTCTTAACCTTTTGCTCGGCGACCTCCTCGACGCCTGTACACATGACACCCAAGGTGCCCTCCCAAAATTTCAAAGCCCCTTCAATGCTCTTTACCGCAATCCCAACATGATCAACAACCGTTGCCCTCATTTACAACCACCCTCTCGTTTTTGAATTCTTATTGTTATTATACATTCTGCTTCTTAATTCCTTCAATAAAAAAAACTTAGGGTTTCATTAGGAAGTAATAACCAAACCGCGAGCAGATGAGGGTAAACTTAGGAGCTTTAATAAAGGAAACACTGATTAATGGGGTTCTTAGGGGCCTGAGGCCCCTCGGGGTCTAAGACCCCTCGGGGTCTGAGACCCCTAAGCAGGGCGCGGGGCGGAGCCCCACAAGGGTTTAATCAGCGTTTCCTTAATCAATGCTTCCTTAATTCATGCTTTATCATTCCACTTCCCAATTTTCGGTCATTATTCCCAAAACTCTTTCATCTTGGTTTTT
>JAITGX010000117.1 GCA_031280275.1 Synergistaceae bacterium
CGGACGACGGACGTGACGGGTGCGATTAAGCTGCCGGACGGAGTGGAGATGGTGATGCCGGGGGACAACGCGAACTTCGAGGTGGACCTGATCGTGCCGATAGCGATGGAGGAGGGTCTCCGGTTCGCGGTGCGCGAAGGCGGCCACACGGTGGGCGCGGGCGTCGTCACCCAGATTATAAAGTAGCGCGAAGAGGGTATCGACGTGGCAAAAAAAATACGTATTCGCCTGAAGGCGTTTGACCATAAGGTTCTCGACACATCCGCGTCACAGATCGCGGAGACGGCGGAGAGGAGCGGGGCCGTGGTTTCCGGCCCCATTCCCCTGCCCACCGAGATCAGCAAGGTGACGATCCTCAAGTCCCCTCACAAGGACAAGGACGCGCGGGAACAGTTTGAGACGAGGACGCACAAACGTCTCATCGACATCATCAACCCGACGCAGAAGACGATGGATGCGTTGATGCAGCTTAATCTTCCCTCTGGGGTGGACATCCAGATCAAACTTTGACATCGCGTCGGGGTTTGGCTGCCGTCAGGGGAAGCTCTGGCTGAAAGGAGAGAGTAGTGATGGGTATAGGAATCCTGGGAAAAAAGATTGGCATGACGCAGATTTTCAACGACCAGGGACAGGCTGTGGCCGTGACGGTGGTGGCGGTCGGCCCTTGTCCCGTGATTGCCATTCGAACCCCTGAACAGAACGGGTACTCCGCCGTTCTTCTCGGCTATGGCGCGGTGAAGCCGCACAAGCTGTCCAAACCCCTTAAAGGCCTTTTCGACAAGGTCAAAGTCGAGCCCAAGCGAACCCTCCGCGAGTTCAGGATGGACAAAACGGAAGGATACCAGGTGGGTCAGGAGATAAAGGTGGATTTGTTCGAGTTAGGTGAGAAAATCGACATCAGCGGAGTCAGCAAAGGAAAGGGATTCGCCGGAGTTATCAAGAGATACCACTTCGGCGGCCAGCAGTTCAGCCACGGAACATCGGTCATGCACCGCCACGGCGGTTCCAGCGGCGCTATTTCCTATCCGGGGCGCGTGTTTCCGGGGAAGCGTATGCCGGGACACATGGGCAGCGAGAAAGTGACGGTCAAGAACCTGACGGTCGTGGCCGTGGACGTGGAGAACAACCTCCTTCTTCTCAAAGGGGCCGTCCCTGGGGCTAAAAACAGCCTGGTCACACTCTACAAAAAGAAGTAGCCCGAGGAGGGTAGCGAAAGATCATGCCTACAATTAAAATAGTGGATTTCAGCGGTGAGTCCGCGGGGGAAATGACGCTCTCCGACGCGGTTTTCGGCGAGCGGCTGCACGTGCCCGCCATGCATCAGGTGGTGGTGGCCCATCTTGCCAACTGCCGGCAGGGCACCCACTCCGCCAAGACCCGCGGCGAGGTCTCCGGAGGCGGCAAGAAACCCTGGAAGCAGAAACACACCGGCCGGGCCCGTCAGGGCAGCACCCGCTCCCCCATCTGGATACACGGAGGTGTAGCCCACGGCCCCAAGCCGCGGGACTACCACCAGAAGGTCAACAAAAAGGTGCGCCGTCTGGCTATGCTGAGCGCCCTTTCAATGAAGGTCAGGGACGAGCAGTTCACGGTGGTGAAGGGCTTCGAGCTGGACAAGCCCTCCACGAAGGCCATGAAGGGCTTCATGGACGCCATATGCGCCGAAAAGGCCCTGGTGGTGTACCATACCGCCAACGAGAACGTCACGCGCTCCGTGCGCAACATCCCGAACGCGAGGATTTTGAACGTAGCCAGCATCAACGTGTACGACCTTCTCAACTCTAAGACCCTGATAGTGACCCCGGAAGTGGTCGCGCGTCTGGAGGAGGTGTACGCGGGATGAACCTGGTTGCCTACGACGTCATCATAAGGCCGATTATAACGGAAAAAAGCAGCTCCCTCATGGAGCGAAACAAGTACACCTTCGAGGTGCACAAAAGCGCCAACAAAATACAAATCCGCCAAGCGGTGGAGCAGATTTTCAAGGTAAAGGTGTTGAGCGTCAACACGATGAACGTCTCCGGGAAACCCAAGCGCATGGGGGCCTTTCTCGGAAAGACGCGTTCCTGGAAGAAGGCCGTCGTGGCCCTGCCAGAGGGGCAGCGTATCGAGTTCTTCGAGGGCGCCAGCGTTTAGAAAGGGGTAAGACAATATGTCAATCAAACAATTCAAGCCCTATACCCCAGGCCGCAGGCAGATGACCATCCAAGGCCGTGAGGATATCACCGCCGACAAGCCGGAGCGCTCGCTGACGGTGGAGCTGCGCAAGAGCGGCGGCCGGAACAACACGGGCCGGATCACGATGCGTCACATCGGCGGCGGCCACAGGAGGGCCTACCGCGTTATCGACTTCCGGCGCGACAAGGTGGGGGTTCCCGGCAAGGTGGCGACGGTGGAGTATGACCCCAACCGCAACGCCCGCATCGCCCTCATCCACTACGCCGACGGCGAGAAGCGTTATATCCTTCTCCCCAAGGGGCTTAAGGTGGGGGACACCGTCCTCGCCGGGCCCGAGGCGGACATCACGCCGGGCAGCGCGATGAAACTGAAGGACGTGCCGGTGGGCACCGTCATTCACAACCTGGAGCTGGAGCCCGGGCGGGGGGGCAAACTGGTTCGTGCGGCGGGAACGTCGGCGCAGCTTATGGCCAAGGAGGGCAAGTACGCCTACATCCGTATGCCCAGCGGCGAACTTCGCCTGATCCTGCAGGAGTGTATGGCCACTGTGGGGCAGGTGGGGAACGAAGACCACGAAAATATCTCCCTGGGCAAGGCCGGGAAGACCCGTTACCTGGGACGCCGTTCCTCGGTGCGGGGCATGGTCATGAACCCCGTGGATCATCCGATGGGGGGCGGCGAGGGACGGAGCAAGGGCAACAAGCACCCTCTCTCTCCCTGGGGGACTCCGGCCAAGGGGTACCGCACGCGGAAGAACAAGCCTTCTGACAGGCTCATCGTCCGCCGCCGTTACGATAAGTAGACGCGAGGAGGGACTTTTTGAAATGGCTCGTTCAGCGAAGAAAGGACCCTACGTGGAGCAGCGTCTCTTGTCCAGGGTCGAGGCAATGAACACGTCGGGGAACAAAAAGGTGCTGAAGACCTGGTCACGCCGTTCGACGGTGGTGCCGCAGATGATCGGTCACACCATCGCCGTGCACAACGGGCGTATGCACCTGCCGGTGTACATCAGCGAGAACATGGTGGGGCATAAGCTAGGGGAGTTCGCCCAAACCCGCAAGTTCGGGCGTCACGCGGGGCAGGAACGCTCCACCAAGGGGAAGTAGGAGGGGCGGGGGGACAATGGAGGCTGTTGTTAAAAAACACGCGAAGGCCATGGTTCGCAAGATTCGGATATCGCCGACCAAGGTCAGGCAGGTTCTCGCCCTCATTCGCGGGAAGAGAGCGGAGGAGGCTATGACGATTCTGCGTTTTAGCCCTCAGAAAGCGGCTCGCGTGGTGTACAAGGTTTTGCAGAGCGCCATAGCCAACGCCGAGCACAATTATGGGATGGACACGGATAAACTGCGCGTTCTGGCGGCCTGCGCCGACCAAGGCCCCTCGATGAAGCGTTTTCGCCCGGCTTCTATGGGAAGGGCGCATCCGTATGTGCACCGCACATCCCATGTGACCGTTACGGTTACGGAAGGTTAGGAGGGGCATTCGTGGGGCAGAAAGTACATCCCGTAGGGTACAGGCTGGGAATTACGACGGAGTGGGAGTCCAAGTGGTACGCGGGTCCTAAGGACTACGCGCGGAAGCTGCACGAGGACCTCAAACTTCGTAAGTGGATTATGGCGTGGAAGAGCGAGAAAGAAGACAAAAAAGAAAACAGAAAAGACGGGAAAGACAGGAAGGACTGGAAAGACGCGGGGATTTCCCGCGTGGAAATTGAGCGCGTCGGCCACGTGGTGCGCTTCACTATCTGGACGGCGCGGCCGGGGATTCTCATCGGCAAGGGCGGCGACGGCATACAAAAAATGAAGGATAACCTTCAGAAGCTCACCGGCGGCAAGGTGATGATCAACGTACAGGAGGTCAAGAACCCCGACGTAGTGGCTCAGCTGGTGGCGAGGAATATCGCGTCGTCGCTGGAGAATCGGGTCTCGTTCCGCCGGGCCATGAAGCAGGCCATTTTCCGCGCGACGAAGGCCGGGGCCAAAGGCATCAAGGCCCAGGTGGCCGGGCGGCTGGGCGGCGCGGAGATCGCCCGCACCGAGTGGTACAACGAAGGCCGCCTGCCTCTTTCCACGATACGCGCGGACATTGACTACGGCTTCGCGGAAGCCGTCACTATGTACGGCGTCATCGGCTGCAAGATTTGGATATACCGCGACCGCGAGAACGAGCACGCCGCTCCGCAGCGTTCGAAAAGAGACCGGGGAGGTCGGTAAGCCATGCTCATGCCCAGCAGGGTTAAGTACAGAAAATCGCACCGCAGTCCGCTCCGTGGAATTTCTAAGGGCGGCGTGACGGTGGCCTTCGGGGAGTGGGGAATCCAGGCTCAGGAAAACGCGTGGATCACCGCGCGGCAAATAGAGGCCACCCGCGTGGCGATATCTAGAAAGATGAAAAAGGGCGGGAAGATATGGATTCGTATTTTCCCCGACAGGCCCTACACGAAGAAACCTCTGGAAACACGGATGGGGAAGGGAAAGGGCGCGCCGGAGTTCTGGGTGGCCGCGGTGAAGCGCGGCCGCGTGATGTTCGAGGTCGCTGGGGTGCCCAAAGAAGTGGCCGAGCAGGCTTTTCGCACCGCTTCCCACAAGCTGCCGATCAAGGTGAAAATCGTGGCAAGAGAGGGTATGGGTGGTGAACGGTAATGGACGCGACGAAACTTCGGGAGCTTGGGTTGGACGAGCTTCAGGAAAAGTACCGCCAGTACAAGGAAGAGCTTTTCAACCTTCGTTTTCAGAACGCCATTGGACAGCTTGAGAACACGAACCGCATCAAGGACGTCCGCAAGACAATCGCCAGAGTGCTGACCATCACGAGTGAGAAAACTCGCGCGGCGGAGAACGGCAGGAGGTAAGGAAAGCTATGATGGAGGCAAAAGTGGATACGGGCCACAGAAAGGTGCGGGTGGGCATCGTGGTCAGCAATAAAATGAACAAGACCGTCGTGGTCAAGGTCAGCCGCCACGCCGAACACCCCCTGTACGGCAAGCGTATCGTCAAGGCGAAGAAGTACGTGGCTCACGACGAGGAAAACACCTGCCGGGTGGGAGACCAGATTCGCATACGCGAGACGCGCCCGCTGAGCAAGACGAAAAGGTGGGAACTGGTGGAGATAGTCCGAAGGGCCCCCATCTTCGACGCTAACGTTCCTGGGGAGGAGCGGTCATGATTCAGTTGACGACGGTGCTGAACGTGGCGGACAACTCCGGGGCGCGGAAGCTTTTCTGCATTCAGGTCATGGGGGGCAGCAAGCGCAAGTGGGGCACCATCGGCGACGTGATCGTCGCCTCCGTGCGTGAGGCCATTCCCAATGGCAGCATCTCCAAGGGCGCCGTGGTGAAGGCCGTTATCGTCCGGACAAAGAAAGAGGTGCGGCGTCAGGACGGATCCTACGTCCGCTTTGACGATAACGCGGCGGTTATCATCGACAACAACGGAGAGCCCAAGGGCACGCGAATCTTCGGTCCCGTGGGCAGGGAACTGCGCGCGAAGAAGTACATGCGCATTCTCTCCCTCGCGCCCGAAGTGGTTTAGGAGGCTCCGTCAGCCATGTCAATGAGAATAAAGAAAAACGACCGCGTCCGTGTCATCTCCGGCAAGGACAAGGGTAAAGAGGGCAAGATCCTGCGCCGCGTCCCCGACAAGGACCTGGTGGTGGTGGAGGGCGTCAATATGGTCTCCCGCCACGTAAAACCCAGTCAGAAAAACCCCCAGGCGGGCATCGTCAAGCAGGAAGCCCCCATTTACGCCTCAAAAGTCATGCTGGTCTGCCCTCAGTGCGGCAAGGCCACGCGGGTGGGGTGCTCTTTCCTAGAAAGCGGCAAAAAGGTCCGCGTCTGCCGAAAATGCAGCGAGATCATCGACCGGACCTAGCGAAAGACGGAGGAGGAGACGTTATGACGCCGCGTGTTCTGGAAAAATACAAGAAGGAAATCTGCCCCGCGCTCATGAAGGAGTTCGGGTACAAAAACGTGATGCAGCTGCCGCGTATTGAGAAGGTCGTGGTGAACATCGGGGTGGGAGACGCCAAACTTGACATCAAGTTTATGGACGCAGCCATCGCGGAACTGCGGGCTGTCACGGGACAGCAACCCCTTTTAAAGCGGGCGAAAAAATCGGTGGCCGGGTTCAAGGTGCGCGAGGGGATGCCGGTGGCCTGCACCGTCACCCTCCGCGGGGTGCGGATGTGGGAATTTTTGGACAGGCTGATCTCCCTGGCTCTGCCCAGTATCAAGGACTTCCAGGGAGTGCCTAGACGCGGGTTCGACGGGCGCGGGAACTACAACCTGGGTCTGCGCGAGCAGCTCATTTTCCCGGAGATTAGCTACGACAAGGTCATCCGCTCCAGGGGGATGAACGTGTCCATCGTAACGACGGCCGAGGGTGACGAGGAAGCTCACACGCTCCTCAAGGGCATAGGGATGCCCTTTAACCGCTAGAAAGGGGGAACGGCGAAAAATGGCAAGGAAGGCTATGATGCACAAGGCGACCCTCCCCCCCAAGTTCGAGGTGCGGCGGCATAACCGCTGCCCGCTGTGCGGCAGGGTGCACGCCTACATGCGCTTGTTCGACATGTGCCGCTGCTGCTTCCGGAAACTCGCCCGCGAGGGCAAAATACCCGGCGTGGTAAAGTCGAGCTGGTAGGAGGCGACGGGAATGTACGTAAACGACCCCATCGCGGATATGCTCACGAGAGTGCGCAACGCGAACATGATATACAGTGAAAGCGTGGACATCCCCACGAGCAAGATGAAACTGGCGATCGCCCGAATCCTTAAAGAAGAGGGCTACATCAAAAATTTCAAAATAGTCAACGACCCCAAAAAACCCTACGCCTCCATCAGGATATTCTTGTCCTACGGCGCGGAGCGCGAGCGCGTTATTCAGGGGCTCCGACGGATCAGCAAGCCCGGCCGGAGGATATACGTGGGCAAGGGCAAGCTTCCCGTGGTCATGGGCGGCCTAGGGCTGGTGGTGGTCTCCACGTCCCAGGGTCTGAAGACGGGGACGGAGGCCGCCAAGCTCGGCTTGGGCGGTGAAGTCCTCTGCTACGTCTGGTGAGGAGGACGAAGGATGTCTCGCATAGGACGAAAAGCGATTCTCCTCCCCCAGGGAGCTGCTGTGACGGTCAAAGATGAGAAGATCGTCGTGAGGGGCGCGAAAGGCGAACTTGACACGCCCCTCATGCCGGGAATTCGGGTGGACGTGGAGCGGGACAAGGTAACGGTAAACCGCGACAACGACGAAAAGCAAACCTGCGCCTGGCACGGTATGACCCGGGCCCTCATCGCCAACATGGTCACGGGGGTCACGGAGGGGTTTCAGAAGACGATGGAGATCGTCGGCGTGGGCTGGCGCGCTCAGCTGCAGGGCAAGAAGCTGCTGCTGAACCTGGGGTATTCCCACCCCGTGGAATACGAGCCCCCTGAGGGTATCGAGATCGTCGTGGAGAACCCCATCAAGTTCATCGTGAAGGGAATTGACAAGCGGATTGTGGGGGAGACCTGCGCCGTCATTCGCGGCTACCGCCCGCCGGAGCCCTATCATGGCAAGGGCATCCGTTACTCGGACGAACGCGTCGCCCGCAAGGCCGGCAAGACCGGCGCGAAATAGCGTGAGGTGGATCAGAGTGAAGAAGAGAAGCAGGAACGACATGCGCGTGATTCGCCACCAGCGCTTGCGCAGCAGGCTGGCAGGGACGGCGGCGACGCCCAGGATGGCCGTCTACCACAGCCTGAGCCATATTTACGTGCAGATAATCGACGACGACAAGGGGCATACCCTGGCTGCGGCGTCCACTTTGGAAAAGCCCGTCCGGGAATCCTTGAAGGGAACCTGCAACGTGGAGGCGGCCAAAGCTGTGGGGAAGCTGGCCGCGGAACGCGCCAAGGCGAAGGGTATAGAGGCCGTGGTTTTCGACCGGGGCGGCCACATGTACCACGGAAAAGTCAAGGCTCTGGCGGATGCGGCCCGCGAGGCCGGCCTCAAGTTCTAAAGGAGAGAATGGCGAATCATGATCAAAAAGAGAATTGATGCCAAAAGCCTGGAGTTAACAGAGCACGTCGTCGCCATCAACCGGGTGAGCAAGGTGGTCAAGGGCGGCAAGCGCTTCAAATTCGCGGTGCTTGTGGTGGTGGGCGACGGAGACCGTTACGTGGGCGTGGCCATCGGCAAGGCGAAGGAGATATCCGAGGCCGTCCGCAAGGGCATCGACAAGGCAAAGAAGGACTTGGTGGAGCTGAAACACGCGGGCGGCACCGTGCCCCACCCCATACAAGGGCAGTTCGGGGCGGCGCGGGTTCTTTTAAAGCCGGCCCCGGCCGGAACGGGCATCATCGCCGGCGGCGTCGTTCGCGCCATCATGGAGCGGGGCGGGGTGAAGGACGTGGTCACGAAGGTGGTGGGGCGCACCTCGAACCCCATCAACGTGGCCTGGGCCACCCTCGAAGCCCTGAGGAACAGCCGGACGGTGGACGAGATTTTCAAGCTCCGCGGCAAGAAAACCGCTGGGACCCTGACGGAGGCCCTCAATGGCTAAGATCCGTGTGAAATGGACCAAGAGCGCCATCAGCTTTTCCGAGCGCCAGAAAAGAACCATCAAGGCCCTCGGGTTCACAAAGCTGCAATCGGTAGTGGAGCACGAGGACACGCCCCAGATTCGCGGCATGATCGCAAAAGTCCGCCACCTGGTGGAGTGGACGGAGAGCGGCCAATAGAGGAGGAAATACGATGAACCTTCACGATCTCAGGCCCGCCCCGGGCTCCAGGCGTAAGACGAAGCGATTGGGGCAAGGCGTTGGCAGCGGGACAGGCAAAACGTCGGGCAAGGGCAATAAAGGTCATAAATCCCGCACGGGCGGCGGCGTCCGCCCCGGCTTTGAGGGAGGTCAGATGCCCCTCGTGAGGAGGGTGCCGAAGCGCGGCTTCAACAACGCCCGCTTTGCCAAGGAGTATCAAGTGGTCAACGTGGAGTCCCTGTCCAAATTCGAAAATGGACGGGAAATAACCGTCGAAGACCTGTACGGCGCGCGCCTCGTCCGCTCCCTTTCCCAGCCCGTGAAACTTCTCGCGAAGGGCGGCGTGGACAAGCCGTTTACGGTCAAGGTCAACGCGGTAAGCCAAGGCGCCCGGCAGAAAATAGAGGCGGCGGGCGGGAAGGTCGAGGTGGTCTGACGTGCTCGGATCCTTCGCCGATGCATTCAGGCTTCCCGATCTGAAAAGACGGATACTTTTCACCCTGGGCGTCCTTTTTATCTTTCGGGTGGGGGCGCATATCCCCACCCCTGGTGTGGACGCCAACGCGATAGCCAACATCTTCAAAAGCAGCCCTGGCGGGATGCTGGACTTCCTGAACACGTTCTCAGGCGGCGCCCTGAGCCAGGCCAGTATTTTCTCGCTGGGCGTCGCGCCTTACATCAACTCCAGCATCATCATGCAGCTTTTGGTGGTCATCTTTCCTTTTTTGGAAAAGATGCAAAAGGACAACGAGGAGGGACGCAAAAAGATCATTCAGTGGACCCGCTACGGCGCCATCCTCTTCGCTGTGGTGCAGGCCGTGGGCCTCACGACGCTTTTGCGCAGCCGTATGCTCTTCGCGGGGGGAGGGCTTGACACCGTGCTGGCGGTACTCACGGTCACGGCAGGTTCCGTGGCGGTGATGTGGATGGGAGAGGAACTCTCTGACCACGGTGTGGGCAACGGCATATCCCTTTTGATTTTCGCGGGAATCGTCTCGCGAATCCCCGACGCCATCCTCCAAACGGGCGCGCTTTTGTTCAGCGGTGACACGAACATCCTCGCGGTGATCGTGGGGCTGGCGTTGATGGTGGCGGTGGTGGCGGGCTGTATTGTGCTCCAGGAGGGGCAGAGAAGGCTGCCGGTGCAGTACGCCAAGCGCGTGGTGGGGAACAAGATCTACGGGGGGCAGAGCACCTTCATCCCCTTAAAGGTGAACCAGTCAGGGGTCATTCCCATTATCTTCGCGGGGTCGATCTTGATGTTTTTTGTTTTCTTCACGGGGTTCATCAGCGCGGAGTTCGCGCTCTTCTTTCAGTTTACCCCCAACGGACGGTGGTACCAGAACCTGGTCTACTGCGTGGTGAGTTCCCTTTTGATTCTCTTCTTTTCGTATTTTTACACGACGGTGGTGTTCAACCCCACGGACATCGCCAACAACATGAAAAAATACGGGGGGTTTATCTTGGGTATCCGCCCTGGGCAGCCCACCGCCGATTACATCACCAAGGTGATGGAGCGGATCACCTTGGGTGGAGCGGTCTTCCTCGCCCTCATTGCCCTGGTTCCCAATCTTATGTCCTGGGTGATGAGCGTGAACGCCTTCTATTTTGGGGGCACGGCGGTGCTGATCGTGGTGGGGGTCGCCTTGGACACGGTGCATCAGATCGAGGCCCAGCTCTTGATGCGCCACTACGACGGCATTTTGAAGAAGTCGAGGGGCAAGGCCGGAAGCCTGCTCCGCATGTAAGGAGGAAGACTCATGCGCTTGGTTCTTTTGGGGGCCCCAGGCTCCGGCAAGGGCACTCAGGCGGAGTTTTTGAAGGCCAGGCACGGCTGCGCCCACATCTCCACAGGCGACATTCTCAGGCAAAACCTGAAAGACGGGACGGATCTGGGGCTCAAGGCAAAGGCCTTCATGGACAAGGGCGAGCTGGTTCCCGACGGCGTGGTTGTCGGCATGGTGAGGGAACGGCTGCTGAGGGAGAGGGAGTTTCTCATGGACGGCTTCCCGCGTACGCTTCCGCAGGCGGAGGCCTTGGAGAAGATTCTGGAGGAGCTGACTCTGCCTTTGGACGCGGTGCTGCTCCTGAGGGTGGACGAGGAACTTATCGTCCGCCGCCTGACCAACCGGAGAACCTGCCGCGCTTGCGGCAAGATATGGAACCTTCTGGCGATGCCGCCTAACGCGGACTGCCCCGAGTGCGGGGGGGAGCTTTACCGTCGGGACGACGACGCGGAATCCGTAATCCGCAACCGTCTGTCGGTTTACCGCGAGCAGACGGCGCCCCTGGTGGAGTGGTACGAAAAGAGGGGTAAGCTGCGCGCCGTGGACGCCGTGGGCTCCCCGGAGGAGATATTCGCGAAGGCCGAGGCGGCTTTGGGTCAATGATCCACTTTAAAACAGAGAAGGAACTTGCCCTGATGCGCGGCGCGGGAAAGGTGGTTGCCGACGTCCTGGACGCGTTGAGGGAAACGGTGCGACCGGGGGTTTCCACCGCGGAGCTGGACCGGGTGGCGGAACGCTATATCCGCGCCAGCGGGGGGACGGCGTCCTTCAAGGGATATCGTCCCTCCCACGCGGATAGCCCCTTTCCGGGAACCATATGCGCCTCCGTCAACGACGAGGTCGTGCACGGCATTCCCAGCGACTCCCGCCTCCTGAATGAAGGGGACATTGTCAGCGTGGACGTGGGGGTTTTTCTCAGGGGCTTTCACGGGGATGCGGCCTGCACCTATCCCGTAGGTGCCGTGGACCCCGCGCGGAAAAAGCTCCTGGACGTCACGGAGAAGGCTCTGGAGCTGGCCATAGCGGAAGCCTTGGCAGGCCGCACAGTGGGGGACGTGGGACACGCGGTGGAGAGCTACGTTCTGAAGGAGAGGTTCGGGGTCGTCCGCGAGTACACGGGGCACGGCCTGGGGAAAAAGCTGCACGAGCCGCCTCAGGTGCCCAATTTCGGGAAGCCGGGAAAGGGCGTCATCCTGCAAAAGGGAATGACCCTGGCCATAGAGCCCATGGTGATGGCCGGGGGGGAAAAGGTCAAGCTCGGCCCGGACAGGTGGGTTGTAGTCACCGCCGACGGTTCCGACGCAGCGCATTTTGAGAGGTCCGTCGTCGTCACGGACGAAGGGCCGGAAATCTTAACCCCGTGGGCAAAATGCTAGATGAGTACCGCGTGGGACAGGTTGTTATCTCCAAGAGGGGCAAAGATGCCGGACGCGCATACGTGATTGTGGGTTTTCTCGAAAACAGGCTGGCCCTGGCCGACGCGGTGAGGTTCAACGTCGGCCGGCCCAAGTGCAAGAATCCGAAACACGTGAAGCCCATGCCGCGCGTCATCGGCGAGGTGGCTGCGTGGGCCAAGGCGGGAAGGAAAATCGATCGCGGGGAGCTGTGCCGCTTATTGGAGAGCGCTTGCGGACCGGAACGGAGAGGCGGGGGTGCGAATGGCGAATAAGGAAGGCGGAAGCAAGGAAGAGGTCATCGAGGCCAAGGGAGTGGTGTCGGAGCCCCTTCCCAACGCCATGTTCCGCGTGGAATTGGAGAACGGCCACAAACTTTTGGCTCATGTGTCGGGTAAGATGAGGATGCACTTCATCCGCATCCTGCCGGGTGACAGGGTCTTGGTCGAAATTTCTCCCTATGATCTCACGCGGGGCAGGATCATCTACCGCTATAAATAACAAATAACTACGGGGAGTGTAGGCTTATGAAGGTGAAACCATCGGTGAAGCCAATGTGTGAGTTTTGTCGGGTGATTCGGCGCGAGGGCGTCGTGCGCATTATTTGCAGCCGCAACGCGCGTCACAAGCAGCGTCAGGGTGCGAGGAGGTAAGATAACATGGCTCGTATAGCTGGGGTAGACCTCCCCAGGGAAAAGCGCATTGAGATAGGACTGACCTACATTTTCGGTATTGGCCTGCCGTCTTCGCAGAATATCTTGGCCAAGACCAAGGTAAACCCCGACACGCGGGTGAAGGACCTGACGGAGGAGGACGCCCAGAAGCTCCGCCGCGAGATTGAAGACCACTACAGAGTCGAGGGCGACCTTCGCCGCGAGATTTCCATGAACATCAAGCGCCTAATAGACATCGGGTGCTACCGGGGAATACGTCACAAGCTGGGTCTGCCCGTACGCGGGCAGAAGACGAAGACAAACGCCAGGACGCGCAAGGGTCCGCGCCGCACCGTCGCCAACAAGAAGATGGCCGGTAAGTAGGGAGGAATGCATCGGTGGCTAAAAGAACCGTCCGCAAGGGCAAAAAACGCGAAAAGAAAAACATAAATTACGGAGTGGCGCACATCTATTCAACCTTTAACAACACCATCATGTGCATCAGCGACCGGGGCGGCAACGTGTTGTCCTGGGCCAGCGGGGGGAGCGTGAACTTCAAAGGCACGCGCAAGTCCACCCCCTTTGCCGCGCAGATAGCGGCCCAGCAGGTAGCGAAGGGCGCGCAGGAGGCGGGAGTTCAAGAGATCGACGTCATCGTCAAAGGGCCCGGGCCGGGCCGCGAGTCGGCCATACGCTCCTTGCAGGCCGCGGGGCTTCAGGTGAATCAGATCAAGGACACGACCCCTATTCCCCACAACGGCTGCCGCCCGCCCAAAAGACGCAGAGTCTAGAGTTCCGGCTTTTAAGGAAGCGCTGAGGGCCCACGGCCTTGGGATTTGAGGCAAAGCCCCAGGGGGTTTGTTCAGCGCTTCCCTCTGTACGCGCGGGCAAGCCGGTCTCGACTTCCGTCGAAGATAGGAGCATGAGAACATGTTGGAAACGTTGGAAATCTTACGATCTGAGATGAAAATAGACGAAAACGACCCCAATCATGGCTGCCTGGTTCTGGAGCCCTTGGAGCGGGGGTACGGAATGACCTTGGGCAACGCCCTCCGCAGGGTGCTGCTCTCATCTATAAAGGGCGCGGCCGTATCGTCGGTGCGCATGGAGGGCGTGCTGCACGAGTTCAGTACCCTCCCCGGCGTACGTGAAGACGTTATTGAGATCCTGATGAACCTGAAGCACGTTCCGGTGCGCTCTCACAGCAGGGAAATGCGCGTGCTCCACCTGAACCTGGAGGGTCCCAAGAAGGTGACGGCCAAGGACATCCAGGTTGACAGCGAGGTGGAGTTCGTGAACCCGGATGCCAAGATCTGCACGCTGGAGGAGGGCGCGAGCCTGGTGATGGAGATTTACATTGAGCAGGGGACGGGATACCTTTCCTCGGAGCGCCCCCGACCCTCGTACCTGCCGGTGGACGCGCTCCTCACCGACGCCGTGTTCTCGCCGGTGCTGCGGGTCAACTACGAGGTGGAGGCGGCTCGCGTGGGACAGAGGACGGACTTCGAGCGCGTGGTGCTTAACCTGTGGACCAACGGCATTGTGACGCCAGGGGCCGCGGTTTGCGAGGCGGCCGAAATCATCCGGGCCTACTTCGGCCGGGTGTCCCTGGACCTGGAACAGGGAAGCGGCGAAAGCCGGGGCCTGCGAGGGCGGTTCCTGGACGGAGAAGCCTCCATGGGGAGGCGCTTTATCGGCGGAGAGCAGGAGATACTGAACCGTCCCGTACGCGACCTGGAGTTTTCCATCCGCAGTGAGAACTGCCTTTTGCGGGGGGGTATTCACACCATAGGCGACCTGCTGCAAAAGTCCAGGGAAGACCTTCTCAAGATTCGTAACCTGGGGAAAATTTCCCTGAAGGAAATAGGGGAAAGGCTGGACGCCGCGGGCCTGAAGCTTCGGGAGAAGAACCCGGCCAAGGCGTCGAAATCGAAAGAACCAAAGGAGGAATAGAGGACATGAGACACCATATGGATCATAGAACCCTGGGACGCTACGGAAGTCACCGGATCATGATGCTCGCCAACATGGCCGCGAGCCTTTTCCTGGCGGGTCAGGTGAAGACCACCGTCACCCGCGCCAAGGAACTGCGCCGGGTGGCTGAGAAGCTTATCACCCGCGCGCGGGGGGGCACCGTTCACGACCGCCGCGTGGTGCGCGCCCGCATGCCCCACAAAGAGGCGGCCTTGAAGCTCTTCAACGAGCTGGCCCCGCGCTACGCGTCCTTCGACAAGGGCGGGTACACGCGCATCGTGAAACTGGGGAACCGGGTGGGAGACGGCGCGCCCATGGCCGTTATCCAGCTTGTCGAGAAGTGAGGATTTGGAAAGCGGCGGTCCCATTATCACGCTGAAGGACGTGGGGTTTTCCTACGACGGCGTTCACTGGGTTCTAAGGGGAATATCGCTTTCGGTCCGGCGGGGTGAGAGGGTTGCCATTCTGGGGCATAACGGTTCTGGGAAATCGACTTTCGTGAAAATTTTGGGCGCCCTGCTGACTCCGTCGCAGGGCGCTTGTTTTGTGCGCGGGCGGGTGAGCCTGGTCTTCCAGAACCCGGAAAGTCAGATCGTTGGGGCTGTAGTCGAGGACGACGCGGCCTTCGCGCCGGAAAATCAGGGGATCGAACCCGCCGAAATAGAGCGAAGGGTTGCCTGGGCGCTGGAAAAGGTCGGACTGCTCCACAAAAGGAAAGCCCTTTCCTCCGCCCTCTCAGGGGGCGAGAAGCAGCGTCTGGCTCTGGCCGGGGCCCTGGCGGCCGTCGGGCCAGACCCCGCGTGCCTGGTACTGGACGAGCCTACGGCGATGCTGGATCCCCAGGGACGCGCCGAGGTGGAGGACGTCCTGCGGTACCTCCATGGCGCCGGGGCGGCCATTGTCCAGGTCACGCACCAAATCGAGAGTGTGACGGGGGCCGACCGGGTGCTGGTGCTCTCCCAGGGGGAGTGGGCGTGGCAGGGAAGCCGCGAGGCGTTTTGGGACGCGGCGGGGTCCCTCGGCTTCGGGCTCCCTCCCCTGGTCTCCCTGCGGCGGTGTTTGGGGGTTGTCGTGGAATCGGACTCCGTTGACGGCCTGGCAAAGGCCATCATCGCCTTTATCCCCAGCTTGAGAACAAAAGATAGGGCAAAAGAGAGGGAAAAAGAGATGGAAAAGGAAAGGAAACAAGAACGGTTTTCCCCAGTCGTTTCACGCTCGTTTTTCCAGGTGCGGGATTTGGGGTGCGGCTTCGGCGCTGGCACGCCAGTGGAGACGCTGGTCTTGGAAAACGTCTCCTGCTTCATCCCCGCGGGGGGATGGTTCTCCATTCTGGGCAGGACGGGGAGCGGCAAATCGACGCTGATTCAGCACCTGAACGGCCTCTATCCCGTTCAAAGCGGTGAGATTTCCATAATCGGCGCCCAAGGGGAACTCGTTTCTCTGCCGATAAGGGGGACGGAGCTGCGGAACCTGAGGCGACGGGTGGGGTTGGTGTTCCAGTCCCCGGAGGATCAGCTCTTTTCCCCAACGGTTCGCGAGGAGCTGGCCTTTGCCCCGCTGAACTGGGGTCTCTCCAAGAAGGAGGCGGACGCCGCCGCCGCGGAGGCCATGCGGCTCGTGGGACTAGGGGAAGAGTACCTGGAGCGGAGTCCGCTGCGTCTTTCGGGGGGGGAGCGCCGCCTTGCGGCTATAGCCTCCGTGCTGGCGGCCGGTCCGGAGTGCCTGGTGCTGGACGAGCCCACAGCGGGCCTCGACGCCGCGTACCGCGCGCGGATCGTGGAGCTTCTGTCCTGGCTGAAGGAAGAGGGGAAAGCCATTGTCACAGTGACTCATGACTTCGAGATGGCCTTTGAGCGGAGCGATCGGATATTCGTTATGGACGGAGGGCGGGGGCTTTTCGAGGGCAGCGTGACCGGCGCCCTGCCCGCGCTCCTGGAGCGGGAAAGCGCCCTGCTGCCAGAGGTTCTGCAGCTCTGCGACAGCCTGAGACGCGAGGGTCTCAGCGTTCCTCTCACCTGGGACGCCGATGAGCTTCTCGAAAGCTTGAGGGTCAGCGAGTAAAAAGGGGGGCTTTCGCCCCCCGATTTCGTGGACGCGTGGCTGAAGCGGTTTCATATCTTTGTTGAGCGTTACCGTAATCGACGCCGCCGATTCGGATTACGCATGTCGCTTATATGTGGTTTATATACGCTCTTAGGAAGCATTCAATTGCTTGCGGGACAGTCTCTTGGCAAGTCTCTTAAAAAAAGTAATTGATCATAGATAAATACGCAAAAGTGAGAGCAGCGTTAAAGATGAAACACAGCACGCAAGAGATTTTTTTCAAAAAAGAGTCGATGATAACATAACGCCCTTCTGCCCCTGGCGGACTATACCAAACCTGTAAAATCAATGTCGAAGACAAGAAAATCAGCGATGTGCCAAGCGGAGTGTCATTGTGCTCTGTATGCTGCAAAAATGAGAATAACGTTGGAACAGTGAACGCCGTAACAAACAGAGCGGCTGTAATGCCATGTATCAGGAGCGTAATCAAAAGCTTTTTGAAAAACGTCATTTTAACGTGATGAAATAGCCGCTGTCCAGCAACTCACACACCGTCGTGACGCCGTAACGGACGGCAACGTTTTGCGGATTTATGCCGTTTTCTGATTCCGCTTGTTTGATCTCAATCATCTTCTCTCGTGCCTTTTCAAATTCATCCATCAGGCCGGAAAAAAACAGCCGCTCATTACCTGACAGCGCCCCAGATAGTATCATCACGAGGGCGGCCCGAAGGCCGCGGTCTCAGGCACGTTTTATCCGAAAACCCAGTTGGGCAACCACATGAAAAGCCCCGGCACATAGATCAAGAGCAGAATCTCCGCAAAAATCGCGGCGAAAAAAGGCAGGCTTTCCCTCGCATACTCCTCAATGGGGCACTTCAAGATTGCGCAGGAGGAGTACATGGCGGTGCCGACCGGAGGCGTCATACCCCCCAAGGTAACGGTGGTCATGAAGACAATGCCGAAATGCACTGGATCAACGCCCATGTTCTTTATGATCGGTAAGAAGATCGGAGTAAGCAGCAAAGTGTTGACTGTCCCCTCCATGAACATGCCCGCAATAAAAACAAAGAGAACGATGATGATCACCACCACATGAGGATTTTCGCTCAGTCCGGTGATGAACGCGGCCATGGCCTGGGGAACCTTGTCGTAGACGATGCCGTAACCCATGATAGAGCTGGTCATGATGATGTACAGAATAACCCCGTTGTCAACAAGGGTGTTCTTCAGAGTCTCCCAGAAGCCTTTCATAGTAAGCTCCCGATAGACGAACTTGCCTACGATAAAGGCGTAGACAACCGCGAAGGCCCCTGCCTCGCTGGCGGTGAAGAGACCAAAGCGAATCCCGATGATCAGGATGAAGGGAAAAATGAGAGCCCAAATGCTCTCGGCAAAGCTCCTCCTCACTTCGCGAAACGTGGGAGGCCTGTCGTTTTCGACGGGATAGCCGCGTTTCTTGGCGATTCTCCACGAGGTGTACATTAAAAGGACGCACATGACGACACCGGGAACAATCCCCGCCAGAAACAATTTGCCGATGGAGACCTCGCCCGTGACGCCATAGAGGATCAGCCCCACTCCTGGTGGAATCGTTGCCGTGATAAGGCTGGTGATAGCATTGACCGCGCAGGCGTATCCTTTAGAGTAGCCCCTGTTCAGCATAGCGGGTCCCAGAATACGGGTCTCCATCGCGGCATCCGCGCAAGCAGACCCCGACACCCCTCCCATAAGCGTCGAGAGTACACAGGAAACGAGGGCAAGCCCACCGGCCAGATGACCTGTAAGCACCGTCGCAAATCGAACGAGGCGCGTCGTGATGCCTGTCTCATTCATCAAGTTGCCAGCAAGCACGAAGAATGGAACCGCAAGCAGCGGAAAGCTCTGAGTGTTGGCCACCATTCTCTGTACGGGGGTGATCCAGGTGGAGTCTGGTGTCGCCAAAAAAAACATAAGGCTCGACGCCCCGATGGTGAACGCAAGGGGAACGCCCAACATAAGCAGCACGAAAAAAAGAATCGCGACCCAACCCATTGAAAACTCACCTCATGCTAGCGATTGGCTCGCCGTCGACTCGGCCCGCTACAAGGTCGGCGACCTGCTGCACCACGGTCAAAAACATCAGAATCGAAACGACCGGCACAGCGGCGGTGGCGTAGGAATAGCTAATCTTGAGCGTGGCATATTTGCGCAGATAGTTCTGCACACAGAGCTTCCATCCCCAATAGGTTACAAACAGCAAAAAAGCGCCACAGAGCAAATAAGAAAATAAAGCCACGAGTTTTTGCTTTGAGGGAGAGAATTTTTTTATCAGCAGGTCCACGCCCATGTGGGCGCGCTTTTTCAATGCAATGTCAGCTCCGAACATACTGATCCAAACGAAGAACAGCTGCGACAGGTCCACGCTCCAGACGATCGGACGTCTGAAGTATCGCGCGACCGCCGAGGCAAAGACCAGCACAACAATCGTTAAGATCATGACCGACCCCATGGTGTACTCAAAAGTTTGGATGGCGTTATTGAGTTTTTTCATCACATGCTCCTTAAATTCAGCGTCGTTGTGTGAGAAAAAAACCGGAGGACGCGCCTCCGGTTTTCGCATTCAATCACTGTCCCAGCTCGGCATCAATCTTCGCCTTCAGGTCTTCCCACCCCATCGTCTTGTAGACACCCGTGGACGCCGCGATAAAGGGCTTCTTGTCAACCTGGATAAACGTCAGACCCTTGCTTTCCATTTCCTTGTTGAATTGTACTTCCTTTTCGACAGTGAGCTGTGTGGCGTAGTCGCCTGCCTCTATAGCACGCTTCACCAGGACGGCCTTATACTCATCTGGCAAACTCTGGAACCAACTCTCACTGATCACGAGCGCCGTGAAAAGCAAGAAATGCTCTGTTACAGCGCAAAATTTCGTAACCTCATGCAGAGACGCCCCGTATATCGCTGGAGTTTGGGCCTCGACACTGTCGATAACCTGGCTTTGCAGCGCGCCATAGGCTTCGCTCCAGGGCAGAGAGGTAGGAATCGCACCCAAAGCTTTCATACTCTCCTGGGCAACCGTGCTGCCCATCGTGCGAACTCGCAATCCCTTTAAGTCCTCCGGTTTTTCCACCTTAATGTTCGTTAAGAAGTTACGCGCGCCCTGATACCAGTTACACCCCAGGTCACGCAGCCCATGCTTAGTGAGCTCCACATCCCAGCCCCTGAACGTCTCGGTCTCGATGAACTTGCGGGCGTTCTCCCTGCTGTTGAAAACATAGGGAGCCGTGTAGATTGCCATGCTCGGCACGTAGTCCGCCAACATACCCGTGTCGATGATCACGCCCACGTTTGCGCCGCTTTTAGCCTGCTCCAACACGTCGGCCGTGTCGCCAAGCTGGCTAGAGGGATACACCTCAATCTTCACCTTGCCGCCCGTGTCGGCGGCCACTTTCTCGGCCAACAGCAAAAGTCCGACAGCGATCGGATCAGTATCGACGAGGACTGTACTGAGCTTCAAGGAGTACACTCTTTCCTTTTCCTCGGCGGCTTCCACCCCGTAACAGAACAACGAAACCATCACAAGCGCCAAAATCAATATTGCCAGCCTTCTCATTTCAAACCCTCCTTAAGTTTTTATGCAATCATGAATCTCAAGCTGCTTTACTTCACCAGGGCAGATCATCTACTTATAAATTTATTTTAACATTGACATGCTAGCATGTCAATAAATCAAATTCTTGTACACACAGTAAAAGTGACGGGGGCCAACGAACATGACGTAACGAAGGCGCCTGAACTGATATATATGAAGACAATGAACCCTCCTTGAACTTGCCTGCGGATTTGGGTCTCGGACTCCCTGGGCAAATGCGCGAATCCTCTTGACAAACTAGCTGATAGTATGCAAAAATTATGTTTGAATAGTTTTTTAAAGCAATTATGATAATAAAGGTTTTTGGCGCGGGTGCGGCGTTTATACTGCTTTTTGGTTTCGCGGATTTGTGACGAACCTTCCTGTGATGAATGTTTCGTGTCAGATTGATTGAGCATCGATGTGTGAGTTGAAACGAGGTGCACAATGGCGGAAAAATACAGGCTAAGAGTGTCGCAAGTCACCAAGTTATTTCCCGGCGTGGTCGCGCTGGACAAGATCGACTTCGCGGTGAAGTCGGGGTCGGTTCATGTACTGTGCGGCGAAAACGGCGCGGGGAAGTCCACCTTGATGAAAATCATCAACGGGGTCTACCAAGCCGATGAGGGGCAGATCTTTATCGACGATTGTCCCGTGAGGATCGGCAGCCCAGCGGATGCCCGAAGATTGGGTATTTCCATGATCTTTCAGGAACTCAGCTCCGTCCCGGAACTCACGGTGGCTGAAAACCTCTTTCTTGGGGAGTGGCCCACCAACGCCTTCGGCAAGGTGAACTGGACGCAGATGCGGAAAAGGACGCTTCAGCTGCTGCGGGAAGAGAACCTGAAGTACTCTCCCGAAACGAAGCTTCGCGACCTGACGGTGTCAGATGTTCAGATGCTGGAGATCACCAAGGCCGTCTCGCGCAACAGCAGCATTGTCATCATGGACGAACCCACCTCAGCCATCACGCAGAAGGAGGTGGAGGCCCTTTTTGACAAAATTCGGGCGCTCAAGTCGCGGGGAGTTAGCATCATTTATATTTCCCACAAACTGGACGAGATTTTTCGCATCGCGGACGAGATCACTGTGTTTCGCGACGGTCGAGCCGTGGAGGCTCACCCCGCCTCCGAACTGGACATCGACAAGGTGATCTCCATGATGGTAGGGCGCAAACTGGAGAACAGCTACCCAAAGGAGTCCGTGTCCTTGGGCGCGCCTTTGCTGGAGGTGAAGGGTCTCCGCGGCGAGGCCTTCCGGGATGTGGATTTTTACGTCAGGCGGGGCGAGATCGTGGGTTTCGCGGGGCTGATGGGGGCGGGGCGCACGGAGGTGATGCGCGCGGTGTTCGGGCTGGATCCCATTCACGCGGGCACCGTGAGGATGGAGGGTAAGGCTGTCCGCGCGCGCAGCGTTGCGGGCAGCATTCGGAGCGGTATCGCCATGCTCTCGGAGGACCGCCGCCGTTACGGTATCATCCCGGTGCGCAGCGTGAGAGAGAACTGTGTCTTGGCGAGTCTGTACCGCGTCATCCACGGCGGACGGCTGCACAAGGAGCAGGAAAGCAAACTGGTGACTCAGATGTTCGGGAGAATGCGCGTCAAGACCCCTTCCTTCGAGACGTCCATTCAGGCTTTATCAGGGGGGAACCAGCAAAAGGTGCTGCTGGCCAAGTGGATGCTCCGGGACCCGGACGTTCTAATCCTGGACGAGCCCACGCGGGGGATCGACGTGGGCGCCAAGTACGAGATATACCGCCTGATGACGGAGCTGGCGAAAGAGGGTAAGGCCATTGTGATGGTCTCCTCGGAGCTGCCGGAACTCTTGGGCATGTGCGACCGCATCTACGTCATGAGGCAGGGCGTTGTGGCGGGAGAGCTGAAAAAAGAGGAATTTTCCCAGGAGTTGATCATGAAGTACGCCGCGACAAAGGCCGGCGATTCCGACACAACAGGGGGGACCCACCAGTGACGCAGCTTAAAATGGGAGAAATGTGGGCCGTCGTCAAGGAGAAGTACAGCATCTTTTTGGTGCTGCTGACGTTGTTTTTCGTTTGTTCTTTGACTAACCCCAACTTTCTTTCGATCAACAACCTTTCCAACATCTCTCGGCAGTTGTCGGTGACGACGATTCTCGCCTTTGGGGAGACCATTTTGATCATCAGCGGAATGATTGATCTCTCGGCGGGGTCGGTGCTGGCTCTGTCGGGCGTATTGGCGGTCTCCGCCTTCAAGGCTACGGGGTCTTTGACCTTGGCGTTCACGGTAGGGGTCGTGACGGGGGTGGTTTGCAGCCTGATCAACGCGCTGATGATCACCGACTTGCGCGTGCCGCCCTTCATCGCTACCCTGGCTATGCAGACAATGGCCCGCGGAGCGGCGCTCCTCTACACGAAAGGACAGAACATTCTGCAGCTGGGCAGGTTTGTAATCTTCGGTCAAGGCAGTATTCAGGGTCTTCCTATTCCTATCGTCTTTTTGGCGGTGATCTTCGCCGTCACGTGGTACGTCTTGCGGCATACCCGGTTTGGGCGGTCGCTCTACGCCATCGGGGGCAACGAGGAGGCTGCCGTGGCGTCGGGAATCAACGTGAGGCTTGTCAAATACAAGGCATTTTTGTTCAACGGCGTTTTGGTGGGCATCGCGGGGGTGCTGTTCATGAGCCGGGTGAACGCCGGATTACCCAACGGGGCGATCAATTTCGAGTTTCAGGCCCTAACGGCGGCCATCATCGGGGGAACCAGCTTTTCGGGCGGCATTGGCACCGCTGCGGGGACTCTGGCGGGGGCGTTCATTGTCGGGTTTCTTGACAACATCATGAACCTTACGGGCGTGGACAGTTACGTTCAGCAGATCGTTCGGGGGGCGATCATTGCCTTAGCCGTGATCTACGACATCTGGGCAAAAGTCCGCCGCCGCACCCGCCGCACCCTTGGCGCAAGCAAGGGGCAAGCCCCTTGACCCGTCGGCCCTTCGGGCGCGTGTAAGCAAGTGTACAGGCCCTCCCGTTGGTCGGGAAGGGACATTTATATGAGGAGGATGGAATATGATTTCCAAGAAATTGGCGCTGGTAGTAACCCTCGTTTTGCTTGTCTCGTTTTTTGTCTGCGGGAGCGCGGCTGCCGCGGACAAATTCCGCATCGCGTACGTCGCGCGCGCTCAGGCGGACTCCTTTGCGGCGTGGCTGGCCAACGCCGTCAAGGCGGAGGCGGCGAAGTATCCCGACGTGACGCTGGACGTCTTCGACGGTGAGGCCAACGACGAAAAAGAGAACGCCATGATCGAGAACGCCATCACCAACAAGTATGACTGTATCATCGTGCAGCCCAACAACGGTGAAGCTCAGCGTCCTTACGTCGAGAAAGTCGTGGAGGCGGGTATCATCGCCATTACCACCAACGCCCGCATCTCCGGGATCGCCGGGTCGTCCACGGTGGACGCCGATCCCTACATGCAGGCGAAGGTAAACTGCGGCTTGGCCGTGTCGCAGGTTCCTCAGAACGCCAAGGTCGTCGTCCTGAACGGACCTCCGGGCAACTTCCACGCCGACGAACGCCGCCGTGCCTGGGGCAGGGAGTTCTTTGAGAAGCGCCCCGACGTCACCATCGTGGGCGAGCAGATCGCCAACTGGAACAAGGACGAAGCCATGAAGTTCATGGAGGACTGGGTGCAGTCCAACAGCGTTATCGACGCCGTTGTCTCCATGAACGACAACATGTGCGCCGGGGCCCTGGAGGTCGTGAAGGGCAACCCCAAATTCGACAAGCTGCTGGCCTACGGCGTGGACGGGACGGCGGAGGCCGTGCTCCTGATTCAGGAGGGCCGCATGACCGCCACCTGTATGCAGTCCGCTTATGACCTGGCCGAACTGCTCATGAGCACCGCCAACAAGCTGCTCACCAAGCAGGAAAAACAGATCGACACCGATATCGGCAACCCCCTGATCACCAAGGACAACGTGGAGAAATTCGTGGAGATTCTGAAGGCCGCTGGAGCGCTGTAACTGAAACTCTTGATGAACGCAGTATTTTAAGGAAACGCTGAGTCAACCCCTTGAGGCTCTGCCCCGAGACGGTTGTCCAGCGTTTTTTTGTGAAGAGCGAAAAGGAGATGGAGACGAAAATGACTGCGAAGAACAGAGCCGCGTTCATGACCGGCTTAAACAAGATGGAGATTCGGGAAGTTCCAATGCCTGCCGCTAAGGAGGGGCAGGTGGTGGTGAAGCTCGAATACGTGGGCATCTGCGGGTCGGACGTTCATTACTTTGAGCATGGGAGAATCGGGGACTTCATCGTTGAGGGAGATTTTATCCTGGGACATGAGTGCGCCGGGACGGTAGTGGAGGCGGGGAAAGGCGTCACGTCCTTGAGACCCGGAGACCGAGTGACCCTGGAACCGGGAGCCGCCTGCGGCCGGTGCGAGTTCTGCGTCACGGGGCGCTACAACCTCTGCCCCGACGTGGAGTTTTTGGCCACGCCTCCCTATCACGGGTGTTTCGAGAACCACATCGCTTTCCCGGCTCACCTGACGTTCAAGCTGCCCAATAACGTCTCCACCAAGGAAGGCGCCCTGATCGAGCCCCTGGCGGTGGGTCTGGAGGCCGCCAGCGTGAGCGGCGTCACCCTGGGGAGTTCGGTGGTGATCTTGGGTTCGGGCTGCATCGGTCTCATGGCGCTGCTGGCCAGCAAAGCTCATGGCGCGTCCAGCGTCACCGTGGTGGACGTCATTCAAAAGAGGCTGGACAAGGCCAAGGAGCTAGGGGCCACCCAGGTGATCAACGCCGCCGAGACGGACGCGGCAGAGGCCCTTCTCGCCGCCGCCGACGGGAAGGGAGCCGACGTCGTGATGGAGACAGCGGGTTCCACCCGCACAACGCAGCAAACGCCCTTCGTGGTTAAACGCGGCGGCTCTATCGTCCTGGTGGGCATGGGTCCTGACGACGTGATTCCCTTCAACTTCGCGAAGCTGATGGGGCAGGTCGCGAGCCTCAAGACTATCTTCCGATACAAAAACCAGTACCCCAAGGCCATCAAAGCCGTCTCCAGCGGGTTGATCGACGTATCGGGCATCGTCACCAACGAGTTCGCCTTCGATGACATCGCGGAGGCCTTCCGTGTGAACATCGAGAATAAAAAAGAAGTGGTGAAGATCGTCATCAAAATATAGGCAGCAAGTCCCTTTGACCTCGTTTTGTCCTACATCAGAACCGCCATGTTGTTGCGGTGGATTAGTTCCTCGTAGTCCCGGCGTCCCAGAATTTCCTCGATCTCGGACGTTCGCCTGCCCAAAATCTTGACAGCGTCCTCGTGGCTGTAGTTAGTGATTCCTCGCGCGATCTCGGCGCCGGAGGCATTTTTCACCCCGACCACGTCGCCGGCTTTGAAAACCCCCTCGATCTTCACGACGCCGGAGGGCAAAAGGCTCTTGCCCCGCCGCAGCAGAGCCTCCGCCGCACCGTCGTCCACCGTGACTGTCCCCGCCGCCGCGCTGCCTGCGGCTATCCACCGACGGCGCGAGGCATAGCCGCCCTCCCGGAAAGGAAGGAACAGCGTTCCGACGGCCTCCCCGCCCGCCGCGCGCCGGAGCACGCCCGGTTCGTCGCTGGACGCAATCACCAGCGGAATGCCGTTTGCCATGGTCATGCGCGCCGCGGAGAGCTTCGTAAACATCCCCCCACTGGACAGGGCTCCCCCTTTGGCCTTCGAGTTCTCCGTCATCTCCGCCGTGATCTCGCTCACCTCAGGAATGAGGCGGGCGGTCTCGTTCTTGCGGGGGTCGGAGTCGCAGAGGCCGTCGATGTCCGAGAGGATGAGGAGCAGATCGGCCTCCGCGTTGCAGGCCGCCATCGCGGACAATGTGTCGTTGTCTCCGAACTTGAGTTCGTCCACCGCCACGGTGTCGTTCTCGTTGATGATGGGGATGACGCCGAAGTTCAGAAGGGAAAACAGCGTATTTCGGGAGTTCAGATAGCGCACAGGGTCCGAAAAGCAGTCACGGGTCAGAAGAACCTGGGCGACGCTCTTGGAGTACTCCGAGAAAAATTTTTCGTACATGTGCATGAGAATCCCCTGACCAATGGCTGCCAAGGCCTGTTTTTCGGGCAGGCTGGACGGCGGGGGGCAGTTGAGCTTCCCAACCCCGGCCCCCACCGCCCCAGAGCTGACCAGTATCAGTTCGCGCCCGGCGCTGTGCAGGTCCGACAGCTCTCGAATCAAGCACTCCATCTTCCCTAGGTTGACCTTGCCTGTGGGATACGTGATGGAACTCGTTCCCACCTTCACCACGATCCTTTTACAGTTCCGCAAATCCTCGCGCTTCATTTCGTCCTCATCTCGTTTCGAAAAACCTGGGGTTTTGCCCCAAACGCCGCAAAGGGGGCTTGCCCCTTATTGTATAATGAATTTCAACGAAACGCTAAAAGGGGGGTAATAACGTGAGAAAAAAATTATCGTTATCCATGCTGCCGTTGGTGTTTGTGGCGCTTATCCTTTGCGCGGCCGCCGCTTCCGCCGCAGGACTGTCCTTTCAGAAACTCGCGTTCACTAACGGCGTCACGGGGCTGGGCCAGTACACGCCCCGCTCCGGCACGCGCTTCACGCTGATTGACACCTGTTCGGTCTACATCGAGGCGGCTGGTTTCGCAACTCCGCAGCTCCCGGGCGCGGAGGACGAGTACGGCGTGGATCTGGCGGTGGACGTGGCGATCCGTTCATCCAGCGGGCGGCGGCTTTTCTTCGAGCCTGGTGTGGACGGCCTTGCGACAAAGACGCGCTCGAAGCTTCCAATGCACTTCTTCGCCTTTTCTTTCCCTTTTGAGGAATGGGACCCGGGAACTTACGTGCTGGAGGTGGGATTGAGGGATAACCTGGGAGGGCAGACCGTGAGCCGAGATTTAACCTTTCAAGTTGAAAAGCCCACAGAGGCCGAGATCAAGGCCAAGCAAGAGCGCGAGGTCAGGGAAGCGGCCTCGCGGCAATAGGGGGAATTGTTATGTTCGCTCGTCTTCGCGTGGAGGAAACGTCGTTTTTGATGGTGGATTTGCAGGAGCGTCTTCTGCCGTCCATTGACAGGCAAGAAACGGTGATACAGAACGCCGTCAGGCTTCTGAAAACCGCCGGAGTCCTATCCGTGCCCGTGCTGTACACGGAGCAGTACCCCAAGGGGATTGGCCCGACGGTGCCGGAGGCGCTTGACGCGATGCCGGAGGGTACGCCGCGCTTTGAGAAAACGTTCTTCTCCTGCTGGGGGGAACGGGGTTTCGCCGAGGTTTTCCAGACCATCGCCCGGCCTTTGGCGGTGATTTTCGGAACCGAGACCCACGTCTGCGTCCTGGGCACGGCGCAAGACCTGCTGAGCCAGGGTAAAAAGGTGGTGCTTGCGGCCGACGCTTGCGGCAGTCGTACCCAGGAGAACCATAACCTGGGCTTGGACGCCGCGCGATCCTGCGGGGCTCTTATCGTTCCCACGGAGACGGTCGTCTACCACCTGCTGGAGAAGTCCGGCACGCCGGAGTTCAAAGCCTTGCTGCCCCTGTTTAAGTAAAACGGGAGGTCGTCCGCCGGTTCGGATAAACCTGGGGGACAAAGACGCACTCCACGGCGAGGTCGGCTTCGCGCGCCAGTATCACGTGGAGGGCACCGAGGGTTCGGCGGTAGTTTTCCGTGACCTCGCCGCAGGCGTTTCCGTCCGAGAAAACGTCGTTGGAGACAACCAGCAGGTTCGCAGCCTGTCCTCGCAGTGACGTCAGGTCCGCGTGAATCTTCTCCGCGAGTTTGCACGCGCCGCCTTCTTCTCCGAACATCTCGTTAGCCAGCAGCGTTCCCAGGCACTCCAGCAGCACTGTGGAACCGAAGGGCAGAAACGGGGCGGCTTCCGCAACGCTGGTCTCCCGCTCCAAGGTCGTGAAGCCCTTGCCCGCCCGTGCCGCCTGGTGACGTGAAACGCGCTCCCTCATCTCGGCGTCAGTGACGTGAGCCGTGGCAAGGTAGACAAGGGGGGTTTTTCCTTGGCGGGCGAGTGAAAGCGTGAACTCCTCTGCCCAGGCGCTTTTGCCGCCGCGCGCCGGGCCCGAGACGAAAACGAACACTTGGGTGCACCTCCTTTATTCAAGGCGCCGGCCTTGCTTCAACAGCAGATGCCGCACGAATTGCCTTGCCGTTCTTCCTGTAAAACCGCCCCCTCCAAGCTCCCACCTCAGCGCCAGACTTTCGAGTTCCGCTTCTTCCATGGAGACGCCCTCCCTGGCGGCCAGGGCACGAACAATCCTCATATATTCTTCTTTACCGGCGGCTCCGTACCAAATGGCAACGCCAAACCTGTCCGCGAGTGAAAGCTTCTCCTGCATGGTGTCCCCTCCGTGAATGCCGCCGGCGGACGCTTCACGGTCGGCCCAGGTCTCGCGGACGATGTGCCTCCTGTTTGACGTAGCGTATATCACCACGTTCTCCGGCCGGGACTCCAACCCTCCCTCAATGACGGCTTTCAGATGTTTGTACTCTACCTCGAATTCCTCGAAAGACAGGTCGTCCATGAAGAGGACGAACCTGTAGCTGCGGGACCTCACTAGGGCGAGAACTTCCGGGACGTCGTTGAGCTGACCCTTTCGCACCTCGATCATGCGCAGACCCCTCCGAACGAAGCCGGGTTGGTTCAGGAGCGCGCGGACAGACGACGACTTCCCTGTCCCGCTGTCGCCGAAAAGCAAGACGTTGTTCGCGGCTTTTCCGCTCAAAAAGTACTCCGTGTTGCTCAACAGTTCTCTCTTTTGGGACTCGTACCCGACCAACGAGGCTAAGGGTGAGGTATCGGGCACCGATGCCGGCGTCAGACGCTTCTCCGGCGCCCAGTGGAACGCGCTGTTCAGAGCATAGATACCAGAGCCGTAAACCCCGTAGAACTCCACGAGCGCGTCATACATCGCCTTGGGCGTTTCCGCGGCCTTGAACGCGGCCGCCAGGCGCTGAAGCCCGCTTTCGGCCTCAGGATAAAGGGAAAACAGCCTGCCGCCCGACGGAACATAGTTTTCCATGAGACGCAGGGTTTCGTCCTCGCGGCCGGCCCAATTCCGGGCGTTTGCTATTGTTTCGTGGAGCCGCCAAAGCTCGCGCGGAGCCATTTGAGCGATGGAGCCCGACGGGGCGTCTCTCAGTTCAGCCGCCCTTCCCAAGGGATTGTCGTCCTCGGCCAGCCGCAGCGCGAGGAAGGTCTCCCAAAGGTCTCCTCCCAGCGCGTACTCCTCCGCCACAGCGACAATGTCCGCCACGGCGTCACGAATAAGCGCCAGGGCCTCCTCTTTGCGCCCCTCGGACAGCGACAGGGCTCTCTCCAGTTTCGCGAGGGTATCGTCAGCGCGGTTTCTAAAAAACAACTTGACAACAACTCGATTCTTCATGAAGTTCTTGCTTCTAAGAGCTAGCCTAAAATCTTTTCAAAAGAAGAGAGACAAGAGCCAACTTAAAGAAGCGCTGATAAATGGGGTTCTTAGGGGCCTGAGGCCCTCGGGGTCTGAGACCCCCGGGGCGTGGGGCGGAGCCCCACAAAGGGATTAATCAGCGCTTCCCTAATAGACGCAAAGCCTTTGTTACGAAAACAGTTTATCACAAATTGTATGGCGATTCGTTGACATACAAATTGCGGGCCATCTTCCTCCATAACTGAATTCTAAGAGCGTGTTCAAAATCTCTTGGAAGTGAGATATACTAAAGGCAAAGTTTTGATTTGAACAGACGGGAGAGGAAATAAATGCGTAAGGCATACGATAGTGATGTAAGCAGAGAGCAGTTTAACCAAATCTCACGAGATTTAAAATTCCTGAAAAATC
>JAITGX010000010.1 GCA_031280275.1 Synergistaceae bacterium
GCGCCGAACACCAGGGCCTTCTCCCCCGATATAGGAACGCCCCGGAAAATCACCTCTGACGCGATGGAGTAGGGCTCGATCATGCTCGCTTGTACAAAGGAAAGATTTTCCGGATAGCGGTACACCTTTTCCTCCGGTACGGCAATGAGATCGCAGAACGCCCCCTCTACCTGGACGCCCAGACACTTAACGGTGGAACAAAGGTTGGGGTGCCCGCGTTTGCAGGACACACAGGTTCCACAAGAGACCACGGGGTCCGCGACCACCTTGTCCCCTTTCTTGAACTTGCCCAAATCCGTCTCGACCAAGCCGCTGAACTCGTGTCCCATGACGCGGGGCAAGGCCACATCGGGGCGCTCTCCGCGCCACACGTGGATGTCCGTGCCGCAGATGCCCACGGCCTTGACCCGAACCAACACCTGACCCGGCCCCGTCTTGGGCTCAGGCGCGTTGGGGACGAGTTCGATTTTCTTCGGCGCGACCAGCTTCGCGCTTCTCATGGACAACACTCCTTTCTCCTGTTTTCTCTGTTTCCTCACTCTCCCAAGTACGCCGCGCGAACCTCGTCCATCTGGGCCAGGTCGGAGGCCTTGCCCGAGAGCGTCACCCGCCCCGTCTCCAGGACATAGCCCCGGTCGGCTATCGAAAGGGCCATATTGGCGTTTTGCTCCACCAAAAGCACCGGCGTACCCATCCTGCGGACCCTCTCGATCGTGGCGAAGACCTCCGCCACAAGGATGGGAGCCAGCCCCATGGAGGGTTCATCCAGCAAAAGCAGCTTGCACTCGCTCATCAGGGCCCGCCCCACCACCAACATCTGCTGCTCTCCGCCCGAAAGAGTCCCCGCGATCTGCCGCGCCCGCTCCTTCAAGCGAGGAAACAGCTCGTACACCTTGGCGAGATCGTCCTCTACGCCTTTTGTGTCGTTGCGGATATAAGCGCCCAGCAACAGGTTCTCGTGCACAGAGAGGTTCAGAAAGGCGAGACGCCCCTCGGGAACGTGTGAAATTCCTCTTTTGACGATCTCGTGAGGCTTCACGCCCCGCAGTTCCCGATCGGCGTAGAGAATGGACCCGCCCCGGACGTCCGCCAGGCCGGAAAGCGCGCGGAGGATGCTCGTCTTGCCCGCGCCGTTGGCTCCCACCAGCGTCACGATCTCGTCTTGTGCCACGGAAAAGGAAATGCCCTTCACCGCCTCGATGGCCCCGTACGAGACCCTCAGGTCTTTCACCTCCAGCAGCATCAGAACTTTCCCCCCTTTCCGAGATACGCCTCGACGACCACGGGGTTCACCTTGACCTCGTCTGGTTTGCCCTCCGCCAGCAACTTCCCGAAGCTGACCACCGTCACATGGTCGCAGACCCCCATGACGAGCTGCATGTGGTGCTCTATCAGAAGAATCGTGACCTTGAACTCGTCGCGGATCCAAAGGATTGTCTTCGAGAGCTGATCCACCTCCTGGGGGTTCATCCCCGCCGCGGGCTCGTCCAAGAGCAAAAGCTCCGGCGACGTGGCCAGAGCGCGGGCGATCTCCAGCCTGCGCTGCACGCCGTAGGGCAGTCCGCTGGCCTTGTGCCGCGCGTACTGCGCCAAGGACAGGCGTTCGAGTATAGACAGGCACTCCTCCTCCAGCTCGTTCTCCCGGCGGCTCACAGCCTCCGTCCTGAAAAGACCGGGGAAAAAACCGTACTTGACCTTCATGTGCCTCGCGATCTTGATGTTGTCCAAGGCGCTCAGTTCTTTGAAGAGGCGGATGTTCTGGAACGTGCGGGCGATGCCGTGCTCCGTGAAGCCGTGAATCGGGCGCCCCACCAGGTTCTCGCCCCGAAAGAAAATCTCTCCCGCGGTCGGGGGGTAGATGCCCGTCAGCATGTTGAAGATGGTCGTTTTGCCCGCTCCGTTGGGGCCAATGATGCCTCCGATCTCGCCCTGATTCAGCCTGCAGTGAAAGGAATCCACGGCCTGAAGCCCGCCGAAGCGGATGCCCAGGCTGCGCACCTCCAGCAAAGCCGTCATCGTCCCGTCACCCCCGCTTTCGAGGACTTCGCGGCCGCTTTCAGTTTGGGAATCAAGAACGGAAACTCCTTGCCGCTGCAGATGCCGTTGGGCTGGTAGAGCATCATCAGCACAAGGACGACGCCGTAAATGATCAGCCGCCAGTCTGCCAGAAAACGCAGTATCTCCAAAACAATTGTCAGGGACATAGCCCCAATGATCGCGCCGCTCATGGTTCCGACCCCGCCCGCGTAGAGGTAGACGAGGAAATCCGTGGAGCGGACGTAGGAGAACTGGTCAGGGTGAATGAACCCTATGATGTGCGCCTGAAGCGCCCCCGCCGCCCCCGCTGTCACCGCCCCCACGATGAAGGCCTGCACTTTGTACGTGGTTGTGTTGACGCCCATGGTCTCAGCGGCCAGCTCGTCCTCTCGGCAGGAGACGCAGGCCCTGCCTCGAAAGGAGTAGATGTAGTTGCGCAGGAACCAGACCGTTAGCGTAAAGAAGAACAGCACCCAAGCGAGTCCGCCCCCGCGCACGCCCGCGTACTGGGGAATGCCGGGAAGCCCCCTGGGGCCTCCCACCGCCTCGATGTAGCGAATGAGCGAGCGGATGATCTCACCAAACCCCAGCGTGACGATGGCCAGATAGTCGCCCTTCACGCGAAGCGAGGGGCGTCCGATAAGGTAGCCGAAAACCCCGGCCGCAAAGCCCCCAACGCAGACGGCGAAAAGAAAGACCAAGGGCTGCAGCGTAGCTGGAAGCTTGTTGAACTCGAAGAGCAGTGTCGTCACCGCCGCGGAGGAGTAGGCTCCCACAGCGACAAACCCGGCCTGTCCAATGGAGAACTGCCCCGTGATCCCGTTGATGAGGTTGAGCCCCAGAGTCACCATACAGTTGAGGAGGCCGAACATCAGAATTTGAACGTAGTACGGCGTCAAAACCCTTGCCTGCCGCAGGTACTCGATGGCGAGATAGAACACAACCACCGCCGCGGCAACCCCAATCATGGGCGCGTACCGCCGAATCCCGGCGTTTGCGTTTCGCTCTTTCATGTCTCTACACCTTTTCTATCGTGGGTTTGCCCATCAGCCCCTCGGGACGGAAGAGCAGCACCAGGATCAGAACGATGAAGCCGGCCCCGTAGCCCAGCTCGGAGTAAAGAGCCGTGGCGAAGACCTCGACGATGCCCATCAGCAGGCCGCCGAGCACCGCGCCCGGCAGGGAGCCGATCCCTCCCAGCACGGCGGCGACAAAGGCCTTGGTGCCGAGCCACACGCCCATCAGGATGTCGATCATGGGGTAGGTCAAAGAGTAGAGCACCCCTCCTGCCCCGGCCAGCGCCGCGCCGATGAAAAACGTTATGGAAATGGTCCTGTCCACGTCAATGCCCATCAGCGCCGCCGCGTCCTTGTTGAAGGAAACCGCGCGCATGGCCCGTCCGCTCTTGGTGAAGCGCACGATTCCCACCATCACGGACAGAAGGAGGGCCGACGCGATGACGTTCGTTATCTGTATTGAGTTGACGATGGCGCTGCCGTAGAGGGGGAACTCCCGAAATTCGATGAGCTTGGGGAAAGAGCGGTAGTTGGGGCCGATGAAGGGAATGACGCGGGGAAGATTTTCTAAAAAGATCGAGACGCCGATGGCCGTGATGAGGACGGAAAGGCGCGGGCGGCCGCGCAGGGGACGGTAGGCCAGCCGTTCAATGAGCACGCTGAGGACGGCGGGGAGGAGCATGGCAGCCAGGAGCGCCGGCACGAACCCCACACCCGGAACCCGCGCGGCGAAGTACGCCGTGAAGGCCCCGATCATGACAAGGTCGCCGTGGGCGAAGTTGATGAGACGGATGATGCCGTACACCATCGTGTACCCCATCGCGATGAGCGCGTAAATGACGCCGAGCTGGACGCCGAAGATCAAAAGCTGAAGAAAATGTTCCATTTCTTAAGGCAAGCCTTTTTTAAGGTTGGACTGTGGTGACGTACCTGGGAGCGCCCTTCTGAAATTGTAAGATAACCGCCGCTTTCTGGGGGTTGCGATCGGCGTCGAACTGGAAGACGCCGGAGGGCAGGCTAAACTTCGTGGCGGCGACAGCGTCGCGGATTTTCGGCCCATTCGTGGTTCCAGCGGCCTCGATGGCCTTAAACACGATGGCCGTAGCCTCGTAGGCGAGCACCGCGTTGGAGTTGGGATTCTGCCCATAGGCGTCGTTATAGGCTTTCACAAAAGCCCTAGCTTCGGGCGTGGTGGCCTCGTGAGAGAAAGCGGCGGTGTAGCTCGCTCCCTCTTCCGCCCCGGCTGCCACCTCGACGATGTCCGGAGTGTCCCAGCCGTCGCCGCCGATAAGCGGCAGCTTGATCCCCGCCCTGCGGGCCTGGTTCATCTGAAGCCCGGTGACGTAGTACTCGTTGGGCATGTAGAGCACCTCGGTGTCGCTGGCTTTGATGTTATTGAGCTGCGCGTTGAAGTCCCGGATGTCCGCCCCGCCGTAGGCTTCGGTGATGATAACCGCGCCGCCCAGCGCCTGATATTCCTTGGTGAAGGACTCCGTCAGGCCCTTGGAAAAATCATTTCCGTTATTGTAGAGAATGGCGGCCTTGCGGGTTTTCATGTTCTCGTAAGCGTACTTGGCCATGACCTTTCCCTGAAAGGGGTCGATGAAACAGGCGCGAAAGATGTAATCTCCCACTTGAGTGACTTTGATGTTGGTGGCGAAGGTGGTGATGGTGGGAATCTCGGCCGACTGCGCTATGGGAGCGCCCGCCAAAGCCACGGTTGAGGCATCGGGTCCCACAATGGCGCAGACCTCGTCCTGGTCAATGAGTTTGCGGAAGGCGTTGGCCGTTATCTCAGGCTTGTTTTCGTTGTCCTCGAAAATGACCTTCAGCGATACGTCCTTGCCGTTCAGAGTGAGGACGCCCTTCGGTGCGTACTGTTTGATCGCCAGCTCCACGCCGTTTTTGATGTACTGCCCCGCAATGGCCGCCTGTCCGGTGATAGGCGCAACCACGCCCACGCGAACCTCGTCCGCAGCGCGAGCAACACCCGTCAGCGTCAACATCGACGCCACCAAAACACACGCGCACATAAACCTCTTCACATGAATCGCCTCCTTTTAAATTTCAGCCCTCGAAGGCCATGGCGGCCTTGGGCTGATTTCACTTTAGACAGGCACGTCCTCCTTGCGGCATGACGTCTTGCGGCTGCAATCGATGAAAATTCTTTTTCATCTGATGAAATAAGATTCCTTTTAATAAAATTATTTTAACCGTTTAGGATTGGAAATGTCAAGGAAACGCTGATTAACCCCCAGGGCAAACGCATGAAGACGTAAAGTCTTGATATGACTGAATTTATTCTCTAGGCAAAAATACCTAGGTAAATAATGCAAAACCAGTTGTTGCAATAATTCAAGGTGAGGCTCATGC
>JAITGX010000053.1 GCA_031280275.1 Synergistaceae bacterium
GCACATCCAGCTCGCAGGATGTAAAAGACAGCGTTTAAAATTTCCCTTATGTCTGCACTGCGCGTACGTCCGCCTTCGCAGGCCGAAGGGATAAGGCCTTCCGCTGCATTCCAATCTTCATCGTTTAAGTCTGCAGCATATTCAGCACGTATCATATATGATATAATACAGCATTAGCATAATGCAGAGCCTCCTCATTCTTTTAATACACGCTCTAAGAGGACGGCCGCCCAACCAATGAGCGACCCCTACCCGATTCTAACGGCTAAAGCCCTTGGTTTTCCCATCGCGTTGTTGTAAGTTGCATTTTTATGAAATAACGGTTATAATAAAAAATACTTAATGACAAAGGGCGGTTAGCTCAGTGGTAGCAGCGCTTCCTTGACACGGAAGAGGTCACTGGTTCGAACCCAGTACCGCCCACCATTAAGAGCAGCAGATCGTTTTTTCGTGATGAAGAGGACGAGTAGCTTTCGACAAAAGCGCACAGAGAGGCGGAGGCCAGGGGCTGAGAGTTTCCGCCGCGTGGGTCAGGGTGAAAACCCCCTCGGAGCGGACGCTGAAGCCGAGGCTTTTTATTTGGATAAAGCGCCGGGGTTCCGCCCCTCACAGCGGGTTCGAGAGCCGCGCTTGCTTCAGTATTTAAGGCAGGGAGCGCAGAAGTGGAGTGGGACCGCGGCAGGGCGTAAGCAAACGTTCGTGTCGTCTCCATAATTTGGGGATGGTACGGACGTTTTTCTATTTTCAAGATCGGAGATTGAGGGGAATGTTGAGGTTCGAGTGTGAAGGCAAGAGTTATGAGACACAAGGGGATTCGGCGAAGGTATCGGAAATCCTGTCTGGGTTGGGTGTTTCAAAAAAGAAGGTTCTAGCGGCCAAGCTGGACGGGGAACTGCTGGACCTGACCCGTCAAGTGGCAAGAAACGGGCAGATTGAGCCCGTCAGCGTGGATTCGGAAGAGGGGCTGGAGGTTCTGCGTCACTCAACCGCGCACCTGATGGCCCAGGCCATCGAAAAACTGTACCCCGGCACGAAGTTCGGCATTGGGCCCTGCATCAAAGACGGGTTTTACTACGACGTCGAGGTGGCCGGCGGCAAGGCCCTAACGGAGGAGGATTTCCCCGCTATTGAGAAGGAAATGCGCCGCCTGGCCGGGACGGCGCTTCCGGTGGAGAGAACGGATATGACCAAGGACGAGGCCTTGGCTTTTTTTAAGAAACGCGATGACCGCTACAAGGCGGAGCTGATTTCTGAGCTGGACGCTCCGGCCGTTTCGATTTACAGGCAAGGGGATTACGTGGACCTGTGTCGGGGACCTCACGTGCCGGATACGTCGTGGATTCGGGACTTCAAGCTGCTCTCCGTGGCGGGGGCATACTGGCGCGGGGATGAGAAGAACATCATGCTCACCCGCCTGTACGGGACAGCCTTCGCCTCACCGGAGGAGCTGAAAGAACACCTGCACCGCCTTGAGGAGGCCAAACTGCGCGACCACCGTAAGCTAGGCAAGGAGCTGGACCTCTTCAGCCTCCACGACGAAGGGCAGGGCTTCCCGTTCTTTCACCCCAAAGGCATGGCCGTCATCAACCGGCTGCTGGACTTCTGGCGCGCCGAGCACACCCGGCGCGGCTACGACGAGATACGCACGCCCTTGATCCTCGACCGCTCCCTCTGGCTTCAGTCCGGGCACTGGGATCACTACAAAGAGAACATGTACTTTACGGAAATAGATGAAAAACCCTTCGCCGTGAAGCCCATGAACTGCCCCGGAGGGATTCTGGTCTACAAGACGCAGATTCGCAGCTACCGCGACCTGCCGCTTCGTATGGCGGAGCTGGGCATCGTGCACCGGCACGAGCGCAGCGGCGTGCTTCACGGCCTAATGCGCGTGCGCTGCTTCACCCAGGACGACGCGCACCTTTACTGCACACCCGGCCAGGTCGGCGGGGAAGTAGCCGGAATCATGGATTTGTGCCGTTACATTTACAAAGACGTGTTCGGGTTCAACTACAACGTGGAGCTTTCCACCCGCCCGAAGAACTCCATGGGCGAGGCCGTCCAGTGGGAGGACGCTGAGGCCGCGCTAAGGGACGCTTTGGAGTCCACCGGAACGCCCTACCGGGTTAACGAGGGTGACGGCGCGTTTTACGGCCCGAAAATCGACTTTCACCTGGAAGACAGCATCGGCAGGACGTGGCAGTGCGGCACCATTCAGCTCGACTTCCAGATGCCGGAGCGCTTCGACCTGACCTACGTGGGCGCGGATGGAAAGGAGCATCGACCCGTCATGCTGCACCGAACGATTCTGGGCAGTATCGAGCGCTTCCTGGGCATTCTTATCGAGAACTACGCGGGGGCGTTCCCGTTTTGGATAGCGCCCGTGCAGGTGAAGCTGATTCCCATCGCCGAGGCGCACGGAGCCTATGCGCAGGAGCTGATCGAGACGTTTCGAAGCTGGGGGCTGAGGACGGAAGCCGACGGCCGGGACGAAAAGCTGGGCAAACGAATACGAGACGCGCAGCTCCAGAAAGTGCCCTACATGATCGTGATTGGGGACAAAGAGATGGAGTCGCGGACCGTCGCCGTGCGCGCGCGGGCAAAAGGTGATCTGGGAAGCATGACGCTAGAGGATTTCAAAGCCCTCTGCGAGGTCGATAACGCTTTAGGGAAACGCTGATTAAACCCTTGTGGGACTCTGCCCCACGCCCCGCTTAGGGGCCTCAGGCCCCTAGGGTATGTTTTAAAACCAGCCGCTCCAACAAAAAGCTGATAGGGGGACGGAACCCAAGCGTGAAAAAAGGGGGCTTCCGCCCCCCGATTTCTTGCTGCCTCTTCCTATCTCTTCCGTATGACCAACAGTGAGAACAAGGCCAGCAGAGCTGAAGCGGCACTGAAAAATCCGCTGCTGCAGCCGCCGCCGCCGCCGC
>JAITGX010000001.1 GCA_031280275.1 Synergistaceae bacterium
CGTGCCAAATAAGCCAATCCAGACACAAAATGGATTGGGCATTGAAAGAAAGACTAGAAATAGCCAGAATTATCCGCGCTGAAAATCTATCTAACGGATATGCGTTTTATGGAAATGGATTATCAACCAACTTTGTTATGAATGAGCAAAGAGTAGCTGCAATAAGACCTAAATCGAAGGAGCCGATGTTGTGGGCAATAGATAAGAACACATTTTATCGTCCCGGCAAGTTTGATTTCGTAATTGCTTGGAAAAATAATCAGGGAGATTGGTGGAATCATGATTGGAATGACAAGGAAATACAGGAAAATTTCGGCAAACCCCAAAAAATAATAGACAGTGGTCGTGTCCGCCTTTATATCTACGAAGACATAACTGACAAAGTTACGAAACCGGAATTGAGATAACGTTCATTTGCGAGAGCACGGCGCGGCACCCCCTCTCCACAAATCTTTCGGCGCTGACCTCCGTTAAAAAAGGAATAAGAAAGGTCAGCGCCGAAACTAAGAAAGCACTGATTAATAGGATTCTTAGGGGCCTGAGGCCCTCGGGGTCTGAGACCCCCTAAGCGGGGCGTGGGGCAGAGCCCCACAAGAGCCTAATCAGCGCTTCCCTAAGAAAAAGTGCGAGACGACGTTTACTTCTCAAGCTCACCGTGCCAAGCCGGACGGTATTTTTCGAGTTCCTCCGCGCGGGCGGGGTCGTAAACGATCTTTTTCCACTCCTCGTCGGTCATTCTGCCCTCGGAAAGCGGGCGCTCGAACTCGTAGTAGGAGTAGACGTATCCCCGCGCCAGGCGCGCGCCGCCAGACTTGTCGTTCACGAAGACGTAAATTTTTCTCGGCGTCCCTGTGGCGGCTTCCAGAACGGTCATATCCCGGCCGTTAGTGGCCACGTCAGCGATCAACGCCATTTTCAGCTGCTCCTCCACGTTCTCACCGTAAAACATCCCGTATCCAGGCAGGAGAATTTCTCCCCAAAAGCCTCTGGCGATGTCCTTTATCGCCTTGTAGTCATCCGGCGTCATTTCCGCCCCCTCGACCTCTTTTTTGGCGACGTCCCGCGCGCTTTTCAGGAGTCCCGCGAAGGCGTTCAGCTTTTCTTTGTAGCTGTCGGCTCTGGCGTCATAGTCGTCCTCCGCGGGAGCGGGCTCCATGCCGTACTTTTCGACAAAACCCTTCAGTTCCTCCACGACCGTCAACAGCGCGTCAAAAGCCTGGGGGTCCGGCTCTACGTAGCCCCGCGGCTGCGGAGGCGCGAAACGCCCGGCGCGGTATTCCCCGCCATCGCCCATCTCAGCCGCGCTCTGCTCGGCGTAGAGGACCGTGTCGTGCTTCAGTTCCGCCCAGGAGGCTAGATACGCGGCCACCTTCTTCCAGCGCCACGCGGAGTCGTTGTAAAAGAACTGAGTTGAACCGGAGTGCTGAAAACCCGCCGCAAAGACTGAAAGCCACTTCGCATACACGGTATTTTCCCGCGACAGATACTCCGGCGTCTCGCTTTTAAGACTCTCCAGGTTTTTCCGGTAGCCGGCCACGCCGTCGTTTTTTCCAGCGTACTCGTCCGCGGCGTTAGAGCCCAGCGCCGCCATCACGTCCGTGCCCTCCGGGATGTTTCTCGGCAGCTCGTCCGTGCCCGCACGCGGCGAGGTAAGCCGGTTCATCACGTAGGCGTCCCAGGTAAAACGCTTGCCCGACACGCGGAAAACCGGGGCTCGGTTCTCGAAATCGGAGTTCGCTTTGTCGATTTTGACGACGCTTTGAATCATCGGTCCCTTTATTGCCGCACCGATGTCCTCTGCCAGAGCCAAAAGTTTCGCCTCGTCGGAGAGGTTTTTATAGCTCTCCGCCTTGCCGGGTTCCCCAATGTGTTTGCGCACCAGCGCGCGGAAGGCCTTCGGGTTTGCTGAGTTCGGAACTCCCACGAGATAATTTATCGGTTCCTCAAAGGCGTCCCAGCTTTTTCCCTGGGCCTCCAGTACCAGCGAGATCAGGGCCGCCGTCCTCACGTTCTCCAGGATGGGTGTTTTGCCGTCCGTTTCCTCAAACAGGGGCAGTTCCGCCGTGCCAATGTAGCTCATGGCGCGGAAATACCGCTGGAACTCCGGGGTAAGCGTGTAGTGCCCCCGCGGCTTGAACAGGGTGTAGTCCAGTTTCTGCCTGGTCAGCGGGGAGTCCGTGATACCTTCGGCGGCGCGGACAAGGCGCAGCTCCTCGGCGGCGCGGTCGGAGAACCCTGGGTCCGGATTTTGCACGTCATAATCCTCAAGTAAAGAGAGTGGGACGAAAAACATGTCGTTGGCCGTATCCCAGGACGACATAGCGTCATCAGAGAGAGCGCCGCTTATCTCCGACAGCTCCGCCACGCCGGCGTGCAGCCTGGCGCCGAGGGCGGGGGCCAGGTACACCCGTTCCAGTTTCTGAAGCATGTGGTCGAAAATCAGGTGGAACGAGTGTAAAAAGACGTCCGTCGTGATGAAATCCACCTCGTAGTCACCGGTCTCGCGGTAGGAGTCCGCCATGTCGTCCACGGAGATGTATTCACGCAGCACAGGCTTCGGGTCTATCGTGAACCCGTGTTGGTTTATCCTTTTGAACAGGCCGTCGGGGATTTTCTCGCTGGCGGTTCCCGCTCTCACGCTGGACGGGAACCACTTGGAGTCGAGCTTGCCGTTGTCGGGTTTATAGGTGTCCAAGGCGATGAAGTCCTTCTTCCGTCCCCAGGCGTAGCGCTCGCCGACGCCGCCGCTGCCCGTGCTCCAATCTGTCCCAAAGCTCAAAAGCAGCATTTCGCCGCGTTCGCCTCGAGCCGACACGACCTCACCCTTCAGGAGCGAATAACCATACGAGGACAGGTTGTTTTTTTTGTCCTTTTTTCTCGGGTTCAGAAGCAGTTCCGGGGCATCCTTCAATGCCATGCAGTACCGGGTTTCGGTCTCGCTGTAGTCCGGGAATTTCTCCACGCCTTTTGTCTCCACGTAACCCAGGACTGAACCGTCTTCTGGAGAGAGGAGTTCGCTCCACCCTTTCGTCTTGCTGGACCTGAGTTCCAGCCGGTTGCCGTAGGTTACTACGCCCTCCACGGCCTCGCTGTACTCGACCTCTCCGTTGGTGAGCACGTATTTCGCTCCCGGCGCGTTCATAATCGGCAAGACCTCCGCGACGACGCTGTAATACGCCGGTTCTGCAGCGGCCGCCTCTTGGAGCGGCCAAAACGCCGCAAGAACCAGAAACACAAACACACACGAACGACTTCTCACTTTCACACTCTCCTTCAATATTTCAATCAATACAACACTCAATCAATACAACAAAGAAAGTACTGATTAATGGGGTTCTTAGGGGTCTGAGACCCTTGGGGTCTGAGACCCCCTAAGCGGGGTGTGGGGCAGAGCCCCGCAAGCCTCCGCGTTAATCGTCGAAATTGCCCTCGCCTTGCTTTTTGTTGGGGGCTTTGTCTGGAGTGTAGTCCGCGCGGGATTTCTCGGTTCTGCGCTCCGGAGCGGCATTGTGGTCGGCGCGGCGGCTGACTACCTCCAGCACCTTGTCCGCACTGCCCTCGCTCTTCATGGCCTTGATGAAGCGGGCGGTCCACTCCTCGGTCTCGGCCACGACGCGCTCCACGATCTCGCTGGACTCCTGCATCATCGCCTGACCGAAAGGCAGGTTGGCCTTTTTGTAATCACCGCTCTTACGGCTGATTTTTTCGCCGTCCGCCCAGGAGACGATCTTTTTCCATAGGGAGTCGCTGATGCCGCGCCCGCTCTCCTTGACGTAAGCACCTGAGGAGAGGTCGGCGTTGCCGGTGTCCGGATCCATCTTGAGGCCAAAGGCCACGTTCTGAAACAGCGTCGCCACGTTGCCCTTGTTGATCTGATACTTGTGGAACTCCGCCACCTTGTTCAGGGGTGTGCCCGATATACCGTGCTGGGCGATGGTGACGCCGTAGGGCTTCACCGCCTCGGCGATCTCCAGGGTGCGGTTCAGGTCAATGCCCTCCTGCTGGCCGCTGGCGGAGTCGTAGGTGCCGTGCAGGGAGCCGTTGGAGATGGCGAGCAGGTCGGGATAGACCCCCCAGGCGTTGAGCCCGCCGATGAAGAAAAGCGCCTCCTCCACCGTGGAGAGTTCCCCAGCGCCCTTGATCTCGCCCACTTCCACCTCCAGGCCCAGATAGGCGGGCAGGCTCATGGCCACGTCGCGCGTTGCGCACAGGTTCTCAAAGTCAGGAAGGTGCGAGGCGTCCACGGCCAGGGAGGTCCACCCCTGCCCCACCAGCATGGGGATGTGGGACACGGCCTTGCTTACGTCGGAGGCTCCCTTGATTCCGTAGTGGTCCACGTGCATGGCGAAGATGACCCCATCGCCCAGCTCCTTGGAGTACTTCACCGCGAAGGTCGGGAGGTTGTCGAACCTGCCGTAGCAGTAGCTCGCCTCGGACTTGGCGATCTCCAGCACAACGGCGGAGTTCAGCTTCTTAGCCGCCCGCAGCACGCCCTTAGCCGTCAGCGGACAGCGGCAGTTGGCCGCCAATATGACGCACCCCAGCTCCCTAGCCGCAGCGTAAATATCGCGTCCGCTCACCAGTCCGACGCTCTCATTCTCCCACAGGGCCCTCACGTTCAGGGGCCTGCGCTCTAACATCGCCTTATAAGCCTTGCTGCTCACATCCATAGTCTTCCCCACACTCCTATTCGTGAAAATTCGTAAAAATTATGGTATTGCTGTCTGAACGTGCGTGACGCCCCCCCTCTCAGCCCGCTGCCGCGGGAACGTAGGGTTCCAGTTTGCGTCGGCTGAAGTCGTCCAGGGCCTCTTTAATGTAAACGTTCCCCTCCTTGCGGATTTTCAGTGTTTCAAAAGGCGCGATCCGGCGTCCCAAAGCGTCGGCGCAGATCAGCACCCGCGGGCAGAGCAGGTCTCGTTCCTTGGTCTCCAGCACGATGCCCACTCGCTGGTCGGACAAAAGCACCACCGTTCCCGGCGGGTAGAGGCCGATGGAGGCCAGGAGCCCCCGGACGATGCGGCTGTCGAAGTCGGAGCTGGTGAGGCCAATCACCGTGGATATGGCCTGGTCGCTTCGGCGGGGGTCGTCTTCCAGCAGATTGCTGGTCAGGTTTTCAAAACAGTCGGCAACGGCCACGATCCGGGCCGCCATGGGGATGTTTTCGCCCCTCAGCCGGTCGGGCACCCCGGCGCCCTCCCATTTTTCGTGATGAGACCGCACCGCGCCGCACACGTGAGTATCCCGGACGCCCACGTCTTTCATGAGGCTTTCCCCCAGCAGAGGGTGGCAGTTGAAGATCTTCGCGTCGCCGGGAAACAGGCCGCCGCTCCCCGTCGCGCTGCGCCAGGAAAACTGCGGGAAGAACGCCTTGCCGATGTCGTGGAACAGCCCTCCCACCACGCACGCCTCCACGAAGGCCGGCAGCACGGGGAAAAGCCTTTGGGCAATGTAGCCGGTTAAGAGAGCCACGTTGATGGAGTGGATGTGGGGGCTTTCCCGCTCTCGGTCCTCCGCGCCCACTAAGGAGAGGGTGATCTGCGGCGTCCGGCGTATCTCTCCTGGCAGGCGGGCGGCGATGGTGAGCATGGTGCGGATTCCCCTCTCGCGCAGGGAGCGGTCCTCGACGTTCTCGTAAATCGCGCCGAACTGGTGAATGGCAATCTTCGTCAGCAGGGGGTTCAGCTCCACCACGGAGGGTGTCACGGAATTCAGCGCCGTCCGGAACTCCCCCGCCGTTATCACCGGGACGCTCTTCACCTTGACGTGGGTGACTCCGTGCTTCAAAAGCAGCGACACGATGTCCGGCTGGGTCTCCTTCAGCGCGGACAGGCTGACCCCCACGGGCAGGAGCAGGGCCTGGTCCCTCGACATGACCTCCTCGGCGACGACGCCCTCCACGTCCAGAAGCTCTCCCAGAGCCACCTTCCAAACCTTTTGTCTCATCGTATTCCCCTCCTCTGCGCGGGACGGCGGCCGATTACGCATTTTCCGCAAAAATCGGCCTCACAGTAATTTCCGCCGCGCGTTTTTCATGTATTTCATGTATACTATCGACATTCGGCTCTTTATTCTTGTGCTTCTTCACCGCTGTAAACGCCGATATCTTGTTTCAACTTTCATGTCGGAAATCAATATGACATGAATCGCTTACTTATAAAGAGTTTATCATAAATTGTACGGCGCACGAAATCGCGAGCTGCTATAAATCGAAACGGGCTTTGCGGCGGCCCCGGATGGGTAATCGCCGCGAATGGGAAACGGCGGCAAGACAAATAAGGAGGAGCAGTTATGGCGAGAAAGTGGATGGACGCGTTGACGGACAAGCTGTGTGAAGCTTTTTTGGCGCTGGGAACGATGGAGGAGATGTACAATTTTCTGGAGGACGTGGCCACTATTGGGGAGATCAAGGCTCTAGCCCAGCGGCTGGAAGTGGCGCGGCTTTTGAGTGAGGAGAAAACCTACCCCCAGATCGCGGCGCAGACGGGGGCCAGCACCGCCACCATCAGCCGCGTTAAGAAGTGCTTCGACCACGGCGCTGACGGCTACAAGACCGTCCTTGTCCGCAAGCGGGGGGCAAGCTCCCTGCCCTAAGGAAACGCTGATTTAGCTCTTGTGGGGCTCTGCCCCACGCCCCGCTTAGGGGTCTTGGACCTCAAGAGGCCTCAGACCCCTAAGAACCCCATTAATCAGTGTTCTCCCAGTGTTCTCCTAATGGCCGCTTGCGTGACGGGAGAAAATGGGCGTTTGCGCGAGGTAGACTCATTGGCTGAACGATTTTCCGCAAAAAGCGGGCGTGTTTCCTTTCCACGACCCGCCATTTTCTGGTTTTTCTGAATATATGTGCCGCCTTATTTGCCCGCGGACTGCAGCTGCGACGTGACGCCCGCCAGCCAGTTCGCCTGCTCCATCAGCTTCGCCAGGTTGGTCTCCGCCTTGGAGAACCGATCGAAAAGACTTGACCGCTTCATCTCCAAACGCCTGTCGAACTCCGCCAGGTACTTGTCGATCCGCTGGATTTCCTGGTCGATGGCCTCCATTTCACGGACTACCGCGCCCTGGGTGGTGGTTATGCCCGGCGCGACCTCCTTCTGCGAGGCCCTCAGCATATCGTTCATGTAGGTGTCCATCTGCCCCGCGAAGGTTGTCATCAGAGCCGCCAAGTCCTGCGGGTTGTTTTCTATGGCCGTCATGAACGTGTTCGTGTCGAACTCCAAGGTACCGATCTTGGCCTCTTCCGTGGCCGCCCCGTAAGAGGGCAGTTTTATCCCCACCTGGGAGAGAGTCGTGTACGCGAAATTGATCTGCAGCGCGGACAGGATAGAGGTCGAGCCCCCCAGCGTCACCGGCTTGGCGGAGTCCATCGTCTCGACAACCAAGGTGTTGTTGGGCCCTACCTTGGCCCTGGCAAGGGGAACGCCGTAAAGCACCCCGTTCTCGTCGTAGAACAGGGGATTCTTGGCGGTAGCGGGGTTGCTGTCAACCGTAGGGTTCCAGTTTGGATTGTTGATGTTGGCCACGACATCGGCCAGAGTCTGGCCTGGGTCAACCTTGGCGATCAGCGTGCGCCCGTCCGCGGTGATGCTGAAGGTCTCCGAGGGAGGCTGGTAGGCGGGGGCGGTGACGATGGGGATCAGGTGCCCCAAGGAGTTCGTCCCCCACACCGAGCCTCGTGAGGTGCGCTGCGTGAAGGGCGGAGTGTAGACTTGCGACGTCAGACGGCGCAAGGTGTTCTTCGAGCCGCGGAGCAGGGAGTTACCGTTCAGGAGCCCCCACTTCATGCGGAAGTCGTCACTGTCCAGCGTGGCTTTTATGGACGTGTCCACTTCTTTTTCCGTCATGCGCGTGTTGATCCAGCCCAAAACATCGTTATAGGCGGTTAGGAAGTCCTGTATCGCCGTGATGGCGGTCTCCGCGTTCAGGAAGACGTCCAGTTCCACCTTGCCGGACCCCTTCACGTCCAGGGTCACGCCCTTGATGATCTCGTTGTTGTAGGACTCGCCGATGAGGTTGGAAGACCGCGTGAACACGCTGCCGTCCACCACCAAGACGGC
>JAITGX010000022.1 GCA_031280275.1 Synergistaceae bacterium
ATGGACGTGCCGATGAACCACTGGGCCTACGACGCCATCGGTCAGCTGGCGGCGAAGGGTGTTTTGTCCGGCTATCCTGACGGCACCTACAAGGGCAAACAGCCCACCACCCGTTACGAGATGGCCTCCGCTCTGGCCCGCGCCCTGGCTTTGGTTGACCTCAGCAAGGCCAGCAAGCAGGACAGCGAGATGCTCAAAAAGCTGGTCGTGGAGTTCAAAGACGAACTGGATGCTCTGGGCGTCAAGGTTGACGAGCTGGACGTGCGCGTCAGCGCTATCGAGAGCCGCTTGGGCGGATGGAGAATCACAGGTGTTCTCCGCCAGGATCTGACTCAGGTTACTAACAGCAACGCGCCGTGGGGGAGGAGCCTTCTGAGCGATGGGGTAAGCGTAATTCCCCTACCAGGAATAGGAAGCGCGACACAGGGGCTGGAGACGGTCGCTTTTTCACCTCTGGCAAGAGCGCGGCTCTTCGTGGAGCGCTGGTTCGGCGAGGACGAGAGCATTCACTTCTTCACCCGTATTGAGGGCAGCAACGGCGATCCTTATGGGGGCGGGCCGAGGGGCGGCGTGCAGTTCACCCGTTTCTACGCGGAGTTCCCGGTGTGGTGGGGTGCGGAAATGACCGTGGGCCGTCAGGTCTATGACGCGGTGGAGGCCCCTTACTTCCTTGACAGCGGCGCGAACCCGTTCAGCAAGCACATGACCATGGGCACGGACTCCTGGCTGTACGACCGCGTGCTGGACGGCATTGGCCTCAAAAAGACCTTTGGAATGGGTACCCTCTGGTTCTACGCGACTCACTCCGAGTATGAGGCGGAAACCGGCGTTAATCCTGTCGGCACTGCCGTTACCACCGACAAGCTTGGTTTCTGGGAAGTCTACGCGGCAGGTCAGCTTCAGTTCTCGGAGCGGTTCGGTTTTGATGCGGGTATCCAGTATCTCTTGGGTGACGATTCTGCTGCAAAGGATTTTTATGTACCATACGGTTGGGAGGATCATGATTCCACCAATTTCCTTGGTAACGCGCAGGAGCTTTCCTCCCTCTACACCGCCTTTGCGGGTCTTCGCTTTAACTGGAACGAGAACCTGGGCCTGAAGGGAATGTACTACATGCAGAGCGTTTCCCTGGAAGCGCCGGCGGGTGTGCCAGCTGGCGTCAGCACCGACTACAACGACAGTGCTACCGCTTGGCGGGCTGTCATCGACGTGAAGCAGGACATGCTGAAGTTCACCAGTCTGTGGCTGGAGTACAGCCAAGTTAACCGGGGCTTCTACATGCCTTCGGGTACAGCAGCTCTGTTCAACAACTACGACTGGGCGAGCAGGGAACTTGAGGGTGCTATCAGCGGCAAAAGCAAGGTAGTGGGCTACGACCTCAACCTGTGGCGTATCGCGGCCCAGCAGCAGTGGAACGAGAGGTGGGCCACCTTCGGGTACTTCGGGAACGCTACCGCTGCTAACGTTAGTTTGGATGGGAACAATAACTGGCAGGACGGCACTATAACCCAGTATGGTGTCGGCGTGACTTATCAGTACAACCCGAACGTTTTGTTTGGTTTGTCTTGGGAGCAGGTTGCCTTCAGCGATGAGTGGTATTGGGGTTACGACGACAACAACAATCTGATATCCCTGCGCGACCCCGGACAGATTCGCTTCCGCACGCAGGTAACGTTCTAGTTCAACGGCGAAAGGCAGTAAAGAAAGGGGGGGCTTCGGCTTCCCTTTTTGTCCTCATTGCGCAGCAAGCTATTCTAGGTTGTAAAGATTTTAAACAGGCTCTTACTCTTTTCGTATGCTCCGCCATTGGCCGCGCTGGATCAGTTCCGCGACGCGAAGGGCGGCTTGCTCCACGGCGTCGGTGAGGGGCGCGCCCAGTTTTAGGCTTTCGGGCTGGATGCCCAAGACTTCGATCTCCACGTCAAAGGGCGCGAGCAGAAGCGGCAAGGGAATACCGTGAGTCGACTCCAGAACGTTGTTCAGACCGCCAAGGGAGAGCCTGCGGCACTCACCGGGCGGCAGGCCCATGTCCGCCGCGTCCGCAATCAGCAGCACGCGCGGCTTCCCCTTGCGCAGAGCCGCGGCGTGGTTCTCAGGCATTGCCCCGCAGTCAGTGACACCCGGCATTCCTCGCTCCATCAGAAGCCCCGCCACACGGCACCCCACGGCGTCGTCACCCCGAAGCGCGTTCCCCACGCCCCACACCCAAAGCTCCGGTTCACCCACGTCGCCCCGCCTCCTGTTCAAATTGCACTCGCATATTGCAAAAAACGTCTTTTGTGTGATATTCTCTCAAGCAAGAGACGCATCCAGAAACGCCATCATTGTGTACGTTTGGAGTACTTACGCCAAATGACAAAGGAGGCTGAAAGACAGGATACGCCATATTTAATAAATTATATCGCGGGAGGGGTTTCAAGGCAATTTCATTATTAATCAAGGAGGGAAATTCATGGCGATCAAGGACAAGGTAACAATCGTCACAGGCGCCGCAAGCGGAATTGGCCTCAGCGTCGCCCAGGAGTTTGCGAAAGACGGGGCCGTTGTCGTGATGGCGGACGTGCAGGAAGACAAGCTCCAAGCGGAAGCCTCCAAAATCGGCGCGGCTGCCTTTAAAACGGACCTAAGCAAACGCGCAAGCTGCAAAGAACTGGTGGATTTCACGGTTGAAAAATACGGCCATGTGGAAATCCTCATCAACGTGGCGGGGGTGCAGACCGTTTCTCCCATCGACGAGTTTCCTGAAGACCGCTGGGATTTCATCATCGCCCTGATGCTGTCCGCCCCGTTTTACCTGACCAAATACGTGTGGCCCTCGATGAAGGCCCAAGGCTGGGGCCGTATCATCAACCTCAACTCCATTCATGGACTGGTCGCCTCGGAGTTCAAATCAGCCTACGTCTCAGCCAAACACGGCCTTATAGGCCTGACTAAGACCACCGGCCTGGAGGGCGGCCCCCTGGGAATCACGGTTAACTCCATCTGCCCGTCTTATGTGCGCACCCCCCTAGTGGACAATCAAATCGCAGCTCAAGCAAAAACCCACGGAATCAGTGAAGAAGAAGTCGTTTCAACTATCATGCTGGCGAAGTCCAGTATCAAAAAACTTCTGGAGCCATCGACTATCGCGGAGTTGGCAAAGTTTTTGTGCAGCGGCGCGGCCAGCTCCATCACCGGCTCCGCGTTGGTCGTGGACGGAGGCTGGACCGCCAACTGACGCCGCCGGACTCGCAAAAGCCAAATCATGGAAAGGGGAAGGAATCTATGGACAAAGTCATCTCGGCCGCGAAGGCAGCCGACTTTATTAAAGATGGGATGACAATTATGGTAGGTGGGTTTATAGCGAATGGAACACCCGAAACCCTCATTGACGCGCTGGTGGCCAAGGGCGTGAAAAACCTGACGTTGATCTGCAACGACACGGGCGTCCCGGAAAGGGGCGCCGGCAAAATGGTCGTGAAGAAGCAGTTCAGGAAGATCGTCGCCTCCCACGTGGGCACCAACCCCGAAACAGGCAGGCAGATGAACGTGGGGGAGACCGAGGTGGTGCTCATTCCCCAGGGAACCTTAGCGGAGCGGATACGCTGCGGCGGTATCGGCCTCGGTGGGTTCTTGACGCCGACCGGCATCGGCACCGAGGTGGAAGAGGGCAAGCAGAAAATGACCGTGAACGGCCAGGAGTATTTGCTGGAACTGCCGCTGAGGGCGGACGTGGCGCTGCTGTACGGCTCGATTGTGGATAAGTCCGGGAATATCGTCTACACCTACACTCAGCGTAACTTCAACCCCATGATGGCCATGGCGGCGGACTTGGTGATCTGCGAGGCCGGCAGTTTGGTGGAGGTGGGGGAGATTGATCCCAACAACGTCATGACTCCGGGCATTTTTGTCGATTACATCGTGCGAAAGGGTGATGTTTAATGGATGCGAAAGATATCATCGCCAAGCGGGTAGCGCAGGAACTGCACGACGGGGACGTGGTCAACCTAGGCATCGGGCTTCCGACGATGGTGCCCAATTACCTGCCGGCGGGCGTCAGCCTGATTCTCCAGTCGGAAAACGGGATGCTCGGCATGGGGCCCTCGCCCGAACCGGGCAAGGAGAACCCGGAACTCGTGAACGCGGGCGGTGTTTACGCCAGCTGCCTGCCGGGCGGCTGCTTCTTCGATAGCTGCACCTCCTTTGGCATTATCCGCGGGGGTCACGTGCAGGCCACCGTTCTGGGGGCGATGGAGGTGGACGAGGAGGGGAGTCTGGCCAACTGGAAGGTGCCGGGCAAGCTCCTTCCGGGCATGGGCGGCGCCATGGACCTGGTGGTTGGGGCCAAAGAGGTCATTGTGGCGATGGTTCACACCCAGAAGGGCGCCCCGAAAATCCTGAAAAAATGCACCCTCCCCCTGACGGCCAAAAAACAGGTCAACAAAATCATCACCGAGATGGCCTGTATCGAGGTGACAGACGAGGGGCTGGTGCTTCGCGAGCTGGGGCCCGGCGCAACGGTGGAAGACGTCGTCGCCAACACGGAGGCGAAGCTGATCATCCCGGAGAAAGTCGGGCGGTATTTCGAGTGAGACCCCGCGGGGCTTTGCCCCGCACCCCGCTCAAGGGCCGCGGGCCCTTGAGAATCCCGTTTTATAAGGACAAAACCATTAAAGAGAGGCCGCGTGAAAATGAGATCGGAGATCAAGCGGATTGTCATAGCGGGCGCGGGACTGATGGGAGCGTCGATGGGTCAAATCTTCGCGCGAAAGGGCTATTCCGTCACGCTTTACGATATTGCGTCGGAGGGCATCGGCAAGGCGCGGGAACTCGTCGCTATTAACCAGCGCGCTCTCATCGAACAGGGCAGGATAAACAAGGCGCAGTCAGACGAAACGCTTTCTCGCATGTCTTATACCATGAATATGGAAGACTTCGAGAGGGCGGATTTCGTCATTGAGGCGATCGTCGAAAACATGGCCGTGAAGCTGGATTTTT
>JAITGX010000090.1 GCA_031280275.1 Synergistaceae bacterium
TTATTGAGCTTTGCAAATGGAGTGGAGCGCTTCAGCAAATAGAAACCACGATCATGGTGGGTGCGGCGGGGAATAAAAAAGCCCCTCTTTTGGAGGTGTATGATGTTTAAAATACTGAAAAAAATCGTTATGGTTTGCCTGCCTTATGGAATTATCATGCTTGTCAGACGATACCTGAGAAAATTTCCTGGTTCGAGGGAATATTGGGAAAGCAGATATGCGGAGGGAGGTAATTCAGGGGCAGGTTCATACAACAAACTTGCTGAATTTAAAGCTGAAATTATTAATAATTTTGTAAAAGAGAACTGTGTTCAGACTGTTATAGAATTTGGATGCGGTGATGGGAATCAGTTATCTTTGGCTCACTATCAAAAATATACAGGATTTGATGTTAGCGAAACAGCGATAACTTTATGTAAAAAACGTTTTAAAGGAGACAACACAAAAACATTTCGTTTATTAAATGGGGGGGGGGGGTATAATATTATTGACAACGCTGATCTTGTTTTATCATTGGATGTTATTTATCATTTAATCGAAAATAGTGTTTTTGAAGTATATATGGAATGTTTGTTTCGAACATCAACGAAATTTGTGATAATATATGCTTGTGATTATGATGATGAAATAAGCTATCATGTAAAACCTCGTAAATTCACCAAATATATAGAAGAAAAAATAAAAGGGTGGGCATTATTAGAACATATACCTAATAAATATCCCCATAATGAAAATGACCCTCAAAATACAAGTTGGTCAGAATTTTATATATATACAAAAATCAAAGAATAGTAAATGAAAAAGAAACTAATCACGGCGTGGAGCAGAGCTGCACAAGAGCTTAAGTTTTTTTAAAAAAAAGTGCCTAAAAACGGTGGTTTTTTGTTGGAGTAATTAATTTTAAAACACGACCTAACCTACCCAAAATCCCTGCGCGAGCGGGGATTTTCGCTTTTTTCAAGACGCTGGGGCGTTGGAGAAGGGTGCGCAGCAGGAATCTGGCGTTAAGAAAATATAATGAGAATGGTTTATAATAAATAAAAAGTTTCTGGTTTCGGAAATCGCGGGGAGACGCCCCAGAATTTCGCGAAGGTTCTAAATCAGGTTCTTGTGAAGGAGCGAAAAGCTATGCCGAACGGTCAAAACGGTCAAGTGCGGGACACCCGGGAAAACAGTCAAGGACAGAAGCCTTTGGCGGGTCAAGGTCAGGAACCCCCCGCTCCTCTGGGCGAGGCGCTTCAAAACTATGGGGCGCTGAAGGGCTACTTCTACACGCCCAAGCGCGGGGACATCTGGGGGGCTTTCTGCTTCCTGTTCAACGGAGCCACGGGTGAGTCCATGGACAACGTGTTCTGGGTGACGCGGATGCTCTCCGGCAACCCCATCGACGTGACCATGGGGTGGAGGGGCCTCAACAAGGTCATACCCAGCATGGGGGTTTACGAAAAACCCCTGGGGGAGAAGCTGGTCAACTCGCTCATCGAGAGTTTTTCAGCCACCGCCCGCGTGGAGCTGGGCAAGAACACCGACGCAGCCCCCAACTTGGACGCCGTCGGCGAGAGTATCCGTAACGGATTCGAGCGCGTGACGCACTGCTTTTTGGAACTGAAGCTGGCCTACGAGCGCCTCTCCCGCCAGGACATGGTGAACGCAGGGTTGGCGCCGGGCGAGGGGCAGTCGGAAAACTCAGAGATCACGAAGGTCACGATGGAAGAAGGAGGAGAAAAATCCTTCGCTGGAACTTTGATCAACTGCCTGCCCGTCATCGATCCGGTATACGGCAAGCCCGTCTCCGAGCTGAAACTGGGTGACATGCTGGAGGTCAGAATACAGGCCGGGGCCGGAGCCTCGGAACTGGTGCAGAAGTTTTTGGACTCAACGGACCAGCCGGCGGTGTTTCCAGTGTGCGCCATCGAGAAGAAAGACGACGAAAAGACCTACGTGCTTTTGGAGATCAACGAGGAGGTCAAGGGGGTGATCTCCGTTACCAGGGACCTGCGTCTGCGCGCGTTGGGAGGGGGTTCGAAGAAGGCGGTCATCACCATCAACGTGGACAACCTCGTCCTCTTCGGAATCTGTTTTGCGGCGTTCATTGTGATTGTAATCATCATCAGGTACCTGTTTTTTTAGGGTTATTTTAGAAAGTTTTTAGGAATTGTTCATTACGAGCCGCAAAGTATTTTGCGCGGCGCGAGTATAATGCGTGTGACTTAAATTCAGGGCGGAGGGGAGATTTGCCCCCCCTCCCGCAGGGAGATGCGGATACCGGATGAAAAAAAAATCAAGCGCGGCAAAAGTAGTCATTATCCTCTTGCTGGTAGGGGCATCGGGCCTGATGGGCTGGCGGATATCCAACCCTCCAACGCCCTCGGAGGCCGTAAGTATCTCGGCCATTCGCGAGCGCTACGGAATGCCGGTCACAAGCTGGCGCGTTGAGTACGCGCCTTGGGAGTACTGGCTGCCCCTTTACGGCACGGTGCGCACTTCCGGCCTGTCGGAGGTCTACGCCTCGCAGGCTGAGTACGTGACCTCGTTCTCCGCCGAGGTGGGGGACACGGTCAAAAAAGGTCAAGTGCTGGCCACCCTCGACTCCCAGAAGGCCCTCGAAAAGGTTCAAGCCGCCCAAGCACGCTTCAGCGAGCTTTCTTCGAAGTATGAGCGCACTAAGGAACTGCAAAAAGCGGGCGGTTCCAGCAAGCAGGAGGTGGAAAGCGTCTTCTCCCAGTACCGGGACGCGGGTGCGTCCTTACAGCAGCTTCAGACGGAGCTGGCGCGCCACAAGGTGGTCTCTCCCATTGATGGCGTCGTTATGCAGCGCGACGCGGAGATAGGCCTTCTGGTCAGCGCGGGAAAACCCCTTTTCGTCATCGGTGATCCCAAGCGCTTCGAGATCGCCATCGACCTTTCTCCTCGCTACATTTCTATGGTCAAGAACAGGGAAAAAGCGCGCTATTTAAGCCCCTCTGGCGAGTGGAACACGGCCGCCGTCAAGCGGGTGGACCCCATGGCTAACACCCTAACGGGGCTTTACAACGTGGTTCTTGACGTGGAACTCCGTAACGGCGAGGATACGCAGCTCCGGGTGGGGGCCTCTGTGGAGACTCAAATCCGCATTGAGCACGACGACGCTGTTGTGGTGGTGCCTTATGAAAGCGTCCTCGAAAACGACGGCATGACGAAGGTCTACGTCTGCTCCGGGGACACGGCGGTAGAGCGCGTCGTCCAGAAGGGGCGCACCAACAGTCAGGGGCAGACCCACATCCTGAAGGGACTTTCCAGCGGCGAGAGCGTCGTCCTCAAAGGGGCGGACCGCATGTACGACGGCGCGAAGATCTGGCTTCAGGACACGGAATCCGTCCAAAGCTAGGTCGGTAAAAAGCCATGTGGCTGATACGCGGTTCCGTGAGACGGCCGGTTTTGACGACCGTCATCACGTTAATATTGATCCTTTTAGGCTCCTATTCCTACCTTCATATGGGCGTGGCGTTATTGCCCAAAATGGACATTCCGGTGGTCATGGTCCGCGCCGATTATGAGGGGGCGGGCCCTCCGGAAACGGAGTCCACCTTAGTAAAACCCTTTGAAGACGCCATCGCCAGGGTGGAGGGCGTGAAGACCATCCGCGGTTTCGCCCGCAGCGGCAGCGGGGTGGTGGTGGTGGAATTGGAAAACGACGTGGATAACAGTCAGGCCGCCATGGACATCGCCACCCAAGTGCGCGCCCTGTCTCTGCCCGACGGCGCGAGAGATCCCTCTATCGTTAAATTCGACATCAACGCGCGGGCCTTCATGACCCTGGTGGCCATCTCCGACCTACCCACCTCGCGGGTGCGCGATATCGCTGAGGAGCAGGTGTCCAAGCGTCTGACCCAGATCTTCGGCATGGCCACGGCGGAGGTTATCGGCGGCCTTGACCGGCAGATTCACGTGGAGGTCGATCCCCTTTCCCTCAAGGCCCACAACCTCAGCATCACCCGTCTGGCCGGCATGATCCAGAGTTCCAACCGTAACGAGCCCGCCGGGCAGATCGCGTCAGGGGCCAAGGAGATATCTCTTCGCTTCACGGGACAGGCCGAGAACCCCGCCTCTTTGGAGAACATTCCCTTAACTCTCGCGAACGGTTCCAGCATTACCCTGGGAGATCTGGGCGAGGTCAGGGACACGGTGGAGGAGGAGCGGCGGCTGTCGCGCTTCAACGGCAAGCCCACCGTGACGCTGGACCTAGTGGCCCGGCCGAACGCCAACGTGGTGGTCCTGGCCAAACAGGTGTACCGGGAGATGGAGCTGATTCAGCCCTCCCTGCCCGAGGGAATGAGGTTCGAGGTCATTTTCGACAACAGCACCTACATCGATGGTTCTATTAAGAACGTCATCTCGGATATGCTGATGGCCACACTCCTGACCGCGGGTGTGCTCTATTTCTCGCTGCAGCGCTTCGGGGCCACCCTGGCCGCCGTCCTGACCCTTCCCACGTCGCTGATAGCAACCTTCATTGTCCAGTTCCTCTACGGCTTTACGATCAACATGATGAGCAGCATCGGTCTGGCGATCTCCGTGGGCGTGCTGGTGGACAATGCCATTCTCGTTTTAGAAAACATTTATCGCTATCGGGAAATGGGCTGCGACGCGCTGGAGGCCTCCGAGCGAGGCGCGGCGGAGATCGTCGTGGCCGTCTTGGCCAGCGTGGGCACGAACTTGGGCGTTTTCATCCCCATCGCTTTCATGGGCGGCATGCTGGGGCAGATGTTTAACCAGTTTGCCCTGACCGTCGTGTTCACGACGCTGGTGTCGCTTTACTCCGCTTTTTCTCTGACTCCAATGGTGGCGGCGTACCTAGGCGGCAAACCCGGACAGCCCCTGCCGCTTTTCACCCGAGCCGTCACGGGCTGGTGGCAGGTCTTTTTCGAGGAACTCAAGAGACTGCATCTGGCCCTAAGCAAAGGCTGCATACGCCACCCTCTCGTCACGGTACTCGTCGTCGCTGGGCTGTGCTGGGCAAGCTTTCGGGGGCTTTCCATTATCGGCTTCAACTTTATGCCGCGGGAGGACGAGGGGCGAATCAACATCGACGTGGAGCTTTCCAGTACGGCCTCTCTTAAAAACACTGACGAGCTTCTTAAAGAAATTGAAGCTTACGTCCGCCGATTCCCCGACGTCCGTTTCTACCGTGCGCGGGTGGGAGGCGGGCGTTTAAGCGGAGTCAACGCCGGTGCGGTCTATGTTTACCTGCTTGAGGACGAAAAGGCGCGGCGTTCCGCCTTTGACTTGGTGGCGGAGTGGCGGCAGCACTTCGCGGCCTTGCCCGACGCGGACGTGGCCGTCTCCGCGGTGAGCAGCATCGGCATGGGCGGGTACGGCAAGCCCATTTCCATCTCGGTCATTGGAACGGACACGGACGAGCTGAACCGCATCTCAGAGAACGTCATGACCGCCATGCGCGGGACGCGAGGGGTCATGGACGTGCAATCCGACTGGAAGATGGGGCGGGAGGAGGTTCGTTTCTACCCCAACTACCGGCGCTTGGGCAGACTGGGGCTTTCCTTCGGGGAAGTGGCGGCGGAGGTTAACGGCTACTTGACGGGCTACAAGGCGGGGAAATATCGTGAGGGCGGGGAGGAGTACGACATCCTGGTGAAACTTCCCCGAAGCTGGACGAAGGACGTTCAGAAGATGGTAGGGGTTCCTGTGTGGACCCCGCGGGGGTTCCTGCCGTTGGACGACCTGATGGAGGTTCGGCCGGGGACGGGCCCCACCGCTATTAACAGGGAGGACAGGCAGCGCAAGGTGACGCTGGACGCCAACACAGGCCGGGGGGCTTCCGTGGGAGAGATTATGCGGGAATTAGAACCAAAACTCAAGGCGATTCCCCTGCCGCCGGGCTACCGCATCAGTTACGGCGGGGACATCCGCAACATCAACGAGAACTACGGTATGATGCTGACCGTACTGGGCTTGGCCGTGGGCATCACCTTCCTGATGGTGGCGGGCCTGTTAGAGTCCTGGGTGTTCGCGTTTATCGTCATGGCGACGCTGCCCCTGGCGGGTGCGGGTATCATCCCCATGATGCTTGTCACGAACAGCAGCTTCACCGTGTTCGCCCTGTTGGGCATCGTCATGATGGTGGGAATCACCGTGAACAACTCCATCGTCATTCTGGACTACGCCGAAATGCGCCGCCGCGGGGGAATCCACTACCGGCGCTCGATCATCGAGGCCTGCCGCACGCGCTTCCGTCCTATTTTCATGGCAACCTTCACGACGCTGGTGGCTCTGGTTCCCATGATGTTCTCCGGCGGAGAGGGCTCACAGCTCAAGGCCCCCATGGCCATCGTCATGACCGGCGGCCTGGCGGGCGGCGGTGTCCTAGCGCTCTACATCATCCCCATGATTTACAACATCATCTGGCGGCTGAGACTGGGGAAGTAAAAAGTATTTTAGAACATTTATGATAAACTGTTCTTGTCGCAAGAGCTTTACGTCATGTTAATTGAGCGTCAGTATGAGATTGGAGGTAACGGCATGCCGCGCGATTTTCTGTTGCAGTTGTTGAGGTATTTCTGGCCAGCCAATATGTTAAGGGGCTTCAGGTCCATCCTCGCGGAGTGGTATCGCGGCGACGTCAAGGACAAGGGAATCTTGCTCTTGATTTTCGCCCCGATGCTCATTTGCACGCTGGGACTCCTGTACACCTTCGCCAGCTTCATTTTCGAGATCATAGCGAAGCTGCTGGGGTGGTTCCTGCTGACGGTGCTTTTCGGCGGTGGGGGAATATTCTGTTACGAGAAGCTCCGCGAGAGCCGAACGGCCCCGCGCTAGGATGGAGTCCGGGCGGAGAAGGCAATAGCAGGGGGGCGATATGGGGGGGAAACTTGTCCGGTTTGGCGTCACCGTCCCAGGAGACGTGCTGGAGGAATTCGACCGGCGTTTGGAGCGGGCCGGCAAGGACAACCGGTCGGACGTGATACGCCAGCTGATGCGGCGTCACATCGCGGAAGAGCGGTGGCGGGAGGAGGACGGACAAGTGTACGGCACCGTGACCCTGATATACGCCCATCACTCCTCCACCATCACCAAGGACTTGACGGCACTTCAACACGATCACGGAGAACTGGTCGTCTGTACGACCCACGTTCACGCCGATCACGACACTTGTTTGGAGTGTGTCGTCCTGCGAGGTGATGCGTCGCGCGTCCGGGCGTTCGTTGAGGCTTTGGGCACAATCAAGGGAATCAAGAGCGCTGAGATCGTCATCACCTCTGGAATGTAGCCCCTCAGCGCTCGTCGAAGAGCCCCAGCACGTCGGAGACGTCGATGGCGCTTTCTTCTACCTTAGCTTGAATGGCTGAGACCTCGCTCGACAACTTTTCCTTGGCGTCCAAAATCACCTTCGCCTGTTCCAGTTTCCTCCGGGCAACCTCCCCAAGTCCCCTGTCGTGGAGCACGACGGCGGCGTTAATGATAAACGCGCCCAGAAAGGCTTCCAGCTTGCGCGCGTTGTTCTCCTCCGTGTCGCCGAAGTGCTTCTGCGTCATTCTCAAAATGTCCCACGAAAGCGCATCCATGCTGATATGGGCAAGCTCGTCAAGGACCTTCTCGAAATCGGTCTTCGTCGTGTCCACGTATCGCTCTTTCGACGTCGTGTTGTACTGCGGGACGAAATCCTGCCCCGTCCCCTCTTGCGCGGAGCCATCCATCGGCTCCCTCCGCTGCTCACCTATGACCGTCGCCTCCCCCACCGGAATTTGTGCCGATCTGTAATACAGGGAACCGCCGCTTCCCTTGTGAAGCTCTGTCTGGGGGTTGCCGGGTCCCTCCCGTTCAACCTTGTTCCATTCCCAGGGCTTGCCCCATGATTTTCGCCAGAAGGTGTGCGAAACGTCCCGCGTCGGCGATGGAAGCGCCTTCCAGGATCAGGGCTTGATCGTACAGAACCTCGGCGAATTCCCCAACTTTTTCGTCGCCCGCCTTGGCCAAATCCATCAGTTTCCGGACCACGGGGTGCTCCGGGTTGACCTCCAGAATACGCTTGACCGGGGGGATATCTTGCCCCATAGCGCGCATGAGCTGTTCCATTTGCAGGGACATAGCGTTCTCATCTCCCACCAGACACGCCGGTGAGGACTTCATCCTCGCGGAAAGCCGCACGTCGCTCAACACGCCGCTCAGCGCCCCCGTGATCTTCTCCTTCAGCGGGGTGAAGTCGCCCGCCAGGGTCTCCAGCCGCTTCTCCGCCTCTTTGCGCTCCTCCTCTGACGCAGCCTGCCCCGTTCCCGCGTCGATAAACTTCGTCTCCTTGTACTCCTGCGTATGAGACATTATAACCTCATCTACGGGATCCGTGAGCAGCAGCACTTCATAGCCTTTTTCCGAAAAAGCCTCCAATTTCGGAGAGCTTTTCAGGAGGGACAGGTTTCGTCCCACCAGGTAGTAAATCCCCTCCTGGTCGGATTTCATGCGGGTTTTGCAGTCATCCAGCGTGGTACGTTCATCCTCGGCGCCTTGCCCAGACCCGTGAGTGGAATAGAACAGGGACAATTCCAGAATCGTCTCCGTGTTTTCCTCGTCGTGGACGACACCCTCTTTGAACACCTTACCGAAGGCCGTCCAGAACCCTCCGTACTTTTCGCGTTCGTTCTCCAGCATTTTACGGAGGGCGGCGAAAAGCTTGCGCAGCGTGCTGCGGCGCATGACGCGCACCCGCGGGTCTTCCTGCAAAATCTCCCGCGAGATGTTGAGAGGCAGATCCTCGGAATCCACCACGCCCTTGACGAAGCGCAGGTAACTGGGAATTAAGTCCTTGCAGTCGTTCATGATAAAAACGCGTTTAATGTAAAGGCTAAGCCCCCCGCTTTTCTCATTCATGAAGAGGTCGAAGGGGGCCTGCCGAGGGATGAAAAGCAGCCCCCGGAAGTTGACCGAGCCCTCGGCGTTGAGGGTGATCCGGGTCAGGGGCTCCTGCCAGTCGTGGGAAAGGTGCCGGTAGAACTCTCGGTATTCGTCCTCCGTGACCTCTGCCTCGGCCTTGCACCAGATGGCCTTTTGGGAGTTGATCACCTCGTCCTCCATGGTCTCCTGCTTGTCCTTCTGCTTCGAACAGTTCATCACGATGGGGTAGGCGATGAAATCGGAGTACTTCCTCACGATGCCGCGCAGCGTCCACTCGTCCGTGTAATCTTTTTCCTTATCTTCGTCCCCGCTGCCCGGCTGGCGAAGGCAGAGCTTCACCGACGTGCCGCACTCCGGCAGGGCTGCCTCTTCCAGGGTGTAGGAACCGTCGCCGGAGGACTCAAACTTCCACGCTTCCGAGGAACCCAGCCGCCGGGAGACCAACTCCACCTTGTCGGCGACCATGAAGGCGGAGTAGAACCCCACCCCGAACTGGCCGATGAGCATTTCGCCCGTCGAGAGGCCGTCTTTGCCCCCGTCCTGTTTCGCGGCGTCCAGAAACTCCCGCGTTCCAGACTTGGCGATGGTGCCGATGTAGCTCACGATCTCCTGGCGGTTCATGCCGATGCCGTTATCAAGGATAGTCAGCGTTCCCTTTTCTTTGTCGCGCGTGAGGCGGATGCGGGGCTCGTACTCCCCGTATTCGTCGCTGGACAGCACCTCAATGCGGCGTTTGTCCAGGGCATCGGAAGCGTTCGAGATCAGCTCCCGCAAAAAAATTTCCTTGTTGGAGTAAACGGAATGAATCATCATCTTCAGAAGCTCCGCAGCTTCCGATTGGAAAAAATGCTTTTCCTGCGCCACCTGTCGCACCCTCCCTTAAAACAAAAGCAAACTCTCCGCAGGGAAACCCCCCGCGTTTTTTTTCATTATATCTCTCTTCCGGCTCTCAAAGCAACCAGTGTATCGGACACGTCTGAGTCACGTCGTTCTTGTCAAGCGCCCGCACTTTGCCCTTCACCTCCTTTCCAAACGGAGCGGATAGGGCGGACACCGGAGGCGTAAGCCAAGACGGCAGGGGTCTCCCCGTCCAGCACGATGAAGTCGGCCATTTTTCCAGGTTCCAGACTTCCAACTTCTTTTTCCATCCCGACGGCCCAGGCCGCGTTCAGTGTCGCACCCGTGAGGGCCTCCTCCGGCGTCAGGTTCATGCCCAGGATGGCGAGGTTCACCACAAAGGGCATGGACTGGCAGAAGCAGGAGCCAGGATTCAAGTCCGTGGCCAGCGCCACGGGAACCCCTTTGTCGATCATGACGCGGGCGCGGGCAAAAGATTTCTTCAGGCTGTAGGCCGTAGCGGGCAGCAGAACCGCCACCACCCCACCCTGCGCCAATTTCGCGATTCCTTTATCGGAGGCCGCCAGCAGGTGCTCAGCGGAGGTGGCCTTCAACTCCCCGGCCAGGGAGGCCCCGCCCAAGTCGTACACCTCGTCGGCGTGAAGCTTCAGACCCATGCCCAGGGTGCGCGCCTTTTGCAGGATTTTCCGGCTCTGCTCAACGGAGAAAATCCCCTCCTCACAGAAGACGTCGCAAAACTTGGCTATGCCCTGCTCCGCCACGGCGGGCAACATCTCGTTTTCCAGCAGCGTCACGTATTTGATGGGTTCCGCCCGGTACTCCTCCGGCACGGCGTGGGCCCCCATGAAGGTGGGCACCACCGTCTGGGGTGTCTCCCGGCCCAGACGGGCAATGACGCGCAGCATTTTCAGCTCTGTCTCCGTGTCCAGTCCATAGCCGCTCTTGATCTCCACTGTGGTTGTCCCATAGTGGAGCGTCGTCTCCAGCAGGCGGCGCGAGAAGCAGAACAGCTCCTCTTCAGAGGCCGCGCGCACGTGCCGCACGGAGGAAAGGATGCCCCCGCCCGCCTTCAGAATCTCCAGGTAAGGTTTGCCCGCCAGGCGCATGGAGAACTCCCCCTCGCGCATGGCTGCAAAGCAGGCGTGGGTGTGGGGGTCAACGAAGCCCGGAATGACCGTTGCGCCCTCCAGATCGTGCTCCTCATCGATGTTTTTTCCCGATACCTTGACTTCCACGTCCTGAGCTGCTCCCACGGCGGCGACGCGCCCACCCTCCACTAAAATGGAGCCGTCCCGCCACTCCGCCACCTCCGCCTGAGCCGCCCCAGCCGCAGGGCACTGCCCTAATTGAGGCGTGTAGATGTGCGCGTGTCGGAATAATTTTGTCGTCACGTCAATATCCTCCTCGCTTCCTTAGCTTACCCTAAGGCAATACACGTTGAGAGTCAATGCCTCCCGGAACTATAACAAGACCCTTCCCATTAATGAATAAAATCATATTTCTATCTAAAAGGAACATGACCCCAAATGGCGTCATCGCTTACTTTATAAAAATACAATGTATCTGCGGAAAGAGGGGGCGTGTTGAGGAAGCACTGATTAATGGGGTTCTTTGGGGCCAACGGCCCATAAGCGGGGGGTGGGGTGGAGCCCCACAAGGGGTTAATCAGCGTTTCCTTGATACTATCCGTCGCGTAAAAAAGATAACCTTTCTTCCTGACCGGCCATTCAAGCCTCTCTCGAACAGCACCCCCTACATCATCGATACTATAAAGAAGTCCAATATCTATATTT
>JAITGX010000099.1 GCA_031280275.1 Synergistaceae bacterium
CCGCCATTTTAAAGGGTTTTAAATTCTAACTTAACAAGGCGGGATAGCTCAGATGGTAGAGCAACGGACTGAAAATCCGTGTGTCCCCAGTTCGATTCTGGGTCCCGCCACCATCACAACAACTCACAGGTTTCTACCCCGAACTAAGGGATTCCTTTCGCTGCGTGGACCTGGTTTTTTTCACTGACCAAATGGTTATGTGTGCCGGTCACTTGTACAAGCACAAATAAATGCGGCCAATAGAGCACGTAAACTTATCTTTGCAAAGACGCAACTCGTTTTGACGCTGAGCGGCCAGTCACTGTCTGTGTCCATTTTTTCAGGAGGTGAAGTATTGACTTTGAAAATCGTCTTCCCCTGCTGTCGTAGAGTGGATATCCACAAAATTTTCCGCTCGTAGTTTCAAACTATTTCCTCATTACAGGTTAAATATATTTTAGCCTGCATTAGCCTACAAAGGAAGATTTTGTCTAGCCCCAGGACCTTGATCTGAGACCCCCTAAGCGGGGCACGGGGCGGAGCCCCACAAGGGCTTAATCAGCGTTTCCTTAAATTTACCTGCGGTTTTGGCAGCAGCGGCGATAGTGTTAAAATAAAAAAAGAAGTGTTATACTTTATTTTTACGTTTGAGTTTTACGTTTTTTGTTTTTGAGATCGTCTATTTACACACAGTAATCCAAAAACAAGAGGAGGTTTTGCGGTTAAATTCAGGATTTATTCACTTATCCACAATGAGGCTTTTGCGATTTGATTTTTGAGACTCATTCTTTTGGGCCTTGAGTTTCAATTTCGTCGTGACGGAAGGAGTGTCTCACCCGTGACCGAATCTAGGTGGCGTGTGAGTGCGTCAATTTCGATTAGTATAATTTGAGGTTGGTTGTTATGACTTTGGCAAAACCGGTTCGTGCGGTGCTTTCCCGTGTCTGTGCCATTGTTGCAGCGCTTTTTCTGCTGCTCTCCGCGTGGCTTGTCTGGGGACCAGCAGGGGTGCTGATAACCCCTCTGGCGCATCGGTATGGCGAGTCCTCCGTTCCGGGTCTGAGGCTGGCTGGGGTGGAGGGTTCTCTTTACTCCGGCCTCGTTCTGAACGGCCTCGCCCTGGTGTCGGGAGATGCCGTCCTCCTCAGCGCCGACCGCGTCGCTGTGTATCCCGCATGGGATCGAATCCTGCGCGGCGATCCCTGGCTCTCGGCTCTGGAGGTGGAGGGCGTGCGCGCGCGGACAGAGGACATCGCGGCCCTCATCGCCCGTTTTGGAGGGGAGCAGGACGAAAAACCCAGAACCCCCATTAAACCCGTTCGCGTGACGCTGAACCGTATCACGCTGGATACCCCTTTGTGCTCCTTGACCCTCAACGAGGGAACCCTGACGCAGGACGGCTCCCTCATGGTCTCCGCCGACTTGGGGGGTCTTCCTCTGCGGGCGGAAGGTGTTTTTCCCTTTGCTCCCCTGGAAGCCTTCTCTATGGACGTGACGCTAGGGAGCGGCCGGGCTTTCTTGGGCGGCAGGCTGGCGGCTCCCTTCGATCTCCGCTGCCAGGTGCGGGGTGTGAGTCTCGACGAACTGCTGACAACTCTTGCCCTCGAATTCGTGGGGGTCAAGCCAGAGGGGGAGATCGACGGGGATGTGACTCTGGAAGGCGAGGGCGAAAATCTGGCGGCCTGGGGTGAACTCCGCCTTTCGCGGGGACGGGCCGCCGGTATTTCGGTGGAGGCGTCCGTTCCCTGGCGCTTCCGGGACGAGGAGTTCATCGTATCGGGGGCCAGGGTGGAAACCCTTTCAGCGGATATTGGCTTCAACGCCTCGGCGGACCTGCGGCCGGTTCCCATGGGAGACCGTTTCCTGGTGTGCGGGACAGCCGAGGACGTCTCCCTGAAAAATTTGAAGCGCGTCCTGCCCCTTGACGTGGACCTGGAAAGCGGAAAGGGCGCGTTGAACTTCTGGGCTTCCGCCGACGTGGGAGCCAGGAGCGCTGGAGAAATTTCCCTGAACCTGCCCAAGCTTGAGGTGAACGGAACAGAGGTCGTGAAAGGGTTGACGGCGAGGGTTCAACTCTCCCCGGAGCGAGAGGTGACGGTGGACTGCGAGGGGCAGGCGTTTGGCGCGAAAATCACGGGCACAGGCGGGGTTCGGTTGGGTCTGGAAGCGTCTCAGCAAGAAGAACCTTGGCGCCCAGCCATGAACTTCACCGTCAAGGGGCTGGACAGCGCGCTGGTGGCAGCGGTGTTCCCCGCCTTGACTTCCCTGAATCCCTCCGGCACGCTGGATTTAAGCCTTCAAGTCGAGGGGAGCAAGGGCGGTCTTTCTGCCGTGGCAGAGGCCCACGCCCCGCTCCTCACCGTGGGACCGCCCTCGGCCAGCACAAAGCTCGAATCTATTTTGGCCTCCCTGCGCTACGAGGGGGGGACTGTGGTCCAGGGAAACCTGAAGGCCAAGGTCAACGGGGCCCCGTTGACCTTTTCCGGCGGCGTGAACCTAGCCACGTCCGACCTGAGTTTTTCCGGGGTTTTAGAGGGTTTCAAGCCCGCCTCCCTGTCGGCGCTGGAGTCGGTGGAGGGACGGTGCAAGGTGACGGCCTCCATCCAGGGAACTTTGGCGTCTCCCAAGGTCGTGGTATCCGTAGCGGGGGAGGGCAGCCGCGTCGCGGGCCTGCCGATAGCGATCCCGCGCCTTTCCGCGGCCTATGCGGACGGCAAAATCACCATCCCGGAAACAGCGCTTTCCGTGGCAGGCGGTTCTCTGTCTTTCCGGGGTGAGGCCGTCTTGCCCAAGGAGGGTGAGCCCTTCCTGAACCTTTCGGGCGCCGTGTCGGGCTTGAATCTGGAGGCTCTTCCCTTGTCCTCGGACTTAGAAGCGGCGGGGCGGCTGTCGGGAACTCTGAGCGTGTCGGGCCCCGTCAGTTCCGCCTCTCTTTCGGGAGTTCTGGAATCGGAGGCGGTTTCGGTGGGTTCTACCGACGTACGCGACCTTCACCTGGATTTTTCGGGGACTGCGCGGGACCTGGAAGTCCGCAGCATAAGGGTAAAGGTCAACGGCGGCACGGTGGAGGGCAGCGGCAGGATCACCATGGGTCGTCGGCGTATGCGCGAGATGCAGGTGAACCTGGAGGTGAGGGGAATTGAGGTACGCTCACTGCTGGCCGGATTTGAAATAGACGCCGGTGTGGGCGGTTATTTGGACGGTTCCCTCAAGCTGAGGGGAACGTTCATGAGGCCGGAGATGCTGCTCATGGTCACATCTCCTTTAACTGTAAACGAGGTTTTGGTGGACCGGCTGACGGCGGCGGTCACGGTCTCTCAGGACACCACCGCTTCTGCCGTCAGGCGCGAGGCCTTCGCCGCCAGGCGCGGGCAGGACCGAGCCGCCGGCAGGCGTCCCGGCGAGCGGCGGATGACCCTCGGCGAACTCCCCGCCCAGCCCAGATACACGCTGCAACTGAATGCCACCGGCTACCTGGGGGACTTAACGGTTCCTGTGGAGGGACACATGGACTGGTGGGGCAGGGGACATGGCTGGAGCTATTCCATCGAAAGCGGCGTTTTGGACTTAGATCAACTGGTTTCGGCGAAGATGCCCTCCATGAAAAGGCGCTTTACGGGAAACGTCAAGGCCGGCCTCTCCGGGCAGTTGACCCGGCAGCGGGGCAGCGCCGGCCCTATTCACGTCTTGGTGTCCTTCCCCTCGCTTTCTGCCTTCGGCGTGCAGATACAGAACGTTTACCTGCCGGTGAACGTGGACGTGGGAACCGGGCGCGCGGACGTGTACGACGGGAGCGGCTCCTTTTATGGAGGGACACTCTCCATCAACGGTCACGTTCTTTTAGCAGATCGCCAATGGGAGGGAGCGGTGAAGGTGAGGGGGCTGGACCTGGGACAGGCGGCCAAGCCTTTCATGTCGGCAGGAGAGCTGGTGGGCAGCGCCGACCTGGACGTCCAGGCGAAGGGGGACTACGGCGTTCTCATGATGGTTTTCGCCAGTGGGAGCTTCCGTGCCGGCGAGGGATATCTGCACCAGATCGACATGCTCAAACTCATCTCCAAGGAAAAAAGGCTTTCTTTCCAGGAGATACGGGGTTCGTTTTTCTGGAACGGCAGAGACCTGTGGCTGAACCCAGGCACCCAGGCCACGGCTAAACCCAAAGACCCGCTTTACAAAAACTTCTCGGTCAGCGGACCTCTGGGGGTACGGGGTGAGGGGTTGGCGCTGAACTGCCGGGGGCGCTTCAACGTGGCCGCGCTGGGCGCCGTGCTTGGAGCTTTGAGGGGGGCGTTTCAACTGATAACAGGAGGGCTGTCCGGGGGGCTCCAGGTGGCGCGTCAGGCCCTGGGGAACCTGATGGGTCTCACCAATCGGGATTTTCAGGATGTGTCGTTCCGCCTTGGCGGGAGCTGGGAGGACCTGCAGCTTCTGGACCTGAAAATCGACAAGTCCCTGGAGGGCTACTTGCCCATGAACGAGCTGAACAACCAGGACGATCCCACCGTTAACAAGGGAACCAAGAAACAGCTGGAATTCAACATCAAAGTTCCCGTAGGGCCCGGCAGCACTGATGATGATAACCCTGGTGATCAGTTTAAACGGCAGCTTCTCGACAATCTGCTCAACCAGATCCAGATTGGTTACTAAAGGGGCAAGTCCCCGGTTGCTTTGGACGATAAATTAGGAAGCACTGATTAATGGGGTTCTTAGGGGCCTGAGGCCCTCGGGGTCTGAGACCCCCTAAGCAGGGTGTGGGGCAGAGCCCCACAAGGGCCTAATCAGCGTTTCCTTAGGAGGTGTTTTTTTGAAGAAGCTCGCGCTTTTGCTGCTTTTGCTGCTTCCGCTGCCTGCGGGAGCCGCGTGGAATGAGGACAACTTGGCGAGGATTCCCAGAGATAAACAGGAGTTTTCGTTCGTGGTGGTGGGGGACACTCAGGGGCCCAACTCCAAGTTTCCGCGCGTTTTGCCCTCGATTTTAGAGGAAGAGGGCCTGCTTTTCGTCTTTAATCTGGGCGACCTGGTGAACTACGCCACGGAAGAGGAGTATCAGGACACCTTTTTCCGCCACGTCCGGGACTTGACCCTGCCTTTCCTGACCTGCGCCAGCAACCACGATCACTTCCGATCCAAGGACGCGGCCAACTACTCTCGGCTTTTCGGTGCGCCCCATTACTACTTGTTCTCGGTGGGGAGAGCGTGTTTTATCGTGCTGGATAACGGCCAGGACTGGTCTTTAAACGAGGCTCAGTTCACGTGGCTGGAAAGCGCCCTGGAAAAGGCCCGCCCTTTCACATGGCGCTTTGTGATGATGCACCGCCCTCTGCAAGACCCGCGACCCAACCGGAAAAAACCCCATGACATGAGTGGGAGTCCCAAAAACGTGGAACGCTTAAACCGTCTTTTCGATGACTACGGCGTGACGATGGTCTTTACGGGGCACATCCACTCGTACTACAGCGGCAAGTGGGGAGACACCCCTTATATTATCACGGGAGGCGGCGGCGGCGGACTCTACGATAAGGGAACGCCCGCGTCATTCCATCATTATATCCGCGTGGACATAGGGCCGGAACAACTCACCTATAAAGTAGTGAAGCCGGCAGGACTTTGATTTAGGACCTGAGTCCCAGCGGGGATACGGCTTCAAAATTTTGAGTGTTTGGTATTTTGGTGAGCTATGGATACGCAAAAAGTTATATAATATTCGCGGGAAAAGATTTTTGCTTCTTTTCCGAGGCGAGGGGAATATTTGGGAAGAATAGAAGACGGTGGGGGGAACGACATGGAGAAGGGCGCCGTTAATCGAAGCGGGAAATACGACGCGGAATTACTCGTGCGCCGTAAACTGCTGACGAGGGGCTTCGTCACCAAGATGACAACCTGCGCGGCGTTTCTGCTGATACTGGTGAGCGCGGCGGCGCTGACCCTTCACATGGATGGGCGGACTTATTTGCTCTTCCTTGCCTTTGTCGCGATTCTGCTGGCGTCCTTCGCGCTGCTCTTCCAAGAGCGGGAGAAGCTGAAGGTGGCGACTCTTCAGCTTACCATTCTGGCGGAGACTACAGGGGGTTGCTGTTGGGAGTGGGACGTGCAAACAGGGCACATCCGGCTCTCTCCAGAGGGAGGCGCCGTGTTTGGCCGGGACGTGGAGACTCTTGACGAGCTGTCAGAGCTGGCGCACCCCGACGACCGGCGCCTCTTTTTGCAGACCGCGCGGCAGGTGGCCGAGACCCCCGCCGATTCCCTCCTCGACTTCAACGTGGAGTTCCGAATGCAGAGTATCAAAGGTGAGTGGCGGTGGTTCGCGGTTCGCAACAGCGCTACGGGCAAACATGCGCTGAAGGGGAAAATCACGACCTTGGTGGGTTCGTTCTTGGACATCGACGACCACAAACGCGCCGTGGACGCCATGCGCGACTCGGAAAAGCGATTGGAGACGATCTTTAAAAGCGCGCCCGGCGGTATGGCCGTCACGGACAGCGAGGGCAATCTGATCGAGGCGAACCAGGCCTTTCACGACATGCTTGGCTACAGCCCTGGGGAGCTTCAGGGAGTCCCTATTTTGTCCCTGGCCAAGACCCGACAGGGCAGGGAAGGGGCGGGACTCATAGCAGAGGCGCTGAAGGAGTGCGATGACGGCGGAAGCTGCGGCGTGCGCCAGATCGAAGAGCCCTTTATCCGCCGCAGCGGGGAGCACATCGTCCTGAACTATGGGCTTTCGCGCATTCATGACTTCGACGGCAACGTTCAGAACTACATTTTTTCCGGCGTGGACGTCACCCTGCAAAAGGAGCGTACTCTGAAACTTCAACAGCTTCATTTCTTAATTCACTCCCTGCTGCGCACGCAGCAGCGCGATCACTTGGTGGAGGGGATGCTGGAATACCTGAAAAGCACTATCGCCAACTCCACCTGCGTTGTCTACAGGTCCATTGAGGACAAGCGGCGTGACAAAAACAAACCCGACAGCAAAGTGGAGCTGGAGTGCGTGGCCTGGTATGAGGCGGATGACATAGCTATTCCCGATACCGCGATGGTGGAGCAGGCTATGACCACCAAAGCTCCCTTCATGGAGCGCAGCCCAGGGGGCCTGGCGACGCGGGTGGTATCCCCGCTCACCTTTCAGTCGCGGAGCGTGGGCGCTCTGGATATTTGCAAGCCATCGGGGCTGCAGCCCTCGGAGCTGGAGATGCACCAGCTTTTGGTGGACTACGTGTCGGGATTTTGGGTGCTTTACGACCTCTTGGCCCTGCGGGAGGAAGAGGCCTTCATCGACCCGCTGACGGGGATATGGAACCGGCGTTACATGCTCCGCCGGATGCAGGAAGAAAGCGAGCGGGTCCTTCGCTACGGCGGCACCGTCTGCCTCGCCATGGGCGACATGGGGAACTTCAAGCATACCAACGATAACTACGGGCACACCAAGGGAGATGAGGTGCTGATCAAGACAGCCGCGGTCATCAAGCGCAATCTGCGCCAGACCGACAGCGTGGGGCGCTACGGAGGGGACGAGTTCGTCCTCCTTCTGCCTAACATTTCGGAAAAAGCCGCAGAGATGGTGCTCAATCGCATCAAGCGGGATCTGGAGAACCTGGAAATACGCAGCGACGACGTCAACCCCGAAAGTCCCCTCATCAAAGTGGTGCTGGATTTCGGCGTGTCGTTCTTCTCCTCCGACTGTCCTGGCACCCTGGCGGACGCCATTAACAAGGCGGACGAGATCATGTACACCAATAAGCAGGCAAGGAAGGCGAAAGCAGCCCAAGCCGGCAAACCCGAAAGAAGAGAGTGATTTGAATGAAAAAGTTTGCGGCGTGCTTCATCTTATTCATGACCCTGGCAGGCCCCGCCTGGGCGGCGGGAATGACCCGCGCCCAGTACCAGAAGAACCTGATCTACAACAAAAACGCCCTTCCGGAGGGGTGGCGGTACCATTCAGGTTACAACCTGTGGCGTTTGCAGCGGGGGCTTCCGGTGAACCGGAACACCTATAAAATGTACGCGCGGGACCGGGCTTGGCACAACAACATGCGCCGAAACCACCGGATAGAGGCCATCGCCATGAACGCGGCGGACTGGACAGTCCAGGAAATCGCCCTGTTTCTGAAACAAAACCAAGACCTCTTCCGCTTCCACCCCGCTGGCTGGGAGGACTAATGGGAGGACTAAACTGCCGCCCTACGAGTACAACGTCAAGTACGACTCCGCGCGGCGGGCAGCGTCGCGGAAAAGGCGTCTGTGGGGTTCCAGGGCGCGCAGCAGGTCGAGATCTAAAAAATCATCTACCTTTGCGGCGGCTACGCGGCGCAGCAGCTCCAGCCCGTTGGGCCAGCAGTCAGCCCATTGGGACAGAGCGGGGGCCAGGCCCCAGTCCTTCAACCAGCGGCGGAGGAAGCGCCACTCTACGGCCTCGACGGGGATTTGAGGGGAACACAGGAGCTTCATGTTCCAGTAGAGATTTGCCAAAAGCCCATCCGAGGGATGACTGGGAGAGTCTACCGTAACCTCCATCAGGCGCCGCCTCAGGAGCTTCACCCAGTGCACCGCGGCGAACAGTACCTCCGGGCGCCCCCGCAGCGGCAGCATGTCGTCGGCCACGTCCACGCCCTTGAGGTGCTTTTTTCCTCCTCTGCCCAGGTAGAGGGTAAACACGCCCCACACCAGGGGCTCCGTGCCCCCGCCGAAGCGCACCTTCCCCATCGCCGCGCCGCGGGCGGAGGCGGAGGTCAAACCTATCCCTTTCAAAAAAAGAGACAAAAGCAAGTCTCCCTCCCCCACCATGCGGCGACCCAGCACCACACCGGAAGCGGACTCGAAGCTCATTCAGGAATACCCCAGACGTTTCAAAACCAGGTCGGACTGCCGCCACCTGGGGGAGACCTTCACCCAGAGTTCCAGGTAGACGGAGTGCCCCGTGACCCGTTCGATTTCCATTCTCGCGAGCCGGCCTATTTTCTTGAGCATCGCCCCCGACGTCCCGATCAGAATGGCCTTCTGCCCGGCGGTCTCAACAATGAGCGAGGCACGGATATAGAGTTTGCCGCGGCCGGGGTACTCGTCTGGGCTCTTGTACTCCTCCACCTCCACGGCGACGCGGTGGGGAACTTCGTCCCGCAGAAGCGCCAGCACCTGCCCCCGTAACAGCTCCCCAGCCAGGAAGCGCTCCGTGCCGTCCATCAGAATCTCAGGGGCGTACCAGGGCTCGCCCTCAGGCAGGAACGGCAGAAGCAGGTTGACAAGGGCGGAAACCCCACGCCCGGTTTTCGCCGACAGGGCGGCACGCGCCGCAAAAGGACGGGTCGCCCCGTAGAGTTCGAAGGCCTGCTCCGGGCCACCCGCGCGGTCGCACTTGTTCACGGACAGAACAACGGGACAGCGTACGTCTGAAAGCGCCTCCAGCACCTGGCGGTCTTCGGGGCCTATTTTCCGATCTCCGGCCTCCACCAGCCAGCAGACCACGTGGGCGTTTTCGAGCGCCTCCGCAGCGGAGTCCGCGAGGAAGCGCCCCAGTTTATCTTTGGGGATGTGAATGCCGGGGGTGTCCGTGAAAACGATCTGGGCCTGGCTGTCGTTGTAGATACAACGCACGGTGTTGCGGGTTGTCTGGGGTTTGGGGGAGACGATGACCGCCTTGGTTTTCAGGAGGGCGTTGACCAGGGACGATTTGCCTACGTTCGGACGCCCGACCAGGGCGACGACGCCGCACCGCATGAGTCACCGGTGCCGCTCAACGGAAAATCAGGTTCAGGGAAGCGGCTATGGCCAAGACAAAAACCACGTTTTTAAAGGCTTTTTGAGGAATCCGTTTCGCCAGGAGATAGCCTGCGAACGCCCCCGCCGCCACGAGGGGAATCGCCGCCGCGTCCAGTTTCAGGGTGTTGACGTTGATGGCGTCTAGGGACACGAAAAGGGGAATCTTTGCCCAGTTCATAAAGAAAGCACAAACCGCGGTGGTTCCCAAAAACTGGAATTTCTCGCAGCGCGACAGGATCATGTAAAGGGAGACGATAGGTCCCGCCGCGTTAGCCAGCGTCGAAACTAGACCCGCCGTAAACCCGAAGAAGGCCGAAAAGGAAAGGGGGGGAGCCTCCGGGATATCCGCCGGCTTTCGCCCGCGCAGCGCCTCCGTGAGAAGGCTCAATAGGATCAGGGAGAGGATCAGAGACCCGATGATCACGCCAAACGTCTTATCGCTGACCGCCCCGACCACGAACGAGCCGCCTCCGATACCCAGTCCCACGAAAAGAAGGTAGGGGAAGCAGCAGCGGCGCTCCGCGTAACGCCACCAATAACAGAGGGAGATCACGTCCGCGATCATGTAGATCGGCAGCAGGACGCCCACCGAGGTTTTCGGGGGTACAACCATCGCCATGAGGGGAACGGCCACGATAGTCGCGCCGGGAAGCCCCGTCTTCGCGAACCCCGCGATAAAGGCGGCCAAACAGAACAGCCCCGCCGAAAGAGGCGTCATGTCCCACTGTTCAAGTGCTAGAAGTTCATAGAGATATGTCACGTCAGACCCTCCAAATACGGCATTTATGGTGCATTCCAGTGGAGTATACCGCTTCTCCCTTGGGGTGCGCAAGAACACGCTCTTGAGGTGAATTGTGAAATGGCGCGCCTGGCGGGATTCGAACCCGCCGTAAACCACATCAAATATCAAGCTTTTACCCCTGCTTTTATTTTTGTGTACACGGTAATGTACACGGTGAGGCGACCCATCCTCTTTTTTTATAATATCACAATATTGCCTCCCCTCCCCCTCACTTACCCAATCAACCCCTGCACGACCTTGAGGAGGACAGGGACGGACTCCATCTCGGCGATGGTGAGCAGCAGCAACGTCATCAGATTCACGACGACGAGTCCGATTATCATCCGTCTCAATTTTAGGTTGTTCATGCTGAACGCCCCTACCAGCTCCTGGAGCTGCGCTGTTGTCTCCTGCAGCATGGCAATACGCCGGTCGAAACCGTCCCGCTGGTCTTCCAGCCGTTCCAGCCGCACAAGCCGTTTCGCGTTCTGCTCCTCCGCCTTTTCCAGTAACACCATCAGCCGCTCCGCCCGCGTCATCAGGTCAATCACCCGGTTTTCCAGCGCGTCGAAATTCACCCCCTCACCTCCCCGTTAAAACAGCTCAATCTTCCACCCAAGGCCAATCACGGCTTCAACGCCGCCATGCCGGACCCCTGCGCCGCCGATAACGCCGGGGAGCCGTTTCCTTCTTTGGAGCGCGCTGATACGGTCTTCCAGTTCCTTGATTACCTTTAAAAGCTCGTCAAACGTCTCGCCTTGGACGGCGGCTCCGGACGAGCTTAACTGCCCGGCGGGGATAATAACGTCCTCCGCGAGTTCAAAAGTTGTCCCTGCTCTGGTAAGAATTTGCGCGTCACGCCGTATTATGACATCCGTCTCCCGCGCGTTTTCCTGCGAAAACATCAAATTAGCGGAGACTGGAACGGCGTTTTTTGCCAAGTAGCCCACAAGTTTGCATATATTGATAATGTTTTGCCGTTCGGTCGCGGTTGGCAGATAGGTTTCGTTTGCCTGGCGGTCGAGGTAGTAGTTCAGGATGTCCAGCGTGTAAGCAATGGTCTCAATCAGCATCATGCCAAGGTCATCTTCATAAGCGTCGTTCCATTTATCCGGGTAGTGCAGTTTGAGGCGCTCAACGACATCAGCGACAATGGTGTCATGATCGCGCTGTGCGTAAGAGATTCGTTTCATACCCACCTTGATACGCTTCCAGACTTATCTATGGCTAAATCAAACGTTTGCCGCTCGTCAGATTGTGCGGTGCTGTAAAGTATCCTTGCTTTGAGGATGTTTCTTTCTCTCATTTCCCGCATAATGACATCGCGCAGAATTGCCCGCGGCTCCCATTCCGTAATGGCGCTGATAAGTTCCATCCTCAAAAACTGGATAGTTGCTGCGTCCAGCGGCTCATGGATGTATTCCCATACGCGGGTGCCAAAAAGGGGAAGCATGACGCGCTCCCCCTTCCTTGTGCCGATTATTTGCATGATGTTGCCCCGGATCAAGCCGTCGTTCTCCGCGTCGTCAAAAAAACCTTTATCCGAGGTTCGTGCGGGATAGGCGAAACCTCTCCACATCGTTATCACTCCGTTATGTCAAATAAGGCATGTCCTTCCGCCGCGAAAGAACCGCAAGCAACCGGATCCGTGACACGCCCTGCCTGCTTGCCTTCAACGTCAAAGATGGTGCTGCCGGCCGCCAAAACGGAATCGTGGCAGTCATGCGGCGCGAGAGGATGCGTGCAGCAGTGAACGGCCCATGCGTGAGTTTGCAGGTGCACCTCTGTGCCCTCTGCATCAAACAAGCCGGTTCCTTCCGCAGAGCGGCGCGGCGGCCAGCAGTCATGCCCGGTACACATCATTCCCTTCAGAGTTATCAACGGCATATCAATACCGCCGCATAGTCGTGTGCCCGACACGGAACAGCAGCAGCCCCGGCACGGTGACAGTCATGCCGCCGTTTTCGTCCATCTCAATAGTTTGGCCCTTCGCCCCGTGGATGCGGACACATTCTTCGCCGGGTTTATCGCAGCACACCATTTTATGCCCGCTCGTCGTCTTGAGCACCTTATAGTGATGCGCGTCCTCCGGCGGCCCTTCCACCTCCGCCGGTGTTCCGCCCTTCGTGAACCATACTCCTGTCCAAACGGGGCTCGACGGATCGGGCTCTCCGCTGCTCCACAAGAATTCAACCCAGACCACAGCTCCTTTTTCTGGAACGTAAAAGCACCCGCAGTCAGAGCTTCCGCCGCCTAAGAAGCACGGCCACGCCCACGGGAGATTTTCTGCCGGCTGCTCTCCGTAGGCCGATTCCACCCGAACTTTCAGCCGTCCCAGTTTTTCGGGATCGGCGTTATCGACGACGATACCCCGGTGTTTTCCAGCGAGTTCCAGCCCCATACCGCCCCTCCTTTTTTTCACTTAGGTTTAGCCAGATCAATATTTTCAGGACACACCCCGTCTCAGCGGCAAGCTGAGCCAGGAATTCCATATCGTTTTTCCCGCCCTGCGACGTAAATTCCCGCTCGGAGTCTTCAGGCACCTCGATTTCAGCTTTCAGTCCGTGTTTATCAGCTATTTCCTTCACTATAGCGGAGATGGATTTGTCTTTCCAGCACGTCCGCGCCGCGCGCCCCGTCAGCTTGTGTCCGTTATCGTAAGCGACGAGTGCAATGCTCACCACCCCATCGGCCGAAAAATCATAGTCAATTTCCTTTATGGTGCATATCCTTGTGTCCGAAAGGCTGCCGAGATATCCCCACCGCGCCCTGATTTCCCTGCCTTCTTGGAGCAGCGGGTCGTCAATGTAGGCACAGTGCTTATCTTGAATGGTAAGCTTCAGCTCATCCATCTCGCTGTCCGTGTCCTCGTAGGAGAAGCCGAGCACGTCGTCCGATAGGTTCCTTGGTAATTCCTGCCCCGCGAGGGTGATGTAACGCACGGGCGCGTAGGTATCAACGCTCATCCCAGAACCCTCAGCTGGATCGTGTCTATGCTGGGAATTCGCAGGACTTTCCCAGCTTTCAGCACCATCGGGTTTACAATATTGTTCGCCTCGGCGATAATCCACCAAAGGCGAACGTCTTTATAGTATCTGTGGGCAAGCAGGTCGATACGCCGCTCATCAGCCTGTGTCACCCTGTGAAACACGTCGTTTTCGGATTCCGGTATCTTGACCAGCGGCCTGGTGCCCCAGTAAGCGCCTCCTTCGCCGCTGTAAAGCGCGCAGAATTGATAACGGCTTCTGTAATCTATCTTCATGCTATTATTTCCTTCCGCCCGCGGCTTGTCTCAATATATTCCTGCAGACTCACGGAAACGTCAGCCGCGAGGCAGCTGAGGTTCTTATCGTACAGCCTGCTTGTGACGTTAACACTTCTCATAACCCATTTTTCGTTGGGCCAGCTGCTGCCAAAAGACACGAGAATTCTGTGCGGAGCTTTTATGAACTTCCCGCCCGAATAGTCGCCATACAGCCATGAGCGCAGCAGCTTGACAGCGGCGTCCACATCTTTCTCCATGCCGTAGTGGAGCCGCAGCGTGAAATCCAGCAGACGCGCGCCCCCGCACGAAAACTGCAGTTTAGGCCCGCTCATGCCTGGTATGCTGTGCTCGGCGAAGTCCGCGTTGCCGCCGTCGCTGAACATTTCAGGATTGCAGCCCCAGTCAACGCGCCCGCCCTCATCGAAATCGATGAACGCACCGGACATTTCCGTTCTGCCGGCCATCAACCCCCGCGCCCCTTTCGCTTCTCCTCGTGGGCTATATGCGCCACGACAACTTTCGCGATTTCTTTCCCATCGAGGACGATTTTGATTTCCTGAGGTTCGATCGTCACGTCCACCTTTGGATTGCCCGCCTCTTGCGGCGTGCGCCGCATACCGTCTGGACTGCCCGCCGCCGGGGGTGCTTTCTGCACTGCGTTCGCCGCGAGTATGTCCATGGAACTCCCGCGGTATGCGGGCTCTGAAAGCGGCGCCGCCGCCGGCGGCTTGCCCGCCAAACTATCGCGCCCTATCCCCAATTCTTCCCCGGCCGCTATCCAAAGGGGCAGACCCTTGGAGCGGTCCTCAAGCGGGATGGTGAGTGCGGTGTTCAGCTCCTTCACCGCCGGGATGACAACCGTGCGAATGTTTCCGCCTATTCGGGCCATCGTGTCGAATACCGCCTCAAAACCCTGCCTCAAGCTCTCTTTGAACGGCTGCCACGCGGCGGTCATTTCCGAGACGCGCGCCGCGAAATCTTTGCTCATCTGATTCAGAACGTTGATATCGTTCAACTGAGCTTTCAGCGCGGCCTCGTCAACTTTCATCGGGTCCGCCGTGTCCATTCCCACGAGGTCTTTCAGCCACGACCACGCGCCGGACACCGCTTCTCCCGCAAACGAGTTTTTCAAGGCGTCCCACCCGGAAGAAATTAGGTTTTCAGCGGATTCCCAGCCGCTTGTCAGTCCGCTCCAAACGTTACCGGCAAAATCTACCCCTGAACCGAACCATTCCTTAATGGAAGCCCAGCCGGCCGAGACAATGTTTTTAACCGCCTCGAACCCCTCCGAAACGCCTCCCCAGGAGAAGATGTTCGTCAGCCAGTTCCAGAATTCCTTGATTTCTTCCCACACCCGATTCCACACCTCTGAAACCGCCGCGCACACCGTGTCCCAATTTTGATATAGGTAATACCCTGCCGCGGCCAATCCCGCGATACCGATAACGATTAGTCCTATTGGGTTGGCGGTCATTGCCGCGTTCCACAGCCATTGCGCCGCCGTCCACACTTTGACGGCGGCAGCCACCGGAAGCACCAACGCCGCCGCTTTTCCGACGGCGCTTCCCCATGCTTTCCACGTGTCCGCATTCGTGTTTCCGGTTCCGCTAAGCAGCCCCAGAACCTTTAAAAGGGGCTTTGCGGCGTCTGCCAGCGGATTTATTGCCGCCTTGAACATATCCCATGTCTCGCCTATACGCACCCATGCCTCAGCCCATCCCTCGGCGAACCCCTCCGCGAACTTTCGTATCCTGAAGACGACACGCCCCACAGTTTCTGCGTAATCCCATAGCCCCTTCGCCTTGAGGTCGTCCGCCAATTTTTTGTCCAGCTCGGCGATGCCGTCCGTCCCAGCCTGAAACGCTATCCGTATCCCAGCGCTGACGGCCTCCGCCATATCCTGTATCCCGCCGAAGTTGCTTTTCCACGCGGCGCAGAGAGCCGCCGCCAGCGCCGCAAACACCAGCACCGGCCCGGACATTGCGGATACAGCGGCGATGACCTTTGCGCCGCGCCTGTACCCCAATGTAGTCTGCGTCCGAAAGGCCGCCGAGCCCGTCATTGCCCCCAGTGAGCGCCGCGGGGCCCCCGTTCGTGAGTAGCGGCCGATTATCCGGCGCCGCCGCCCCCGATTCTAGGTCCGCGAGAAGCACGCTGCCGCTCTTTATCTTCTCCACGTAATTCATGTTTACCGGGTCCATTGAAAGATCGGTCAGGTGTTCCAGCACCTCTTCCCCCTTGTAAATCGTGAGGTTGAAAAGGGTGTCCTCGTCGATATCGCTGGCTGTCACAGCAACTTTCAGCTTATCCCCCCACGTTCCCGGCGACGACGCCGTGACCTTGAGCGTATCGGCGGGGAACGCCGTCCTATCGGCCAGCGCGGCGGACGCCGCCGCGGCGGCCGTGGTTCCGTCTCCCGGATTGCGGTGTACCACTCTGGATACCCAGAGCGCCGCGCCATAGCTGACAGCGCGTTTCACCACGAGCGGGAAATCATAACTGTCCAGGTTGCCGCCAAAAACGCGCTCGAACTCCTCCGCCGAACCAATCAGCACCGGTTTTGACAGAGGCCCTTTTTGTGTAACGCCCTGAACGCACGACACGCCCTTCATCACGGTATCGGCGTAGTACGAAAGGTCAATCTCGTTCGCTATGGGGCGCGGAAATCCATATCCCATATTTATTCCCCCCGCTGTTCCCTGATAATTTGAACGCGCCCTTTACGTTCGGCGGTTCTGAGCGCCGGACTGACCTGCGACACGGGAATTTTCGGCCACGCCGCACCCTTATGTTTCATGGGCAGATAAAGTGAACTCCCGTTCGTGAGAGGGTAGTCCCTCGCGCCGTCTTCGAGGTTTTTGACCGTAACAAACACCGTTCCAGTTGCGGGTTGGGGCTCCATTTCCTTCTCTGGCTCCTGACTCGTTACCGCCGCCGACTCCGCGCCTGTGTTGTTCCCCATCGTCTTCATTCTCCTGTCCTTGGGATTACTATCGTCGTTTCCACGCCGCCCGATTCACCAGATTCACCAACTTGCCCAGACGCAACGGTTATCTCAATGGACGTGATCAGCGAGCCGGTTTGCGTCACTCCGCTGTACACCTCCACGTCCCAGACAACCAGCACCCCCACCGCCTCATACACACCGGAGGAATTCGGTCCGCCCGTATTTCCGGGGAACGTCCGCCAGTCCCAGCCGTATTGCCTGACGCGTCCGGCGTCCTGCTGTTCAACGGTAAGCAGCGGAGCGCTCTGCGCCAGCCGCGATAATCCCTCCAGTCGGTCCGCGAGTTCCCGGAACGTCTTCGCCGCGACCAACGCGTTATAGACAAGGTTGTACCAGCGGGGAGCCTTTTCCTTCACGAACGTGCGGGTTTCAGTGTCAATAGCTGTCAGCCAGTCTTGCGAGCGCATGCTTTTCACTTCTTCCAGCCGAGGGCCGGTCAGGACAATCGCGGGCAGGCTCTTGAGCTGTGTAATATCGCCTTGAGACTGGTTCGTGTTGGGCTCGACAGCGCGAAAAAGCGACAAAACCTGTTCGCACGTTTCTTTAATCAAAGGGCAGCGCCCTCCTCAGCGCGTTAATTATTTTTCTGCTGATCATCGCGTGGAACTTGCGGCTGTTGAAAATCGTGCGGAGGAATGAACGCGGGGGAATCGCGATGTACTCCGTGTCGGGCTTTAGATGAATACCTATATAGTGCAGGTACGCCTTCATTTTCGCCGTCACGGGGATTACAGCCCCATACTCGTGTACCTCCGCGATGTCCGCAGCGTCCTGACCGTTCCCTGCTCGAGCGCCTCGACGAACACCAATCCATATGTCGGAGTCCCCTACCAATTGATGGGTGACGGAACCAATTAAATCCCCATTGCCGATGAGCGGTTTGGACGAGCCCTTACGCTCTATCGTCTTAGGGTGCAATGGCCAAAACGGCGTCCCGCCCGGCGCACCGTCGATTATCCCCTTCTTCACCATGCTGGCCCCCGTCACGCCTATCTGGTTCCGCGCGAGGTCGAGCGCCCTCTTAATTGGGTTGTTCCCAAGAAGTTGGATTGCCCTGTCCCAATCGCCGAAAAGCCCGGAACCGCCGCTCATATCGTCGCCCTCTTTCTCGAAAAAATCACCTTGCGGAGGTGCGCCTTTCCCCCGTAATGCCCGCAGGGCTGTACCTCCAAAATGACCAAGCGGGAATCCGACGGAGACAAGACCAATTCATCCCCTTTCTTCCCGCCGCTGGAATCCCAGCTCTCCGCCAGGAATATGACGCACCCCTCGCCCCGTGGGTCGTCGCCGCCGCCAGGCAATGTCATCTGGTCATACTTCGCGTAGCGAACCTGCCCCTTAAGCGTGACCGCGGCTTCCGTTTCACTCCCCCCCGCCGGGTCGCCGAAAGCGTCGCGCTCACCAGTTGTTTTGACGAATAACACCACGTCTCGCGGATGAATCAGGCTCGGTTTCATTTCAGAGCGCCCCGTCACGCGCACCCAAGCCTTATTGGCGGCTGGTAGTTCATCAGGATACTGTCGATGTAGGTGTCCCCCGTCCAGTTGCCGAACATTCCTACCGCCGCCGTAGTGGTGTTTGTCGAGGCGAGCGTGTAGGAATGCCCGTCAGTCGTCTCGGAGATGAGCCGCCCAGAACGCGTCATTTCGTTTTGCGCCTCAGCGTCCGTCAGGGAGACGACCTCTCGCAGCGTCAGCCGTTTCACGGCCTCGATAATAGGCGAAGGCGGGGAATACCCGTTCGGACTATCGGCGTCGGCAACAACCACGCCGAACGTACCCGTTATCTCGACGCTGCGGACGCCGCCCCGCCAGCCCCGCTCAAGGAAAAGAGAATACCCGTCGTCAATAACGCGAACGCTGACGGCGGGTATGTTTTCCCTATCCACTAAAACGCTTATCAGCGCGATAACCGGAATATCAAGAAACAGAACCCGACCGCCGCGTCCATCCAAAACAATTGTCTTTTCTCTTGGCTCGAACCATAGGCTGGTCCAAAGGTCGATCTTGTCGCAGGCCGCCTTTATCCGCTTTATGAGCGCCGCGTCGCCTATAGTTTCCTCCGTTATGCCCTCCGCTCGGATGTCGTCAACGCCGCAGTACATCCGCTGCCCCCCTGAATCTCCCGGTGCGGGTCAGCTTTTCAGCCGTCGCCTCGTCAACCCATTGAGACTCCCCTTTTGCCCTAAAATGGAGGCTTCCACTTGTGTACGACCCCGCGCCGGTGAGAACGATAAGGCGCCGCCCCGCGGCGGCCGCCGAAGAAACGGCTCCATGTTCCGCTATCGCCTCCGCGCTCGGTTCCATCGTAAATTCAGTTTCCTCACCCACTACGTCACGTGGTTTCGCGTTTTTGCTCATCCGCTCATCCTATCCCGCTTCTTCCACTTGGTAGGCGACAACCAGCGCGTCGTCGTGAACGATTTTTGCGGGGTCAATGCGGTTGGTCATCGTAAACTCGACGATACGCCTGCGCGGTACCCGCTCGCGGTCAAACGTAAATTGACGCTGAATTCCCATCGCCAAGTTCTGCCTATAGGTCAACATCAGGCAGTCGTTCGGCCAATACTCGACGGGGAATATCTTGACGCCCTTGTACAGCGGGAGGTTTCCGGTCTGAATCAGGGTGTCCGCCCACGCCGTCTGCCTTAC
>JAITGX010000132.1 GCA_031280275.1 Synergistaceae bacterium
CTCTTGGCAAGGGGAAAAAAGAAGTTCACCGCCCTCCTTTAGACGGCTTGAAATCGAAAGAGGCAAGCCGTTCCAGATTTTCGCGAGCCTTGGCGTTCCCCAGCCGGGCCGCCGTCTCGTACAGCTCAACCGCCTTGGCCCTGTCCTCGAGTACTCCAAGTCCCACTTCATACATGACGGCCAAGTTGTTTTGCGCGCTGGGGTTCCCCGCCTCGGCGGCGTTGCCGAACCAATACATCGCCCGGGCGCAGTCCTCTTTCACCCCGCGCCCCAGCAGATAGGCAAGCCCCAGGTTGTACTGAGCGTCCACGTTACCCTTCGCGGCGAAACGGCGATAGCTGCGGAACGCCTCTTCCTGGAGTTCCTGTTCGCTTTTAGGAACGGTTACGTTGCTGGACACCGGACGCGGACTGTTCCGCGGATTATTTACATTATTCACGTCATGGGAGCGTATCTGAAAACTCCCGGTGGAGGGCGGTGATTTTGCTGCCTGAAGCGAGGAAAGCCTGCCAAAGTTGCTCCCCACCAAGTACAGCGTGAACAGCGCGAAATAAAGCCAGCTGCTCTGATACTTCCGGCCTGTTTTTTTCTCCGCCGTTTTCTCGAAGGTCAGCTCCTCGGCGGGGGGAACGTAGGGCACGCTCCCGTCTATGTTCTCCAGAGCCTCCTGTATCTCGTCGACGAGCGGACATTTCAGTTCGGGGGCATCGGTAAAACGCGCGCTTTTGCCTCTGTTTTCGCTGGCGGGCACCCAGGCCGTTCCACCGAAAAGGGGAAAAACGTCGAAACCCGCGTTCCCCGGCGTGCCTCTATCATCAGTGCGCTTGGCCCAAGCCAGGGCGGATTCGTAAGCCTCGCGCAGGCGGATGAAGCCCTCGGGGTCTTCCTCGGGATGAACCTCCTTCGAGCGCGCAGCATAGGCTTTCTTGATCGCGAGAACGTTGTCCGTTGGCGCGATACCCAGAACTTTCCAATAGTTCACTACTCCTCGTCCTCCCAGTCGAAGCAGACACTTTGGCCGCCGTCCCGGTCCACCTGGTCGAGGAATGCTGAGAAGGCCTCCCTGGCGTTTCGTATGGCTCGCTCCTCCTGACGTCCGAGTTCACTCAAGAAGTGTTGCAGGGCAAGGGTGATCTGCCGCCGCAGTTCGCCGGACGCCTCGGTGTAACAGCGCTCAGCCCTTGCCACCAGCAGGCGGTTTTCCTCTTTATCCCTCGGGTGGATTTTGAGCGCCGTCAGCTCTTTCAGGCGGCGGCCGATCTCCTCCTGGGTCATTTGGTTTCCCTCGTCGATAAAAAGCTTGCGGGCGGTCTTGTTCAAAGTATCGCTGCGGACCTCAACCTCTAAAATGCCGTTGATGTCGTAGGTGAAGCGTACGTCAACGCCCTCGCTCCCCGCAGGAGCAGGCGGAACGTCGATGGGAAGGCTTCCGAGCTTCAAGTTCTCGTCACAAAACAGGTTCTCGCCCTGGTAGACGTCGATGCTTATTTTGGTCTGACGGTCGCTGGTGGTGACGTAACGCTGCGTCTTGCTGGAGGGCAGGACGCTATTGCGCTCAATGACGGAACTCATCAGGCCGCGCTTGGGGTCATCCTTATTCTGAACGGCAACGCCCAGCGTGAAAGGGCACACGTCCGTGAGCACCACGTCTCGGATGTCCTCGCTCCGATCCCTGATGCCCGCGTAAATGCCTGCACCCCTTGCCACCAGCAGCTCCGGCGGACCCGACTTCACGGGTTTGATCCGCAAAAGCCCCTCCAGGTGCTTTTGCATCGTTGGCATGTTGCTGGAACCGCCCACGAGAAGAACCCTGTCGAGCTGATAGGGCTGGACTCCGCTGTCCATCAGCGCACGGCGGACGACGGCGGCGGTTTCGCTGAAGATGGGAGCCGCAGCTTCAATGAGCTTTTTGTTCGTTAGGGTGAACGAAAAAATCCCGCTCTCTTCTAAAATGATCGTGGCCGACCCGTTCACGTTCTCGCTCAGAAGACGCTTGCACTGTTCCGCCTGGGCGAGGAGAATAGCGGCCTTGTCGGGGGTGAGCGCGGCGAAAGACAGCCCGGTCTCGCGGCAGAAGCGGTCCACGATCATCCGGTTGAAGTCGTCTCCGCCAAGGCGGTTGTTCCCGGATATGGCCACGATTTCGATCACGTTCTCAAAGCATTCCACCACTGACACATCCAGCGTGCCGCCGCCGAAATCGAACACCAAACAACACTCCGGGGAGGCATCGTCCTCTTGCATCCGGCAGGCCAGGGCTGCGGCGGAGGGTTCGTTGATCAGGCGCTCCACCTTCAGCCCTGCCAAGAGCCCCGCCCGCTTGGTGGCGGAGCGCTGGTTGTCGTTGAAATAAGCTGGGACGCTGATCACCGCCTCTTCCACCGGCGAGCCAAGAAAGACCTCCGCGTCTTCTTTCAGGCGGCGCAGCACGAATGAGGAGAGTTCCTCCGGAGTGAAATTTTTCTTTCCCAATTGGTAGACCTTTTTCGTGCCCATGAAACGCTTGAACGAGGCGGCGGTCAAAGATGGGTGCGAAATCAGCCTTTCCTTCGCCGAGCGCCCTACGAGCAACTCATCTTCGTCGATACTGACCACGCTTGGGGTAAGCAGCTCGCCGAGGCCGTTGGGGATCAGAGCGCCGCGCCCCTCCCTCCAAACGGCCGCCAGGGAGTTTGTGGTGCCGAGGTCAATGCCGATTGCTGCCATTTATTCATTCACCAGATTTTCTTAACATACTCCCCTAATCTCCGAACATCCGTATTTCGGCACGCTTCTTTCAAAACACGCATACCCCTTGTTCGCTGGGAACGGCGGCGCTATTGGTTTTCCGACGCGGCTTCGCGGTGCGCTCCCCGCTCGGCTAGAAGGCGCGCGAAATAAGTATTTGACCACCAATTGCCTCCTTTGAAGTAAGTGACAGCCGTAAAAAACAAGGCGAGGCACGCGACAATCGCCAGGAAGAGTATCCCGATCTGTTTTTTGAGGCTGGGCTTCTCCCGCATATCGCGTATCTCTACGTCGCTTTGACGCGGAACCTTGATCCCCTCCTTCTCCAGTTTCTCCCGTTCCCACTTTTCCCAAAGGCTCATGTGGTTCCCTCCCTTTTTTGAGTCTGACGAAAGTATACACCTAAAACAGTGTTTTAACTATCCGAGAAATACCTCAAAAAATCTCCATAGAATGCTGTTTGAGGAAACGCTTCCTTGACTTACTCTCCCTGTCAGTCCCCAAATTTTCGTGTTGTGGAGTGCAAGTTCTATCAAAAGACTTTTTTTCTTCCCATCACTGTGTTATTGTTTGTTAAGGGCGCGGTAAGCCAATCTTGCGCGCCGTAAGCGTAAAAAGATCGACAAGGAAAGGAGTTTTGCGAATGCGCTCTATCGTTGCCGTGACTAACGAAATGGACGACGCGGAGAACGCGGTGGCCGACCTTCTGAGGCAGATTGAGGAAAAAGGACCTCTCGGCAAGAACAGCCTGGGGATGGTCTACTGCGACGTGGAGGTCAGCCACGAGGACCTCATCGCCGCGCTGCAGGAAAAATTTCCCTTCGACGTGGTGGGGTGCACCAGCATCGCCACCTTCGACACGGAAAACGGGGCCCAGATCATTTCCATCGTGCTGGTGGTGCTGACGGGGGACGACGTGGAGTTCTCCTCCGCAGTGACCGGCGTCCTGACGGCGGAAAACCTGCGCCCGGAGCTGGAGGCCGCTTATCAAAAGGCCGCGTCACCCCTGAGTGATCCGTCAAAGCTCATCTTCCTCATTCCTCCTTTCATGGACGCCATCCCCTTGGACGACTACGTGGACATTCTGAGCGAGCTGTCCGGGGACACGCCAGTCTTCGGCGGGCTGCCCTCCTCCAACGTAGCTGATGGAGACATCCTGATGTACGCCTCAGGACGCCCTTGCAACGACCGCGCGGCGATAGTTCTGGTCGGCGGCGGCATACGCCCGGTGTTCTCCGTTCAAAATGTCCTGAGCGCCTACACGGAGCAAAAGTACATTGTCACCAAGGCCAACAGAAACATCATTTACACCGTGGACGACATGCCCTTTACGGACTATCTCCGGTCGGTGGGTATGTCCGTCGACGAGCTGATAGCACAGGGAGACTTGGCAGTGTACGTCTCGACCCCCCTGAGGGTCAACTTGAGCAAAAACAACTACAACGACGGCATACCCGTCGTGCGCACCATCAAAACGCTGAACCCGTTGGACGGCTCCGGCGTCCTGTTCGGCGCCATATCCGAAAAATCCGCCGTGTCGATAGCAGCTCTTAAGAGACAGGATATTCAGGGCTCTTGTAACATGGCCATCAAGGAAATTGGGGAGAAAATTGCCGCAGCGGGCGACGGCTACACTTACACTACGCTTTTGTGCGTGTCCTGCGGCGGGCGCTACATGGTGATGGCGGACGATAAGGACATAGAGGGCCGCATAATTGTCGAAAATCTTCCAAAGGGCCTGACACTTTCTGGTTTTTATGCCTACGGAGAGATCTGCCCCACGGCCTTCCGCGACGGCAAAGCCGTAAACAGAATTCACAACGAATCCATCGTCATGTGCGCTCTTTAGTTGGCATATACGGAGACTGTGTGTATCGTGGAAGACGCGAATCTGAGGGAACGCAGCGGTGAGGGACAGGATGACCTCGAAGAGCAGCTCGCGGCGCTTCGCCAGGAGTATAAAAAACTTCAGAACGAAAACAAGCGTCTCCAACGCCAGTACAGTCGTTTGGAGAGCGACTACAAACGCTTGGGCATCATGTACAAGACGGCCGAGCGCCTTCGCGACTTCAACGAACTCGAAAAAGAGCTTCAATATTTTTACAACCAGCTTTTGCTGCGGGCGTGTGCCGACGTCATTTTCGTTTTGGATAAAAACATGCGCCTCGTCCTGGCGACAGATACTTTTTTGGGCTTTCTGGGGGCATCGGACCTAGGAGACGTGGTCAACCACCCGATAGAGGCTCTTTTGAAAGACAGGGTACCGCCCGGACACGTGCAAAATTTCATTGAGCAGTGCGGTTCTGCCATGGAAACACTGCAGTCCCTGGCTTACACACAGAGAATCCAGCTATCGGACGGCATGGAGATCACGGCCGACTGCCGTTTTTCCCCGGCCATCGACAAAAACGGCAGTCTGCATGGTATCGTGTTTGTCTTTCACGACGTCACGGAACTGTCCAAGGCGAAGGAAAGAGCCGAGGACGCGTCCGTCGCCAAGGGGCTTTTCCTGGCGAATATGAGTCACGAAATCCGCACACCCATGAACGCCATAAAGGGCATGAGCGACCTTTTGCTGCACACTCCCCTGGATGACACGCAGTACGGCTACGCCCAAAACCTGTCGAGGGCCGCGGGCGCTCTCCTCACCATCATCAACGATATTCTGGATTTCTCAAAGATCGACGCCAACAAAATGGACATCACCCCAGTCTCCTACGAATTTTCCTCTATGCTGTCGGACGTGGCGGGGATGATAGGGCTTAGGGCTTTCGAGAAGGGGATACCGTTTTTTGTGGACACCAACCCCACCATACCGCGCAAATTCATTGGGGACGACGTGCGCATAAAGCAAGTACTCCTTAACCTTCTCAGCAACGCCGTGAAGTTCACTCAACAGGGTTACATAAAACTCACTATCTCGCCGGTGGCGTCCCCGGTGGGTGGGAAAATGTTTCTCTCTTTCGTGGTGGAGGACACCGGGTCAGGGATAAGGGAAGAAGACATCTCTAATCTCTTCACGGCTTTCTCCCAGATGGATGTCAAGAAGCACAGGGGCATACAGGGCACGGGACTGGGACTGACCATCACCCGCAGGCTGTCCGAACTGATGGGGGGAAGCATCGACCTTAAAAGCGAGTACGGCAGGGGTTCGGTATTCACCTGCATCCTGCCTCAGATGGTGGACTCCGACAAGCCCCTGGCCTTCGTAACCGACGCGCCGTCCAAAAAAGCGGTGCTCCTGGCCGGCGAGACGCTGGGGGATAACATAGAAAGCAAACTCAGAAAGCTGGGTGTGCCCGCCATCAGGTTGTCAAACCCCGCTGAACTGGCCGGGCTGCTAACCCGTGAGACGTGCACGCACCTGATATACCAGTACGAGTTCGCCGACGCCGTGACTCGGCTTCCGGTGGGATGCGCGGCGCGGAAAATAATCCTGAAAAGCTTAAAGTACGCCCACGAGGACGGGGGCCCGGCCTGCGGCGCCGTGCTTTTCGAGCCTGTTTTGGTGACCAACCTGGCTCAGGCTCTCAACCAAATCGTCGATGAGGATTTGCGGAGGAAGCCCTCCAGCGGGGTGCTGGGGTCTTTCCAGGCCAGCACCGCGGCCGTTCTGATCGTGGACGACAACGAGATCAACCTGTTGGTGGCTGAGGAGCTTCTGAAACAGTACGATATTCAAGCAGATACGGCCCAAAGCGGCGCCGAGGCCCTAAGCATGACGGACGAAAAGCGCTACGACCTGATTTTCATGGACCACATGATGCCGGAAATGGACGGAATTGAGACGACGGAGCGGATTCGGACGCACCAGGATTGGAGGAGCGAGGTGCCTATCGTGGCGCTGACGGCCAACGCCATCTCCGGCATGAAGGAGCTTTTCCTGAGCAGCGGCATGGACGATTTCATCAGCAAGCCCATAGAGCTGGACACGCTGGACAGAATTCTCAAAGCCTGGCTTCCGCCGGAAAAGCTG
>JAITGX010000134.1 GCA_031280275.1 Synergistaceae bacterium
GAAAAAGTCAATACTTTTGCAACTCCTCTCCACAAGTACACTTGGAGGACAGAGTGGAGGTCAAACGCTGGTTTATACGTGAGTCTGGATTATATGTGTCCCGACTTCCGCGTTAAGGAGCAATAAACCATTGTAAGCGTAATTTCGCGGACGTGTCGCTTTTCGGTCGGACCCCTAAGCGGGGTGTGGGGCAGAGCCCCACAATAGAGCTGTCTCCTACGGGCGCAGGGCTTTTGGGGTCTTGATGGAGGGTTCCGTCTCATCCATGCGGTATTGGCCAAGGAGTTCTTCCAAGCGATCGACGCCGTGGACGAGGTTGCGGGCCTCTTGGGCGACGTTTTCCGCCAGACCTGTCGTGCTCCCGATATTTTCCACAATCTGGCCCATCAGGCTGTTGACCTTGTTCGTCGCCTCGTGCGCACCCTCCGTAACCGCGTGCATGTCCTGACTCAAGGCGGCCTGCTGTCCGGAGGCGTTTGCGATCTCTTGAATCAGGTTGTCCGTGCGGGCCACCGATTCCCCCATCTTGCTCACTCGATCTCGCATGATTTCTATGGCGTCAACAATGTCGCGCATCATCTTGGCGGCCTCGTCGGCGCTGGCGCTGCTTCGGTTGGTGTCGCTCTTTAAGTTCACGATGAGTTCCTCGATGCGCTTGGCCGCTACGTTGGACTCTTCGGCGAGCTTGCGCACCTCCTCCGCCACCACGGCGAAGCCTCGTCCGGCCTCTCCCGCCCGCGCGGCCTCGATCGCCGCGTTGAGTGCCAGAAGGTTCGTCTGGTCCGCGATGTTCTGAATTGTCGTCACAAAGGAAACAATAGAGTCCACCGTCCCCTCCACCTTCGCGATGCCCTTCGTCACCTCACCGGACTTCCCGCCGGCCTCCGTCACCTTGCCGATGCTCCGCTCAATTTGAGTGGTGGCCTCCTTGCTGAGGCTCGTCATCTCAGAGGAGAGCTGAGCGCCCTTCGACGCCTTTTCGCTGACCTGCCGGGCGTTTTCCAAGACGTTTTGCGCGGAAGTGTCCAAACGCTCGATGGCCTGAGCATTGGCGTGAGAAAGCTCCGCAACTTGGCCGGAGGACGCCTTGAGTTCTTGGAAAGCAGCGGACGCGTTACTGGCGAGGGTCTCCAGGTTCTCGGTAGAGTCCCTGGCCTTCTCCGTTTCGTCGAGAATGGTGTGTATGCTGTTGGCCACGGCTTCCCTGAAGACCGTAATCCCCCTGGCCATATTGAAAATTTCCGTCTTGGGTTTGTTTTCGTAGTCGCGCAGCCAGCTGTGCCGCGGGTCACTCCGCAGGTCCAAAGTGGCCAGCGATTGCAAAACCTCCGCCACGCCCCGGATAGGCTTGAGAATCGAACGTGCGGTGAAAAAGATAATCGCGAGGGCGGCCAGCGTCATCAAGCTCCCGATGAGGATCTGCTGGGAAGCGATCTCGGCGATCTGCGTCTTCAAGTCCTCGTTGGTGTAAACCGTGGCGAAAATAAAGCCCTCCGCCGTCTTCGTGTAGTAAACACGCCGCTGGGAGCCCCGGACGTCCGTTGTAAACGTCGCTGGGGGTTGAAAGATATAGTCGATAATTCCCTGCCGTTCTTTTGAGGCCACCAGGTCCCGCCCCACCTGCGACACCCTGGGGATGATGTTCTGCGTGATGACGCCCATGTTCTCGCCCCAGTGCGTGCGCTGCGTCGAGGCGATGAAGTCCCCCGACGGCGTCAGGGCGAAGACGTAGCCCTCGTTTCGGATTCTGAACTCGGAGAAGACGATGGAGAGGCGCGTGGTGTCGAAGTTGACGCCCGCGACGCCAAGAAGCGACCCGTCGGGCAAAAACATGGGAAACGCCGCCGTGATCACCAAGCGGTTGGCCTCGTTCTCCAGACGAGGCTTCGAGAGAACCGCCGTCCTCTGCGCTTTGGCCTCCCTGTACCAGTCGGTCTCGCGGACATCGTAACCTTTGGGTTCTTTCCAGCTGCTGCTATCGGCAACGCTCCCGTCTCGTTCAAGCCCAAAGCAGAGGCTGATGATATCGGCGTTGCTGTAGGCTTTTTGGCTTTCGATGAGGAACGGCTCCACCGCGTCGTCTGTGGAGAGTTCACCCCGGAGGTTCAGGTCTTTTACGAAAACAGCGAGACCCCTCGCCAGCGATTTCATCCCGCGCAGGTAATCCTCCAGGAGATAAGCGCCGCTTTTCGCCTGAGCCGCTCCCTGACGGTTCGTAAAATCAGACAAGGTGAGCCTCGATTGATAGTACATGATGGACGTCAGCACTACAAGCACTGCGATGACGACAACTCCCAAGAACAACATTTTCCGCTTGACCGACATAGTGTTACCTCCCAATCAATATCCCCAAAATTTCCGCTGCCTCTAAAGCGCTCCTAATATTAACAGATTTGACGAAGCGTTGAACAAAATAGGCTGGGTAAAGAACCTAGGTAATTCGCGCGGTTCGTTTTACCAGCTGACCGTTTTCGCCAGATTGGGGCGTTGGTTGCGTCTTTATGTATTCGGATTATACTGGTGGGGTTGATTTGAGGGAGGCGTTTTGTGAGTATGACGGCAAGCGGCAAAATGAGGTTCGGCGGTTTTTTTGACGGACATGCAGACCTTGGGAACGACTCACCTGTGAGAGCGATTTTGAAGTTGGCGGTTCCTTCCATGGGGCTTTTTGTTTTCAACAGCCTCCTGCACTTGGTGGACACGATCTTCGTCTCGTGGCTTGGGGAGTTCCCCATGACCGCGATGTCCTTCACGGGACCCGTGAATCAGTGCCTCCTGGCCATGCTGGAATGCGTAGCCGGCGGGTCCGCGGCGCTGATGGGGCGCAACCTGGGCCGCGGCGACCTTCCATCGGCCCGGCACGTGGCGCGCAGCGCGCTGGCCCTGCTTTACGTTTTCTGCCTTGTCTCGACGCCGCTGTTCCTGCCTGGGATTTCCAACGCGCTGTTTGCAGGCATTGGGGCGGAGAAGGCCGGAGGTGAGCCGCTGCTTCAGCTCTGTTGGCTCTATAACATGTGGATGCCCGTCATGCTGCCCTTTATGGGTTTCACCTACATCTCGAACACGGTGCTCCGCGCCCAAGGCGACACGCTGACGCCCTTTAAGTCCATCGCGTTGGCCAACACCATCAACCTGCTTTTGGATCCTCTATTTATCTTCACTTTTGGATGGGGCATATCGGGTGCGGCTATTGCTACCTGGATATCGCGCATCGCCTCGTCGCTCTACCTCATTCGTCACATGGGAGAGCACAGCGCTATTCTGGTATCCCCGTGGCTCCAACCCCGCGACCGACTGACGGCCTATTGGAAAAACATCCTGTGGATCGGCGTCCCCGTTGCCTTGACTACGGCCAGCATCGCGCTGGGCATGGGAAGCGTCAACAAAATCCTGTCAACCTTCGGGATCCGCGCCGTGGCCGCCTGGATGCTTGGGCTGCGGGTGGAGGAACTGGCCTTCAACTTTGTGGCGGGAATCAACACCGCGCTGGTTCCCTTCATCGCATTCAATTACGGCAAAAGGGACGCCGGGCGGATGTTGGCGGGATTCAAGGCGGCGTATCTTCTGGCGTTTATCCTGATGTGCTCCATGGGAGCGGTGATTTACAGCTTTCCCCAGGTTTTTTTAGCGCTTTTCCGGCCCCCGTTGGAGGTGAGGCAGATGGCGGTCAACGCCATACGGGCTTCCGTGCCCGCCTACCCTTTCGGCGCGCTGGTGGTGCTTTCCTGCGGCTTTTTCGTTGGAACAGGCCACTCAATTTTCGGAACCCTGACGCAGCTCCTGCGAAGTATCGCGTTCCGCGTCACCGCGGCCTGGGTGTTCGCCACGTACTTCGAGTTTTCCCGGATTTGGTGGTTCCAGTCCTTTGCCGCCTTTTGCGGCAGTTTTGTTGCGACAGCCTTTTTTTTCTTAGTCCACCGCCGGGTAAAGCGGGACTTTGCGCGGGAAGCGGCATGAAGCCGCTCAGACATAGGTCAGCACTGAGAGCTTCAACGATTTGTCCTCACGCCTCCGCGGAGTTGTTGGTTTTAGCCGGCGATTTCGGGGAAATGGGAGGTTTTCCGCCGCTGCCCATCATCACGGCAATGGGTCTGACGGTGGGGAAGTTCTCGCAGACGATTTTGATGATGGAAGCGATGGGCACGGACAGGAGCGCTCCGGGAATGCCCCAGACGGTACCCCACAGCAGAAGCGAAAGCAAGATGACCACAGGACTCAGGCCCAGTCGGTCGCCCATGACCTTCGGCGTCAGAATATTGCCGATTGTGACTTGAATGGCCCCCAAGGACACCAACACGACGAAGGGCTGGATGAAGCTCGGCGAGAACTGCAGCATCGCCATCAGGACAGGGGGTATCGTCGCGATGATGGAGCCCACGGTGGGGATGTAGTTGAGCAAAAACGTTAAGACGCCCCAGCCCACGGCCAGCTCCACCCCGACGAACTGCAAAGCCGCCCAGGCGCAGAGCCCCGTTGCCGCGCTTATCAGGGTCAGGGTGACTAAGTAGCGGGATATCTGGTCGGATACCGAGGACATGATGTTCTTAATCTTGGCCGCGTTGCTGCCGGAAAAGGCTCGGTCAATCTTGTAGTTCAGGTAGGGGGCCTCCAAAAGCATGAACATGAAAAACACGAGCGTCAACACAAATTTCGCGGACAGGGCGGTCACGACCTCCGCGATGTTGCGCAGGTAACGTCCCAGCATGTCCATCCAATTGATGCGGGGAATGGATTCCGGCGGAATTTGCAGCGCTTTCAGGGTCTCCACCGTCATCTCGTTGAGCTTTGAGTAGTATTGGTTGTAGGCTCGGTTGAACGCCACTATCTGCGTGGAGAAAAAAAAGATCCCGATGTAGCACACACTGACGAAAACAGCAAAGACCAGGAAGAGGTTTATCAGCGGCGGCAGCTTGATTTTTCGCCCCAGGTCGATGACGGGCCGAAAGACCTGCAACATGAACCACGCGATCACCAGCGGAATGAACACACCGCTGGCCAGGTTCAAGATGGTGCACAAAGCAAGGACGCACAACAGGGCCACCAGCCCCAGCAAGACCTTCATATTCATCCTGATTCCACCCTCTCCTTGTTTTTCGTTTCGGCTGCTCCATCGCTTTTACATTTTAACATGCAAACTGCGGGAAAATTCTCCACGAATCTACGGATGTGTTTCATAGGGAAATTGTTATATTATGTGTGTAACTTGGCAAACATTATTGAGAGTCTGAAGGGCTCGAAAACTCAGGAGGCGGTTTTTGTGAAAGCGGTAACGGAAACTTTGAGGGCGAATTTCGACCAGGGCTGGGGTCTCTTGATGAAGGAGATCGATGTCTGTCCGGAGGCGGTGTGGGGCAAGAAAGCGGGAGGGTTCGTGTTCTGGCAGCAGATTTACCACTGCTGTTGGGCTGTGGACCTTTTCACCCTGCCGAAAAACGGAACGCCGGAAGCCGCCCCTTGGGGAGAGGACGTGGCGGGATTCAAAGCCGAGCCTAAAAAGACACCGTCCAAGGCGGAACTCAGGGCCTACGCGGCCAAGATGAAAGCCCGAGCCGACGCCTGGCTCGCCGCGCTGGACGACGCCGCACTCATCCAGCCGAACGAGGGTCTTACCGCTCGCTGGGGCGCGCCTATGAACAACGCCGCGGCCCTTGCCCTCATGTCGGGGCACTCGTCCTATCACGTCGGGAGTTGCGACGCCATTCTCCGCGACAACGGCGAGAAAGGGGTTTTGTAGCTAACCCCCCTTGCGGGGCTCTGCCCCACTTCCCGCTTAGGGGCCTCAGGCCCCTAAGAGCGTGTCTAGAATCTCTTGCAGTGAGATATACTAAGAGCTCCTAACATAACCTACCTATTTGGGCTTTCAGGCTAGAAAGCAGTTTTTATAAATGCAGTATTTCAAACTAAACTTTATCAAGGCAGCATGGTTATGTTATGTGCTCTAAAGGCAAAGATTTGAATAGACGGGAAAGGAAGTAAATGCGTAAGGCATACGGCAGCGATGTAAGCAGAGAACAGTTTAACCAAGTCTCACGAGATTCGGAATTCCTGAAGAAGATGCGTCCACGAGAAGTGGATCTTTATGACGTATTCTGTGTAAATTATTATTATGGGATATGGACAAAGAAAAACAAAACTGGCGAATCTATACCGGATCATATCCTTGCCAAACTAGTGGAATTAGAAAGGTATGAAGCAGGGAGAAATCCCCTGCCAAGTATGTTTATAGTGGATTCAAAAAGTTTTAAAAATGCTGATACGGCAAATGAGAAAGGATACTACATGGGGAAAAAACTTCTGGCGTGAAGATTCATATAGCCGCAGACGTCCTTGGGCTGCCGTATGAGGTTAAAATGAGGTCAGGGAATCCAGTTCTGGGCGAAAAGGTTTTGGAGTGCTTTCGCGCGGTGGGAGATTTGGTTTTTCACGGTGAGGGGAAGCTCAGCAAAGGAGACGTCATAGCCGTCGGGGATGAAAAGAGGGTCGTAGCCGAAGCCGCCCGTGCCCGCTTCCCGCTCCGCCAAGCGCCCCTCACAGACGCCCTCGGCGGCCAGAGTCCACAGAAGCTCCCCTTCGGAGGAGGGCGCCGACAGGGCTACGACCGCAACGAAACGGGCGCGCCGGTTTTCCTGCCCCTCCATCTGGGATAGGAGCCACCGGTTGCGGTCGGCGTCGCTGCCCTCCACGGCCCGCGCGGAACGCACCCCCGGACGCCACCCCAGGGCCTCGGCCTCGAGGCCGCTGTCATCTGCCAAGCTGGGCAGGCCGGAGATGAGGGCCCAGGCCCGCGCTTTCAAGATGGCGTTCATAGCGTAGGTCTCGCCTGTCTCCTCCACCTCAGGAACGCACGCCACATCTGGCGCGAAAAGCAGCTTCCCGGTCACGCCGCGCGGCAGAAGGGCCAAAAATTCCGCGTATTTGCCCCGGTTGCCGCTAGCCAGAACAAGGGTCTCGAATAGGTTTCGCGCTCCGTTCATTTGGGGAGCTGCCACACCGCCGTTAAATCCACCGGGGCGCCGGTGGAGGTAACTTTGGAGTCCACAAGGAAACGCACCTTGGTGATGGGCGGGAAGTTGTCGCGCATCGTGCGGACAACCCCTGTGATGAACAACGTGCTGGGGCGCGCTCCCACCGCGTTCAGCGCGGGGAGAAAAGCGCCGGAGAGGTCCAGATACACCGTGTCCACGTTCCGGAAAACGTGCTTCACGGTGACATCCCTGGCGAAAAAACCGCTTAAGGAAAGGAGCTTTGAGACCGTTTCCTGGATGCTGTCCTCCTGGATACGTACCATGACCTCGACCCTTTCCTCCGTCAGGGTGCCATCTTTTGGGTAATAAAGGGAAAACTCGGCCTTCTGCACGTTGGGTTCGCTGGGGAGAAGCGCCGTTTCCCCTCCCTGCTCACTTCCCTGCCCTTTGTAGAGAAGCCGCCGGTCCAGAAAGTCCAACATGTAAGAAGTTGAAACGTACCCCAGGACGAAACAGAGCATGACCACCCCGCACCACGCCAACACGCGCAGAAGCAGCGGCGCTTTCGGACGCTGTTTGTCCCTTTCGCGGCGGGAATCCGACCTGCCCTGCCCCTGAGAAAGGCGTCTGCGCTTAGCGTCCACACGGTCCTCGAAATCCCGCTCGAAATCTCCTGTGTAATTCCTGTCCTTTTTATGGCGCACGCGAACCACCCTGTCTTAAAAAACTTGGGGCGCTGCTCCTTGCCCCTTGAAGTAGTTTTTGATGCCATCTGCCATGGCGTCGGCGAGTTCCTGCTGATAACCGGAGTGGGCCAGGAGCTTGGCCTCCTTGACGTTGGTGATGAACCCCGTCTCCAGCAGAATCGCGGGCATACTCGCCCCTCGCAGAACGAAGAAGGGAGCCTGTGCCACGCGCTTCATCGGCAGGCCTCGAGCGTTCCCGGCGTTGTAGAGGGCCTCGGCGGCGGCGGTGCTCTCGTTGATCTTCTCGTTCGCCAGCATGTCCCCCAGAATCTTCAAGACCAGCTCCGTCCTGCGATCCGAGGCAGCGCCGCTCTCGGCCTTGCCCTCCGTGTACTCCTGGTTCTCGATCTTCGCCAGGGCCAGGGCCTCCTGGTCTGTCGGCTGCGCCATCAGGTAAATCTCGAAGCCTGCGGAGTTCTGTCCCGGCGGCAGGGAATTGACGTGGATGCTGACGAACATATCCGCGTCCGCGTTGTTGGCGAAGTCCGTCCGCTCCTGCAATTTCAGGTAAACGTCCGTGGTACGCGTCATTTTCACGTCGAAGCCTCTGTCACGCAGGGATTTTTCCATCTTCAGCCCAATGGCCAGGTTGATATCCTTCTCTCTGAGTTCGTTACCCACAGCCCCAGGGTCGTTTCCCCCGTGGCCGGGATCCAAAACCACCAAGAGCTTCTCCTTCTTCTTCGGCACTTCCCGAGCAGTATCCTGCGCGACGACGGGCGCCGCCGGAGCAACCGCCTCACGAACTGTTGTGGGAGAGGTGAAAACGAAGTCCAGCACGATGCGGCGGGGTTCGTTCAGCACCAGCTTCTCAACCCGGACACCGGAGGCAATAAACGCCAGTTGGGCGGAGCCGTCGGCGTTTACCGTCAGGTTCGCCTTTACGTTCTCGTAGGGCGAGGGAACCCCAGGGACAAAAGGGGTCGTCTTCAGGAAAACCATCGAAATACCGCTCGAAGCGACCTTCACGTCGGGGTTTGTCCCGTCGCTGCAATCGACAACGGCGCGTATTTTCTCTTTAGAGAAGCTCCACCGCACAGCGCGAAGTTCCCCCGAAGCATTTGAGGGAACATCGGTCTTCACCGTGGCGTCGCCCGTCCCCTTCGTTTTCGTCGTTTCCGCCGACGGAGGGACAGGCGCTGGACTTGGCCGCGTTTCCGCCAAGAGAACGGGGTTTTCGACCAGGGCGGGCGGCGGATCTTGCCGCCCGGCGGTCCCCTGCGGGACGACGGTCCCCTGGGGGACGGCAGGTGGCTTCAAGACGGTAGCCTCCCGAACCGTCGTGGGGGAGATGAAAAAGAAGTCCAGCACGATGCGGCGGGGTTCGTTTAGCACCAGTTTTTCGACTCGGACGCCAGAGGCGGTGAACGTCAACAGGGCAGAGCCATCGGCGTTTTTCGCCAGCTCAGCCTTTATGTTCTCGTAAGGCGATGGAACTCCAGGAACGGTGGGGGCCGTCCGCGGGAAAAGCATGGAGATTTGAGACAATGCAACCTTCATCTCAGGGTTTGTCCCCTCGCCGCAATCGATGACGGCGCGTATTTTTTCCTTGGAAAAGCTCCACCGCACGGCGCGGATTTCCCCTGGGACGTTCAAAGGTACGGGTTCCGAGGTCGGCAAAACGCCGCTGGTTCCCTCATTCGGGGTGGCCCGCGTTCCCGCAGCGAGGACAGGGTTTTCGACCAAGAGGGAAGGGGGAACGGCGGGTGGGATTTCTTGAGTCTGAGCCGCCCGCGTTTCCTCAAGCCTCAGTTTGTCTCCCGGTCCGCGCCCCGCACAGTGCTGAAACAGGTTCAGGGCGGAGGGCACGTCAAGCCACCACCTTCCATCCCGGGCGTAGCAGGGTCCGTACAGCGGCACCAGTTGGTTGTTGTACCAGGCCGCGACGGCATTCAGGACAATCCTCAGACTGTTTTCCCCCCGTGAGAGCACCAGCTCCTCACCTACCATCAAGGCGTTCAAGCCCAACAGAGTACCCGCGTCCGTCACGGACAGGGCGAAACCCGTCGCACCGTTTGTCACGGCAACCTGCCCCAGGGCGATGCTTCCCCTGTAAAGAGCTGCTGTCCCGGTCTCCGAAGAAGCGGCCGGGAGCGGAAAAAATAAGAGAGCCGAAGTTAAAAGAAGCGAAAACAAGGCTCGCAAAGGGTTTTCGCTGCCCCCCCTTTGAACGCGGTTTGGCGTCATTGCTGGGTCCGGTACTCCCCAACGATGATCTCTGCCGCCGCCAGAGCCTGCTCACGGCTGACGTCCAGGTGCGTTACCAGGCGGAAGGTGTCCGGCGCGGTCTTGCTGAAAATCACCCGTTTCTCGCGGCACGCGGCGAGAAGCCTATCCGCGCTGGCCTCGTCCGGCGTCGAGAAGTAGACCATGTTTGTGGGTCTGTCCGCGCCGAAAACGCGAAGCCCCCCCTTTCGAAGAGCCTCCCCGATGAGGCGGGCGTTCTCGTGGTCATCCGCTAGGCGGACGATGCTGCGCTCGAAGGCGTAGAGCCCAGCTGCCGCCACGATCCCCGCCTGACGCAACCCTCCGCCCACTTTTTTCCTCCAAAACCGCGCGCGCTCCACGAAGTCGCGGGACGCGCAGATCAGGCTCCCCATGGGGGCTCCCAGGGCCTTGGAAAGGCAGACTTGGACGGAGTCCGCGTCCTTCACCAACTCCGAGGGCTTGACGCCCAGAGCAACAGCGGCGTTGAAAATCCGCGCCCCGTCCACGTGCACCGCTAGACCGCGGCTGTGAGCCCACTCCACGCGCTCCGCCGCCTCTTGAGGGGAGGACGCGTGCCCTCCTCCACGGTTATGGGTGTTCTCCAGGCACAGGAGCTTGGCCTGAACGAAGTGGACGTTACCCTTGGGGTTTAAGCGTCGTTCCAGGTCGGAGATGGAGGGAAGGCTTTTCCTGTCGTCCACCTCCATGGGTATGATGCCGCCCAGGGCACTCAGACCGCCGCCCTCGTACTGCAGAATGTGAGAGTCCTTCCCCAGGATGGCTCCGTCGCCCCTGACACAGTGCGTCAAGAGAGAAACCAAGTTTCCCTGGGTCCCGGAGGTTACGTAAAGCGCCGCTTCCTTGCCCAGGAGTTCCGCTCCCTTTTTTTCGAGGCGCTCCACCGTGGGGTCTTCGCCGTAGACGTCGTCGCCGACCTCCGCCTCGCACATCGCCCGGCGCATCTCAGCGCTGGGCTTCGTCACCGTGTCGCTCTTTAAATCTATGGGAAACAAAGAACACACCTCCACAGCATGATTCGGATTCTTTTACAGTCCTCCGCACAGTCGAGCCCAGGGCAGCGCGTCCTCCGTCACCAACACCCCCACCGAGGACGTGCCATGCTTTTTCCCATGGAAGTCCGAGCCCGCCGTGGGGTAAAGCCCGAAAACGGCGGCCAGTTCCAAGGAACGGTAAACCTCCGCTGGGCTGCTGCCGGGAGACCAGCACTCCAAGCCCCACAGTCCGGCGTCTTTCAGCCGCGCCAAAAGGGGCGGGAGTTCGTCCAAGGAGGTCGTCTGCCGCGGGTGCGCCAGGACGGGCAGCCCCCCTGCCCCGCGCAGCAGCCGCAGGCACTCCTCCGCCGCCAGAAAGGGCTGAAAGACGTGGGCCGGCGCCCCGCGCTTCAAATACTTGTCGAAAGCGGCCTGAACGTTGGGAACGCAGCCCTTGGCGTAAAGCACTTGGGCGATGTGGGGCCGCCCCACGGAGGAGCTGCCCGTGGCTTTTGCCAGGGTTTCCGCCTCCTCCAGGGCTATGTTGCAGCCCAGGGCTCGCAGTTTTTCGCAGATTTGGACGTTGCGCAGATTTCGTGAGTCCCTGTTCCGCTCCAGGGCAGCTCTCAGCGTCTCGTCGTGCGGGTCAAAGGCGTAGCCCAGAATGTGCAGCACCCCCTCATGAGCCGCGGAGAACTCCACTCCGGAAACGCCCCGGATGGAGAGCTTCCGGCACGCCGCCAAAAAAACCTCTACTCCGTCTACCGTGTCGTGATCGGTGAGGCTGGCCACGCAGATCCTCTTTTCTTTCAGTGTGCGGGCAAGCGCCCGCGGGGGCAGGGTGCCGTCCGAAAACGAGCTGTGCAGGTGCAGGTCGACTTTTAACATTGGAGGCGTGCCGTCCCCGCTTTTTCGCGGAGTTCACTCACCTTCGAGCAGAATCTGATCCAGATCGAACAGCGACGAGACGTCAAGAAGCAGGATCAGGCGGCCGTCAGCGGGCTTTGCCACCCACATAACGTAGCGCTTCTCCAGGGTCGTGGAGAGCTTCGACGCGGCCTCCAATTGAGCATCATAAATGGTGCGCACCTCCCGGACGGCGTTCACGATGATGCCAAACATGATGTCGCTCACGGAGAGCACCACGATCCTGGCCTCCTCCGTCAGTGTTGTGGAGTCCATGCCGACCTTGAGTTCCATATCGAACACGGGTACAATGGTGCCGCGCAGGTTAATGACGCCGCGGATGTAGTTCGGCGCGTTGGGCACGCGGGTGATGAACGGCGGAACCCTCACGATCTCCCGCACGATGTTGATGTCCAGCCCAAAATCCTCTTTCCCCAGGGCGAAGACCAGGTTGATATGTTCCTGCCCTAAAGACTCGACGTTAATGTCCTTTGAAGTGTTGACGGGTGTTTCTTTCTTCGTCGTCTGCGCAGCCATGCCGCCCAACCCCCTTGCTTGCGTTTTTTCGTAAATGAATACCGCTGCCGTCCGTCAAGATTTTACTGCCCATTATACCAGCTTTCCCGCTCCTCCATGGTCATGAGTTTGAAGGGTTACATTTGAAGGATTACAAAGGAAACACTGATTAACCGAATTTCCCGACGAGTGTAACCAGGCTAGATTAAAAATAGATTACTCTCAATAACCTAAACAGTGCTGCTATCTTCGATAGAAATCCCAAACGCGTCCGAGACGGCGGCCCGGCTGGGGAACGCCAAGGCTCGCGAAAATCTGGAACGGCTTGCCTCTTTCGATTTCAAGCCGTCTAAAGGAGGGCGGTGAACTTCTTTTTTCCCCTTGCCAAGAG
>JAITGX010000032.1 GCA_031280275.1 Synergistaceae bacterium
ACAGGATTTTCGCGCTTGTCCAGGCAAAACCCCGCAGGGGATTTTTACGCCATTATACTTGCCTTCGTCAAAAAAGCAATCTCCCTCCTTGGGCTTGCCTGCAGATTGGGGTCTCAGACTCCAAAGAGCCTAAGGCCCCTAAGGGTGTGTTTTAAAACGACTATAAACGCGTTCAAAAAAGTGCCTGAAAACGGCGGTTTTTTGTTGAAGCAGCTAGTTTTCAAACAAACCCTAAGGGGGCTGCCCCCTTGGTCTGAGCGGCGGTTACAGCTGAAGACCGCGGCCTTCATCGATGCGGCGGATGAGGGCGCTGCCGATGACACCGGCGTCCACGAGGCTGCCGAACCCGTCTATCTGGCTTCGGGAGGTTAGACCGAAGCCCAGGGCCAGGGGGATAGAGAAGTACTTCCGCGCTCGTTTCAGGCTTTCTTGCAGTTCAGGAGGGAATGCCTCGCGGACGCCCGTCGTGCCCAGGACGGACACGAAGTACACGAACCCCTGCTCTGCCTGGGCGTATTTTTCGAGGCGTTCCTCGGAGGTGTTAAGTCCTACCAGAGGGATGAGGTCCAACTGGACGGCGTTCAAGGCCTCCCGTGCCTCCTGGGACTCCTCCAGCGGAAGGTCGGGAATGATGACGCCGGATACGCCCGCGTCCGCCGCGTCGCGGGCGAAGCGTCCCAGACCGTAGCGCAGGAACGAGTTGCAGTACCCCATGAAAACCAGCGGTACGCTGAACGCGCCCTTGTGCTTTTTCGCGCCGTCCAAAATCCGGGTAAGGGTCATGCCGCCCTCCAGGCACCGGAGCGACGCGGCCTCCACCACCGGACCGTCTGCCACGGGGTCGCTGAAGGGTATTCCCACCTCGACAGCGCCCGTGTCGGGCTCGTCCAGCTCCTTTACGATCTCCCAAAACCTGCCCTCGCTGGGGTATCCGCCTGGAACGTAGGGGATAACCGCCTTCTTTCCCCGCGCGTTGATCCCTCTGATTCTGTCGGTGATGCGGCTCATCGCGACGCCTCCTCTCCCGCCGTACCCTTCCGGGCGGCGTCTTCCACGATGTCGATATCTTTATCCCCGCGCCCCGAAAGGCACACCAGGACGTTTTTCCCCTTCAATTCACCCGCGTGTTTCAGCACCCAGGCTACGGCGTGGGAGCTTTCCAGCGCCGGAATAATCCCCTCCGCGCGCGACAGCCTGTGAAACGCCTCTATCGCCTCGGCGTCCACCACCAGACCGTACTCCGCGCGGCCCATCGCCTGAAGGTGAGCGTGTTCCGGTCCCACGCCGGGGTAATCGAGCCCCGGCGCGATAGAATTGGAGCCCATGATCTGCCCGTCGTCCGTCTGGAGCAGCATGGTGCGCGTCCCGTGCAGGACGCCTGGCGAGCCCAAGTTGAGAGGTGCGGAGTTAGCGCAGTCCGGCTCCCCCGTTCCCCCAGCCTCCACTCCCACCAGGCGTACCTCCGTATCCCCAATAAAGTCCGCGAAGGCCCCGATGGCGTTGGAACCGCCGCCCACGCAGGCGACTACGGCGTCGGGAAGCCGTCCCGTTTTTTCCAGCATTTGCCGTTTGGCCTCGCGGCTGATGACGGACTGAAACTCCTTCACCATGGTGGGGAAGGGGTGCGGCCCCGCTGCCGTTCCAAGGCAGTAGTGGGTTGTTTTCTGGTCGGAAATCCAGGTGCGGAGCGCGGCGTTGATGGCGTCTTTCAGCGTTTTGGTTCCGCTTTCGATGGGCGCCACCTTCGCGCCGAGCTGCTTCATCCTGCGGACGTTGTAGGACTGGCGCTCCACGTCCGTCGCTCCCATGTAGACCACGCACTCCAGCCCCAGCATCGTGGCGGCTGTGGCTGCGGCCACCCCATGCTGCCCCGCTCCGGTCTCCGCGAGCAGCACCTTCTTGCCCATGTGTTTCGTTAAAAGCCCCTGACCTATGGTGTTGTTGACCTTGTGGGCCCCTGTGTGGTTGAGGTCCTCGCGTTTCAAGTAGAGGTTCAGCCCCAGCTCCTCCGAGAGCCGGCCGCAGCGGTACACCGGGGATGGACGCCCTACAAAATCCGCCAGCAGACCGTCGAACTCTTCCCGGAACGCCCGCGAGGGCGCGATCTCCCCAAAGGCCCTTTCCAGTTCCAGCAGCGGCGGCATCAACAGCTCAGGAACGAATCGCCCGCCGAACTCCCCCCAATATCCCGTTTTCATTCAACCGCATCCTCCTCACGTCGATTTAAAAAAGATTGGGGCCTCTCCCTTTATATGGGCGGCCCCTTGTCTGCTCGCTCCCCGCCGGGCGGGGCCAAAAAAGGGCCGGAAAGCGTCGCCGCGTCCTCCGGCCCAAAGGTCAACCGGCAGGACGGCTCAAAGCCGCCGCCGCCAGGAATTCGCTGTTCTCGTTGCGTACCCGCTGTTTGTTCTTTTCATCTTCATCTTCCTCAAAAAACCATAAAAAGCCGTTTCAAGGACATGTTTTCCCTGACCTTGTTAATTTGGCACATCATCACAAATTCTTATTAAAGTAGCAGAGGCTTTCCTGTTTGTCAAGTTCGCCGCACAGCCCCAAAACCGCAGGAAAAAAGAAACGCTTCGCAGAAAGAGTGTGCCCAAACAGTGTTAAGGAATGAGACCCCTAAGCGGGGCGTGGAGCAGAGCTCCGCAAGATCAATTTGGGGTAAAATGTAAATCAAGTCCAATATAAAAGGAAAGCA
>JAITGX010000050.1 GCA_031280275.1 Synergistaceae bacterium
TATATCAATCATCAAGCTGAAATCATAGAATGGCGTATTTGCAGGATTTGTGATGCGCTGTTTCACAAAATTGCAGAAATATCTCGCGTATACGCTAATTTCTTGCGGAATTTAGGTTATAATCCAATAGAAGATGGAAATGTTAGGGGAGGTTGGATTCATGGACGATATATAAAACATTTTGTAAATTATGACGACTATGAAGTGTATATTGATCTAGGGTGTGTTTTAAAACTCCTATTTCACTATAAATGCGTTAAAAAAGTGCCTAAAAACGGCTGTTTTTTGTTAGAGTAGTTAGTTTTAAAACAAACCCTAGGGGCCTGAGACCCCTAAGCGGGGCGTGGGGCAGAGCCCCACAAGGGGTTAATCAGCGCTTCCCTTAACCAAGAGCGTCAGGAGAGCGCCCAAGTTTTTCCTGCGTTCAAGGGTTCTTGCCAAGGATATTATTATGATGATCTTGGGACGAAACTCATGAAAGCCAAATTGGACAATGCAGAAAAAGAAATCCCCTATTTCAAGTACCACCCCAACCCCATTGAGACAGAAACGTTCAAGATGGACAAAAACGTCCTGTGCGAGTGTTGCGGGAAAGAGACGAACGTTTATTACACGGGGCCCTTTTACTGCGCAGAGACCGTGGAGCACCTCTGCCCCTGGTGTATCGCCGACGGCAGCGCGGCGGGAAAATTCGACGGCGAGTTTCAGGATTACGCATTAGTTGAAAACGACGAAACTCACCCGCTCAGCGAAGAAGCGCTGGCGGAACTCACGAGAAGAACCCCCGGTTACGTCGGATGGCAGCAGGAGGAGTGGCTTTCCCACTGCGGAGAGCCCTGCGCGTTTGTGGGCTACGTCGGATTGAAGGAGATTGAGGACAAACTAGACGAGTTCGCGGACCTTGACGGCGATTGCGAACGCTTTGGAGGCCGGAAAAACTTGACGTATTTGCGCAACGGAGGCTCTTGCCAAGGGTATTTGTTCCAGTGCCTGCACTGTGGAAAGTACCGGCTGCATGCCGACGTCGATTGAGAAGCAGCGCTGTAAAAAGGGAAAAAAACAGCATGATGGAAAAAAATTTTCTTGTTTCCCTGATTGTGATTTTTGTCGGAACTTTCTCCGCCTGGTGCGCCTTTCAGAACTACAACTGGTTCATGAACAGCCGAAAAGCTAGGTTTATAGTTTGGGTTTTCGGCCGCAAAAGCGCAAGAATCTTTTATATCGTGTTGGGTGTCGTGCTGATGCTCGCCGGATTCTCTCACTTGATCTATCAGACAGCGCGCCTATTTTAAACAGCTTTTACGAAAAGGCAGGCGAACAACGTGTGTGAGTGTGGAAATAAACGGGGCTGCGCCCTTTGCGACCCCTATCCTTGGAAAGAACACGGACTGACGGAAGAGGAGTACGGCAGAATTCGGGAACTGATGGAGCGGGAGCCGAACTATCTGGAGCTGGCCCTTTTCGGCGTCATGTGGTCAGAGCATTGCAGCTACAAAAACTCGAAGGCGCAGCTCCGCAAGTTTCCCACGGAGGGCCCCCAGGTCGTCCAGGGGCCGGGAGAGAACGCGGGCGTCGTTCGCCTGGACGCGGAGAAAAAACTCTGCGCGGCATTCAAGATGGAAAGCCACAACCACCCCTCGGCGGTGGAGCCCTACCAGGGCGCGGCCACGGGGGTGGGGGGGATCATCCGCGATATCTTTGCCATGGGCGCGCGGCCTGTGGCGTCCCTGGACAGCCTGCGCTTCGGCTCACTGGAGGACGCGCGGACAAAGGGGCTTTTGCGGGGCGTTGTGGCGGGGGTTGGGGGGTACGGCAACTGTATCGGCATCCCCACGGTGGGCGGCGAGACCACGTTTCACCCATCCTATCGAGGTAATCCTCTCGTCAACGCCATGTGCGTGGGCTTGGTGGAGGAGGACAAAATCTTCAAGGGACAGGCCGCCGGGGTGGGCAACGTGGTCATGGTGGTGGGGGCTCGTACTGGGCGTGACGGCATAAAGGGCGCCAGTTTCGCCTCTGAAGAGCTGAGCGATTCCGACCCGGACAAGCGCCCCAACGTGCAGGTAGGAGACCCCTTCATGGAAAAGCTCCTGCTGGAGGCGTCCCTTGAGGTACTGGAGGCCGGATTGGTGGTGGGCCTGCAGGACCTAGGCGCGGCAGGCCTAACCTCCTCCGGCGCGGAGATGGCCGGGCGCGCGGGAAGCGGAATCACCATTGACTTGGAGAAGGTTCCCATGAGGGAGTCCGGTATGGAGCCTTGGGAGGTCATGCTCTCGGAGTCCCAGGAGCGCATGTTGATGGTGGTGGAACCCTCGAAAGTTGAGAAAATCGCATTCGTTTTCGAGAAATGGGACCTGGCCGCGGCGGCCATCGGCGAGGTCACGGGAGACGGGCGTTTCACGATTCGCAGGGGGAAGGAAGTGCTGGCCTCCGTTCCGGCGGAACTCCTGACCGATAAGGCCCCGGTGAACCTCCGACCCGCCTCTGAACCCGCGTACTTCCGCACTCTGAAAAAGGCCGACCTCTCCCAGCTGCGCGACTACGGAGATTGGACAGGCTTACTGAAGAGATTGTTTTCCTCTCCGAATATTGCCTCGAAACGCTGGGTGTACGAGCAGTACGACAGCACGGTAGGAACGAACACGGTGGTTCGGCCGGGGAGCGATGCGGCGGTGCTGCGGCTTCCGGGCTCGAAGAAGGGAATGGCCCTGGCCGCCGACTGCAACAGCCGCTACGTCTATTTAGATCCGCGGCGCGGCGGGGCCATCGCCGTGGCCGAGGCCGCGCGGAACGTGGCGGTGAGCGGTGCGAAACCCTTGGCCATCACCAACTGTCTGAACTTCGGCAGCCCCGAAAAACCGGATATCTACTGGCAGTTCGTCCAGGCCACCGACGGCATGGCGGAAGCGTGCAAGGCGTTTTCGACCCCCGTCACAGGCGGCAACGTCAGCTTTTACAACGAGTACGACGGCAGCGCCATCTACCCCACGCCCACTATCGGCATGGTGGGCGTGTTGGAAAACGCGGAAGACCGCATGACCAGCGATTTCAAAGCGCTGGGAGACCTCGTGTTCCTTGTGGGCAAAACATTGGAGGAGCTGGGTGCGTCCGAGGCCCACTTTCTGTTGACGGGCCGGGATGAGGGGGAGGTGCCGGCTCTGGACTTCGAGAGGGAAAAAAGCCTGCACGCTTTTCTGGTCGAGGCAGCGGAGAAAAGGCTTTTGGCCTCCGCTCACGACTGTTCGGACGGAGGACTTGCGGTCGCGCTGGCCGAAAGCGCGGTTCAAGGCAATCTGGGCGCTATCCTGGACTGGATGGACGACGTTTCCCCAGCCGCGGCGCTCTTCGGGGAGAGCCAGTCCCGCGCCGTGATCTCCATGTCCCCGGACAAAAGGGAGGCAACGGAGACGCTGCTGAAGGAACATCACCTTCCTTATGCGTGTTTGGGCAGGACAGGGGGAACGGATTTTTCTGTCCGCTACAACGGGGAGCCCGTGGTCGAGTGCTCCCTGAGTGAGCTTTCGCACCTCTGGAACAATTCCATTGAGGAGATCATGAAATGACTTGTGACAATAAAGAGTTCCTGACATTGCGCGGGGGGCGCACCCCCCGCTGGAGGGAGGAATGCGGGGTATTCGGGGTGTGGAGCGAAAGCCGGCCTGTGGTGGACGTCTGTTACCTGGGGCTCTTCGCGCTGCAGCACCGAGGACAGGAGAGCGCGGGAATCGCCGTCTCGGACGGGATGCACATTGACCTGGAAAAAGGCATGGGCCTCATGACGGAGGCGTTCAAGACCCGAGCCCCCAGCCTGAAGGGGTACTGCGCCATCGGGCACGTGCGCTATTCCACCTTCGGGGGAGCGTCCTTCGCCAACATCCAGCCGATTTTCGCCTCTTTCGCTTCCTCCAGCGGCGGTGGGTTCGTCTGTCTGGCTCACAACGGCAGTCTCGTCAACGCAAAGAAGCTCCGCGCTCGGTTGGAGGCCGGGGGCTGCGTGTTCCAGTCCACCTCGGACAGTGAGTCGATGCTGAACCTGATCGCCCTCAACTCCGCGCCAACCATCGAGGGAAAAATTTTGTCGAGTCTGGAGACGGTTGAGGGAGCTTACAGCCTCACCCTCATGGCTGGAGCCCGCGGCAGCGCGGACAGCACCCACGAGGCCCGACTGATCGGGGTGCGCGACCCCCACGGTTTCCGCCCGCTTTGCCTGGGGCGGCTGGGGGAGCGGGAGTACGTCCTGGCCTCCGAGAGCTGCGCTCTGGATGCAGCAGGCGCGGAATTCGTCCGCGACGTCCAGCCGGGGGAAATGGTCGTCATTGGCCGCAAAGGCGTCCGCTCGTTCTTCCTGCAAAAAAAGGAGCGGCTGGCCTCCTGCGTTTTCGAGTACATCTACTTCGCGCGTCCCGACAGCACCATCGACGGACTGAACGTCTGGCAGGCTCGCTACCGCATGGGACGCCAACTGGCGAAGGAGTTCCAGGAGGGATACCCTGGCGTCGTGCCCGACGCGGTCGTGCCGGTGCCGGACACGGGCATCACGGCGGCCATCGGCTTCAGCGCGGAAAGCGGAGTTCCCTACGCGGAGGGACTGATTAAAAACCGCTACGTGGGCCGCACCTTCATCCTGCCGGAGCAAAACGCGAGGAAGTCCACGGTGGGGATGAAGCTGAACCCCCTGCGGGAAAACCTGAAGGGCAGGAAAGTGGTGCTGATCGACGACTCCATCGTGCGCGGCACCACCAGTGCTCGGCTCATCGACCTGCTGCGGGGGGCCGGGGCCGCCGAGATTCACATGTGCGTGTCCTCCCCGCCCATCACCCACCCATGCTACTACGGCATCGACACGTCAATCCGCAAAGAACTCATCGCCGCCGTTTCCACCGTCGAGGAAATCCGCAAGACCCTTGGGACCGACAGCCTGCACTACCTGACCCTGCGGGGGCTGCTGGAGTCCGTGAACGACGCCGGAGGCGGGAAGATGTGCACGTCCTGTTTCCACGGCGACTACCCCACGGACGTGACGGAGGTCGCGCTATGAGCGGCCTCTCCTACCGGGACGCAGGCGTGGACGTGGACGCGGGGAATCGGGCGGTCGAGGAAATCCGGGAGGCTGTGCGCTCCACCTACCGCCCGGAGGTGCTAGGGGATTTAGGGGGATTCGGGGGACTTTTCGCGCCGGATTTTTCCAAATATCGGGAACCCGTTTTGGTATCAGGAACCGACGGGGTGGGAACGAAGCTGCAAATTGCCTTCATGACAGGCCGCCATGGCACCATTGGCCAGGACGCCGTGGCTATGTGCGTGAACGACGTGTTGGCCCAGGGCGCGGAGCCCCTCTTCTTTCTCGACTACTTGGCCGTGGGACGGCTGGAGCCGCTTCAGGTGAAGGAGATTGTGGAAGGGATCGCCGCGGCCTGCAAGGAGTCGGGCTGTGCCTTGATCGGCGGGGAGACGGCGGAGATGCCAGGCTTCTACAGGGCGAACGAGTATGACGTGGCGGGGTTCTGTGTCGGGGTGGCGGAGCGAGCGAAGCTCCTGCCCCGGCCGGACGTGGCGCCTGGAGACGTTCTGGTGGGCTTGCCCTCCAGCGGACTGCACTCCAACGGCTTTTCCCTGGTGCGCAAAATTTGCTTTGAACATAAAAAAATGACGGCGGACACTCCGGTACCCGAACTGGGCGGTGAACTGGGCGAGACGCTTCTGACCCCCACGCGCCTTTACCCGAAGCTCGTCCTGCCTCTATTGGAAAAATGCGCCATCAAGGGGATATGTCACATTACAGGGGGAGGGTTCTACGACAACATTCCAAGGATTTTGCCTCCAGGAACAGGGGCGCGAATTGACTCCACGGCGTGGCCCATCCTTCCGATCTTCAAGCTCCTGCAGGAATGGGGAGGCGTCGCCCGCGCGGAGATGTTCCGAACCTTCAACATGGGGATAGGGTTGATCCTCGTTCAGTCCCCTCGCGATGCCGACGCGCTGATCCGGGATTTGGCAGAGCGAGGCGAGCGGGCGTTCCGCATCGGGGAGGTCGTTCCAGACAGGTGCGTGGAGCGCGTGGAGGTAGAGGGTGTGAACAGAGAATGAAATATGTCCCGCGTCTCGGTGTGCTCGTTTCCGGGCGGGGCAGCAACCTTCAGGCGATTTTGGACGCGATAAAGTCCGGAACTCTGGACGCATCGGTGGAGGTGGTTATCTCCGATAAACCGGGAGTTCCAGCCCTCTCGCGAGTGGAGAAGAGCAAGGCGGTCGTTGTTGACCGTGCGGCATACCCCAGCGCTAAAGACTTCGAGGAGGTGATCGCCTCGAAGCTGGAAAGGCGCCAGGTTGGGCTTGTGATCCTCGCGGGGTTCATGAGGATTCTAAGTTCAGCGTTTGTGGGACGCTTCGCGGGCCGGATCGTCAATATTCATCCCTCCCTGCTGCCCTCCTTTCCGGGCCTGCGCGCTCAAAGGCAGGCTCTGGAGTATGGGGTGAAAATATCGGGCTGCACCGTCCACCTGGTGGACGAGAGTCTGGATGGCGGCCCTATCCTCGCCCAAGCCGCCGTTCCCGTCCTTCCTGGCGACACCGAGGAGACCCTGAGCGAGCGAATTTTAAAAGAAGAGCACCAACTCTTGCCAAAGGTAATCAGAGAGTTTGCCCGTACTGATTAAGGAAGCGCTGATTAAAGGGGTTCTTAGGGGCCTGAGGCTCTCGGGGTCTGAGACCCCCAGGGCGTGAGGCAGAGCCCCACAAGGGCTTAATCAGCGTTTCCTTAAATAGCAATGGGACTGGTGCTCTGGAAGTATTTGCATAATTCGATAAAAATTAAGCAATATTAATATTTTCAACATAATAAATATCTCCGCCCATATTTACACAACTGAAAGTTCCCTTTCGCAAGGGCATCATTTCGAGTAAGAAAGAATGGACGTACGGGAAAAAGCGCAGATGCAGGTTAAATGTATAGCGATACGGACGTTGCATCGGGACGACGATAATCAGTCTCTTTCGTGCGACGCGTCTCAATTCGTTTATGGATTTTTTGAGATCTATCACATGTTCAAGGACGTGAGTGCATATAACCGTGTCAAACTCTTTCTCCGCAAAAGGCAGATCGGAAACCTCGGCCTTCAGAAATTTAATCCGATCGCTCATTGCTTTCAGCTGGTCGGACAAAACAATATCTGTGGCCGTAACCTCTAAGGTACTGCCTTCCGTCGTGTCACAGATTTTTTGTACTAGAAATCCCCTGCCGCACCCAACCTCCAAAATAGAAGAGCCTACTATGTCTTTTAAAACAGCCTCGATACATCTGGTATTCAAATATATATCTTTGGACAGATGATAAGGTTCGGTATCCTCATACATTGAAACATACTCCTCAGTGCTTAAAAGAGGAAGTCGTTCCTTGAAATTCATAACATCTTCCGCTTTCTTCGAAAACACAAAATGCATTGGCAACTTCATGAATAATTTCCAGTCTCTTACAATGGGCGGAAGCAATTGATCGAGGATGAAATTGATTTTCAACATAGAATTGCGGCTTAAATTCATTATTTTGAAACCTCCTTGACGTACTCCCCTTGTTTTGTGGGACAGAGTCCCACCAAGGGCTTAATCAGCATTTCCTTAAGTTAAGTGTGAAAAATCACTGCAAAAGTTGGGCGACAAATAAAAACCGCCGTTCCAGCACACGAGAATACGTGACCGGATACAGCGGTGTAAAGGAATTTTTTGAGTTGAAAAAAATCGTTAGGGCATGAGTTAAGAAAGATTTTAAGATAAGGAAAGACAGCCCGAAGCCCGAAGCCCGAAGCCCGAAGCCCTAATACCAAATACAAAAACACGAAACCAAAATCCAAAAGCACAAAGCCCAAAGCCCAAAAACAAAATACAAA
>JAITGX010000065.1 GCA_031280275.1 Synergistaceae bacterium
CCCTCGCGCCTTAAAATCTTCCAGAGCGTCAGGAAGAAAATCTTCACGTCGAGCCAAAAATTATAATGCTCCACATACCAAACATCGAGGGTAAACTTCTCCTCCCAGCTTATGGCGTTGCGTCCGTTGACCTGCGCCCAGCCCGTGATACCCGGTTTGACCAGGAGCCGCTTCCTCTGTGTCTCGTCGTAGAGCGGCACGTAGTCCAGCAGAAGCGGGCGCGGACCCACCAGGCTCATGTCACCCTTCAGGACGTTCCAAAGCTGAGGAAGTTCGTCCAAACTGCAGCGACGCAGAAATTTTCCGAAATCCGTCAGCCGCGCCTCGTCGGGCAGAAGCTTCCCGCGTTCGTCCCTGGCGCTGTCCATCGACCGGAACTTGTAGAGCACGAACGGCTTCCCCGTCAGGCCCGCCCGACGCTGGGCGAAGATCGCGGGCGGCCCCATGCGGCGGCGGACGAGAACCGTCAGGGTCAAAAGTACTGGGGAGAGCAAGATCAGCCCCGCAAGGGCTCCTAAAACGTCGAGAAGCCGTTTCATAGCGCCAAGGCGTCCTTGACGGCCTCGATGACCCGCCCCTGCTGTTCCTCCGTCATGCCGGAACCGGAGGGCAGGCACAGACCGCTCCGGAACAGGCCGGCGGAGACGTCCCGCCCCTCCTCGTGAGGGTAGTAGCGGGCGCCCGCGAACACGGGCTGGAGGTGCATGGGTTTCCAGACCGGGCGGGCCTCGATATTGAGCCTCTCCAGGTGCTCAAGCACCGACAGCGGGGAAACGGCGGGCTTCCGCAGGGTCAGAACGGTCAGCCACCGGGTAGGTTCACTCCATTCGGGTTTGGGCATGAACTCCACGCTCCCGGTGCCCTCCAGCTCCTGCACGTAGCGGGCAAAGATACGGCAGCGCGCCTCCACACGCTCATGGATGTGAGCCATCTGCCCCCGCCCTATCCCGGCAAGGACGTTGCTCATGCGGTAGTTCCATCCCAAAACGGAGTGCTGGTACCAGGGCGCCGGGTCGCGGGCTTGAGCGGAGAGGAAACGGGCGCGTTCCAGTGCCTCGGCGTCGTTGGAAAGCAACATTCCCCCGCCGGAGGTGGTGATGATCTTGTTGCCGTTATAAGAAAATATCGAAAATTTCCCAAACGATCCCGTCTGACTGCCTTTGTAACGTCCCCCCAGAGACTCCGCCGCGTCCTCGATAACGGGAACGCCGTGCCGGGCGCAAAGCGCCAGAATTGGGTCCATGTCGCAGCTCTGCCCGTACAGGTTGACGAGGATCACGGCCTTGGGAAACTTTCCGGCGCGGACGCAGTCATTCAGGGCCATTTCCAGGGCCTGAGGGCTCATGTTCCAGGAGTCCGGCTCCGAATCCACAAAGACGCACTCCACCCCCTTGTGATAAAAGGGGGCCACCGTTGCCGCGAAGGTCAGGGACGAGCAGAGCACCCGATCGCCCCGGCTCACGCCCAGCAGCTCACCGGCCAGGTGCAGGGCCGCCGTTCCGGAGGCCAAGGCCAGGGCGGCCTTCACCCCAACGAATTCCGCCGTCTCGCGCTCGAAGGCGTCCACGTGAGGCCCCAAGGGCGCGATCCAGTTCGAGGCGAAGGCCTCCTCCACCCTTTTCATCTCGTCCCCGCTCAGGTGAGGCGGGGAAAGGTAAATTCTATCGTTCATACGTTTTTTCTAATATCTGTGATACCAGTTTCACCGCGCCTATAGCGTCGGAGGAATACCCGTCCGCGCCGATTTTTCGGCTGTAGTCATCACTGACCGACGCCCCGCCCACGATCACCCGCACCTGAGGAAGGGCTTTTCGGAGCGCCGTCACGTTTTCCTCCATGCGGGGCATGGTGCTGGTCATCAAGGCCGAGAGGCCCACAATACGCGCCCCGTGTTCACGGGCGGCCCTTTCGATTTCCGCGCAGGGGACGTTCTTCCCCAGGTCCACCACCGTATAGCCGTGACTTCGCAGCATCGTCGCCACCACGTTCTTCCCTAGGTCGTGCAGGTCTCCCTCCACTGTTGCCAGTACCACCGTTCCCTTGTCTACGCTGGCGCCCGATGCGGCGATACGCTCCAGCTCCGCGTCGCAGACCCTCTGAGCGGCGGACGCAGACGACAGAAGCTGAGGCAGAAAATACCGCCCCGACTCGTAGAGCGCGCCCACCTCCGTTAAAGCCGGAACCACACCCAGATTGATAATCGTCACCGGGTCCGTCCCCGCCTCGTCCATGGCCCCTCCCAGGGCTCCCGCCTTGTCGGGGTCGCCCTGAACAATGGCGCGCCGCAGCTCCGCCCACTCGTCCCCTCCCTCTGGAGAAGCGGGGCTTTCTTCCGCGGCGGCCTTCGAGATTGGCGGCGCTGCGGTTCGTGAGAATCCATCGGCCAGGGAAAGAAATTTTTTCGCATCCTTATCGTGCCCGCACAAAAGGTCTCCCGCGGCGATGGTCTCGGCGATACCGCGATCCAGGGGGTTGGCTATTGCCACGTCGAGCCCGGCGGCCATGGCCATCGCCAGCCATGCCCTGTTGATGACGCCCCGAGCGGGCATTCCGTGGGAGACGTTGCTGAGGCCCAGCATCGTGGAACAGCCTAGGTTCCCTATGCAGCGCAGCGTTTCAAGTCCCACGCGAGGGGTCCCGGCGTCCGCTCCTACCGCCATGCAGAGCCCATCCACCACCAGCAGGGAGCGGGGGAAGCCCATCCGGTCCGCCGTCGCCACAACCCGTTCCACCAAGACCATTCGGCCGTCAGCGCCCTCCGGGATGCCCTGTTCATCCAGGGGCAGCACCGCCAGGACAGCCCCGTAGCGCCGCGCCAGCCCAATGCCCTTTTCCACCTCTCCAGCCTTAGCCGTTACGGAGTTAATGAGGGGGATACCCGTGCAGGCCCTTAAGCCTGCCTCAACCACGTCGGGCCTGTCGCTGTCGATGGAAAGAGGCAGATCAGAGGCGCTTTCGACGGCGGCCACGGCTTTCTTCATCGCCTCCACCTGGTCGATGCCGGGAAGACCGATGTTCACGTCCAAAAGGTTTGCCCCGGCCTTCTGCTGGGCGCGGGCCAGGCCGCGCACCGCACCCCAGGCCCCGGAGGCCACGTGGGGCTTCACGGCGGGACGGGAGGCGTTGATGCCCTCCCCCACTAAAGTCAGCGGACGGCCCCGCCCGCCGGGGACCAGGCGGCTGCGGCTGGCGAAGGGGAGAACGTCATGCCGTACCGGGGGCAGAACCGAAAGCCCGGTAAGGCGTCTCTTCATGGCGGTGATGTGGCCCGGCGTCGTCCGGCAGCATCCGCCTATCACCGCGGCCCCGGCCTTCACCAGACGTTCCGCGGCCGCCGCGTAGTCCTCCGGCGGCCACTGCTCCGCGTCGTCCGGCAGGCCCGCGTTGGCGTACACGAAAACCGGCAGGCCTGCGTGAGCGTGCAGCAAGGAAACGATTTCAACATATGCGCCCGGCCCCATGCCGCAGTTGGCCCCCGCCGCTATGGCCCCCACAGCCCGCGCCCAGTGGGCGAGCACCTCGGGCGGGGTGCCGGTCACGGTACGACCCTGCTGCTCGAAGGTGAAGCTGACCGCGAAGGGAAACCCTCCGTCCAGGTCCTTCAGCGCCGCCACGGCGGCCTTGACCTCCCGCAGGTCCAACGCCGTCTCGATCAGGATGAAATCCGCGCCGCCGTCGATGAGGCCCTGGAACTGCGGACGGAATGCCTCCATCGCCCCCTCGAAGGAGAGAGAGCCGAAGGGCTCCAAAAGCTCCCCCAGGGGTCCCGCGCAGCCGGCCACCAGATGGTCGTCCCCAGCGGCCTCCCGCGCGAGGCGGGCGGCCGCTTCGCAGATTTCCGCTGAACGGCCTCCCAAGCCCCGATGGGCCAGTTTCAGGGAACTGCCCCCGAAGGTGTTTGTCTCAACGATGTCGGCCCCCGCGTCGACGTAAGCCCTGTGAATGGAGCGCACCACGTCAGGGCGCTCCAGGTTCATCTCCTCCGGCAGCGCGGGCGGAGCCCAGCCTTTTTCCGCCAGCATCGTCCCCATCCCGCCGTCCAGCAAAAGCAGGGAGTCCCCTCTTTTGAGCCGTTCCAGCAGCGCCGCGCGCCCTGGGGATTTCTCTTTTTTTGTCATCATCAATCACCTTCCACGGTCTGTTTGTGTATCGCGCCAGGGTTTTTTTTAAGCCCTCCCACCGTATCCGGGAGCGCCTTTTGCCGCGCGCCGATCTCCGCGTTCCCGGTCTCCAGGTTTGGGGTCCACACCACGTCGCCGATGCTGAACTGGGCCACCTGCCGCTGCATTTCACCGGCAATAGCGGAGAGTTCCCTGCTGGAGTCCGCGAGTTCCGCGATGCCTGACGACTGCTCCTGGGCTGAGGCGGCGATATTCTTCGCGGCTTCGGAGGTTTTGGAGCAAATGTTTTCCAGCTCCTCCGCGAAGACCTGGACCGTCTTACTCGACTGAGAGAGGTCTCGAATCACCGAGGCGATCCGCTTCATCTCGTTGTTGAGTTCAGTGATGTTAACGATGATTTTTTTGAACATCTTGCCGTTCTCGGTGATGGCCTCCACGCCCTTCTTGGTCTCGGCGACGCCTACGTGCATCAGCTCCACGGTGTTGTCCGTGTCCTTTTGAATCTCGAATATCTCCGCCGTAATTTTTTCCGTGGCCTGACGGGACTGCTCCGCCAGTTTGCGCACCTCATCCGCCACCACGGCGAAGCCGCGGCCCTGCTCTCCCGCCCGTGCGGCCTCGATGGCGGCGTTGAGCGCCAGGAGGTTCGTCTGGGCCGAAATGGCGTTGATGAGTTCCACGATCTCGTCGATTTTTTTGTACTTCTCGCCCAGGAGCTTTATGGCGTCCGCGTTTTGCCTTGTGGTCTCCGCGATGTTCCCCATCTGTTTCGTCGCCTCGTGAAGGGATATGTTTCCCTCTTTCGCCACTGCCAGGGTCTGGGTGGATTTTTCAGACACCACCGCGCTGATGGAGGCGACGTTTTCCAAACCCCTGCCGATTTCCTCCACGGAGGCGGTCATGTTGTTCACCGCCTGCATCTGGCTCTCCGTGTCTCTGGCGATCTCGCCCACGGTGCCGACGATTTCTTCCGCCGACCGGGCCGACTGCTCCGAGGTGGCCGAGAGGTGTCCGCTGGCGTCGAACAGGTTTTCGGAGGAGTCGTTGACCTGTTTCAGCACGGAGGTCAAGCTGCGGGTCATGCCGCTTATAGACCGGTACAGGGCGCCGATTTCATCTTTCCTGCGGCTCTCCGCGAAGGTCACGTGAAGGTTGCCGGCCGCTATTTCGGCGGAGATGTCACAAAGCTCCACGATGGGCTCCACGAAACGCTTCGTGTACGCGAAGGTTAGGAGCAGGACGACAATCAGGAGCACGGAGAACCCCACTCCCGTGTAAAAAAGCAGCTTGCTGTTATATGCCATGGCCTCTTCTTGCCAAATTGCCGCGTTTGCATCAATCTCGGCGTTCCAGTCCTCACTCCAGAACCCGGTGCCTATGACCCACTTCCAGGGCTTGAACTCGATAGAGTACCCTATTTTGGGCTTTCCCGTGGTCTCGCCGGGCTTTTCGTAGTAAAACTCCGTGAAACCGCCGCCGCGCATACCGGACTCAATGATAGCCCGTATCATCTCCATGTTGCTGGCATCGAGGGCCTTGATACGGTTTTTCCCTTCAATTTGAGGGGTTATGGGGTGCAGGACGTTGTTACCCTCCGTGTCGTCGATCCAGAAGTAGTTGCCGCCCTTCAGGGCCTCGTTTCCCGTGTCGTACCGGACGACGCGGATCATCTCCTTGGCCTCTGTCTGGGCCTCCTCCAGCGTCAGTTTTCCCGCTTTGACCTGGTTGTCGAAGTGGGTGAAAAGGGAGGCAACCGCCAAAGTGATGTTTTTCATGTCCGTTTTTTGCGCTTCGAACAAAGCGTGCCGGACGTACTGCAGGTTCTGTCTGAAGTCCGCCTCGATCTGCCGTATTTGAAACACCACGGCGACAGCCATCACCATGAGCATGATCCCGGCGATGGATAAAGTCAGTTTGTACCGCAAACTCATCGCAATTCCTCCCAAACCGAAAAGATGTTGACAAGATTATACCGTGGATTTGGGTATCACTTCTCCTAGGGCGTGTTTTAAAACTCCTATGACTATAAATGCATTCAAAAAAATGCCTAAAAACGGTTTTTTTTGGAACAGCTAGCTTTAAAACAAATCTTATTGAAACAACGCTTAGTATGGTTAAGTTAGCTTTTGTATCTCTTCTTTTGAAAAAACATTAGACACGCTCTTATTAGACACGTTCTTAGCCGTAGGATATGTCAACCTGAGATAAGGCTTGCTCCCTGGCGCTGAAGCGGCGGATGATGTATTATTGTCAACCATGATTATGCAGTTACAAAACGAAAGGGGGACGGTCTCCGTGGCGCTAGTCGTATGTAAAATGTGCAAACGCGCCTTCATCAACGAGGCCCAGGGCAAGGAAATCTGCCCCGAGTGCGCAGAGAGGCTCAACGAGCTTTACCCCGTTGTGCGCAGCTTCCTGCGGAATCATGACAGGAAAGTCTTTACGATACGCGAGGTAAGTCAAATCCTGAACATCGATATCAGGGACGTGGAGGGGCTCGTTACCATGGGCTTGATCAATTCCTCTCAGTCCTTGGGAGGGGCCGAACCGCAGAAGATTCTCAAGTATCGCCCCTCCGACGCTCCCGCGGCGGCGTCTCAAGAGAAAATGCAAAGTTTTCTGCATACCTATCACAAAAAGCAGGGAAAGACCGGTGGAACTTAATGAACCGCGTTCAGGCAGCAGCGTGGAAATGGGCGCCCCTTCTGTTTACCCTTTTCTGGACGCTGCTGATCCTTCCCACAGACGCTCGCGCGGCGGCGCTCCGTGGCCAGGGCGGGGACGGCGGCGAAGCGCGGCGGAGAGTGACCCGTCTTTTAGAGCTGCACGGGAAGATACGTCCAGGGATGGGGCTGGACGCTATCAAGGCTCTTCTGGGCCCACCCGCGGAGACCGGCACCGTGGGTTCCGGCGCCGCGGCGCGATATGTTTGGCTCCACGGCGAAATGGGCATCGAGGTTTACGAGCGAGAGAAGACGGCCTACCAGGTCAGTATTACCCTGCCCTGCGGGAGCGCTGCGGGTGCCGACCGGATCATGGGAGAGCTAACGGGCCGGGGCAGGCAGAAATACGGCTCCTCGCCGCTGTACGAGCGCGCACAGTCCTATTACTACTGGGAAGGGGAGGGGGTGCGCTTCGCATTTTCCAAATACAGCAAGACGACCGTTAAAAGTTTTTGCAGAGCGGCACAAGGAGCGAACTCCATGACCCGTTAACCTTATGTATTGAAAAATACTTGATTGAAAAACGCTATAAATCGCGAGGAGGATTTTCGTTGTTGGGATTGTTTCGTTTGTGCGGGGCGCGGAGGGGTTTCCGCGCCGTTTTTCTGTTGTTGTATTTTCTCCTGCCGGGGCCTTTCAGCGCTGCCGCGGCTTCCGGGCCGGGGTACAGCGGACCGAAGTTCACGGCGCGGACGCCCGCCGGGTACGACGTGGTGGTGGCGGGCGGAGGCATGGGCGGGATCGCGGCGGCGATACAGGCGGCGCGCCTGGGCGCCAGCGTCCTGGTGGTCGAGCCCAGCGGCTGGATAGGAGGCCAGGCAACGGCGGCGGGGGTCTCCACCATGGACGACATGAGCCGTCAAACCAGCGGACTCTACTTGGAATTTCTCTCTAAGCTGAAAGACTACTACGACGCCAAGGGTAAGCCCATGGGAACCTGCTACTGGGACCCCCGCAGCGTCGCCTTCGAGCCCTCCGTCGGCCAAAAAGTACTCTGCGAAATGATTGAGGAAACGCGGGGCAGACGGGCGGGCAGGCGTACCCTGGACGTGCTGCTCTTTACCGAGGTGACGCGGGTAATTCGGGAGGGAAAGACCGTCACAGGGGTGGCGGTGCGAGGTGAACGCGGCGGCGCAGCCGGGCGGGAGGTGGAATTTGCCTGTCGTGTCTTGATCGACGCCACGGAGTACGGCGACGTCTTACCCTTAGCGGGTGCGGCCTACCGCGCCGGGAACTCCGCCACGCCCTTCATCAATCAGGAGGCGATGATCCAGGACATCACGTGGGTGGCGATCCTGCGCCGCTATCCCACCGGCATCCCCCCGCATCTCCGAGTCACTCAGCCCCTCCCCGGCTACGCGGAAGCCCGGCGCAACTACGAGGGTCACGTCACGGCCGCAGGCGCCAGCTTCAAAGGTGTGTACCCCGTAGAGCTGCCGGTGGACTTCGTCAGTCACAACGCCTACCGGGGGCTTCCCGACTCCTCGACGCCCTACGCCTACGACGGCCGCCGCGAAAACTGGAAGCACATCACGAAAACAGGCCTCAACTGGGGCAACGACTACCCCGGAAAGGAGACTTGGAACGGGCGCTTCGGCCTGCCCGCGCGCTATTTGGAAGACCGTGCCCTGCGGGCCCGCGTGGAGAAAGACGCCTTCATCAAAACCCTGCACTTCATTTACTACATGCAGAACGAATTAGGCGAGGACTGGTCGGTGGCCAATGACGAGTACTACTCTGAGGAACTCCCCGCCGCCGCGTCGGGTTTACCGGAGGAATGGAGGGAAATAGCGCACCGTATGCCGCCCGTCCCCTACGTTCGTGAGTCGCGGAGAATTGTGGGGAACTACACCCTCACGTCGGCGGAGCTTCTGCAAAACTCCCTGAGCTACCGGGACGGGCAGACCAACCAAGAGTTCAGCGACGCGGCGGCCATTGGCGGGTACATTTTGGACCTGCACGGCGCGGGCGCGGACGGGGATATGGAGACGGACTTGGGTGAAAAGGCCGCGCTTATGGCCATCAACCGCCCTCGCGGACCCTTCCAGGTACCCTTGCGCATCCTGATTCCCCAGAACGTAGACGGACTTCTGGCAGCGGAGAAGAACCTCTCGATGACGCGGTTGGCGGCGGGGGCCCTGCGTCTTCAGCCCATTTGCATGATGGTGGGGCAAGCGGCGGGGGCCTTGGCCGCGCTTTCCGCCCAGGAGGGCGTCCAGCCCCGGGCCTACCCGCCCGTCCGGCTTCAGCGCGTGCTGCTGGAGGCGGGGGTTATCCTGTCGCTGTGCAAGTACTCCGACGTCCCGCCGGAACACCGATTTTATAACGCGGTGCAGCTCTCTAACCTGTACAAGCTGATCGAGCCGCTGGAGCCGCCCCACGCCCCATCGTACAACATAAGCGACCTGGACGACCCCAGCCTGGTCATGGCCATCATCAAGGGCGCGGATAAAGGGGTGTTCGGCGTGGACCAGATGCTCACCCGCGGGGAAATGATCACTATGGTGAACCGGGCGCGGGCCGTTTCCCAAACCTCCGCCGGGCGCGATATACCAGAAGAGTGGGGTGACGCCTGGAGCAGTGACGCCGTCGCTAGCCGGGGGCTCTTTGCCGACGTGGTGGCGCGAACTTTCGGTTTTGTCGCCCCATCCCGTGGCCGCCGGGCTTTCGGCATCCCGGACCGCCGCTCCTTTGACAGCGCCGTTGCCGCCTTGAAGGCGCTGGGCATTCTGGACCTCTACCGCCAAGAGCGCGGCTTCTTCCCCGCTCGTCCCATCACCCGAGGTGAGGCGGTTGAAATTTTGATGAAAGCGATGACCAGGGCTCAAGGGCCCTGGTCCCGGTAGTGGGTCTTTTAGTGAGTTTTGGGGAGGAGCGGCGTTCCTTTTACACCTGTTACACCTGTCCTGTGGCGCGCAGCACGACGTCCGCGATCATGGCCGAGCCGATAAACGTTCCAATGAAAACAAAAATGGAAACGACCACCAGTTTCCACCCGCTTTCCTTTAGCGCTCCCAGGTCTTTGGCCAGCGAGAGCCCCGCGTAAGCCAGCACAGGCGTCGTCAAGGACATGAAGCTGACCTCGTTCACGTGCTTCATGATTGTGCCGGAAAGGACGTTCATGAACTGGCTCACGGGGCCGGTGGAGTTGGGCGCTCCGGGGATGGAGAGAATGCAGCCGATGGTCACGATGTAGGCCGCCGCCGGAAGCTGCAAGGGAATGCAGCGCTTGCACAAAACGCCCGCGAAGGTAAAGCCGAACAAAATGAGCATTCCAGGAATGGAACGAACGAAGTTGTTCACGTAAAGGGCGAATCCAACCGGGACACCGGGGTTGGCGTTTACGTAGGTGCTGACATAAATGATGGCGTTGCCGCACAGAACCATTACAGCGGAGACGATGAGCATTCCCAAAAGATGCCAAAGATTGATTTTCATTGCAGCCAGCCTCCTCAGTCAAGTTTCGCGTTTCCTGGACTGACGCCGTACTTCACGCGGCAGCACACCTTATAGAGCCAGTTGGAAATGGGCAGACCCAGGAACAGCGACATATAAAGCCCGTCGAGGCTGGTCAGCATGTTGCTCGCTGCCCCGTAGGCTAAGATGATGTCCTTCTTCTCAGGAAACAGCGTTTGAAGCGCGCCGACCGTGGCCGTCATCATGCTGGCGCTGCCTGTTCCGGCGGCCATGGCCAGGGATTCCACACTGAAGACGTTCCACGAGGCGACCAGAGAGGTCATGAGTCCGAAGAAAATCGACCCGAAGACCGTGCCGCAGACGTAGACGCTCATGATTCCCCGCCCTTCAGGGGAATCCAGGCCGTAAATCTCGCTGATGAGGGCCAGGTTTCCCTCACGGCCAAGCGAGTGCCCCGCCCCGATGGCCTCCCGCTTCAGGCCCAGGAACACGGCGATGGGAATGGCGCACATGGCCGTGCCCAGGTTGCCGAACTCCTGGAGCACCAAGGCCAGACCCGAGTTGATGATCTTGAAGAAGTTCGGTCCCACCAGGGTACCGTAGCGCGCAAGCAAGAGCATGACGCTGATGTTAATGAGGTAGCTGGCGTTCTCCTGGTCGGAGAGCTTAAGCACTTTAAAAGCCGGCAGCCCAATGATAAAGCCCAGGACAAGAGCGTAGAGCATCGGGAAGAACACCAGCGAGCCGATAGGCAGCGGGATGATCTTCGTTCCCAGGAATTCGCAGACGACCGTCAAGATCAACGCCAAAAGATGAACTTTGATGTTTTTCAACGCGCGCAGGGAATCTTCCATAAATCACGCCTCCAAATTCGTGTGGTCGAAGTAGCCGTTAAGTTTTTTGAGGTACTCGTTCCGGGTCAAGTTGGGCTTGAACGAGGAGAGAATATGGCGCGCCTTTGCCGCGCTGTCCGACAGAAGGTCAATAATAGTGGCGGCCATGGCCTTTCCGGGGACGATCACCGCCGCGCCGTAGTCCGTGACTCGTGCCTCTGCCGCGTGGAGCACCCCATCCATTCCCCCTGTGAAGGGCTGTATCGCGGGCATGATCTGACTCACGTCCCCCATGTCCGTGGAGCCCGACATGTGCCCCCCATTGAAGAAGTTTTCCTTAGAAACGAAGGACTCGGAGTTTCGGTAGAACAGGTCGTACAGCTCCGTACAGCCAGAGAGGGGAAACATGCCTGGCAGTACCCGGCACTCCGTCTCCGCGCCCACGGCGCTGCCGCCCGCCTTGAACGCCCGGATCACACGGGTCAGGGTCTCCTCAATGACGGGCACGGAGCTGGCGCGGACGTAGGCCTCGAGCCTCACGTCGTCCGGCACGCAGTTCACCAGATCACCGCCCTTGGTGATGATGAAATGCACCCTCACGTGGTCCTCGTCACGGAAGGTCTCGCGCAGGGCGTTCACCGCCGAGATACCGAGAACGGCGGCGTTGAGTGCGTTGACGCCTTGGTCAGGATTGGCCGCCGCGTGGGCCTGACGTCCGATGTAGCGCACCGTGAGCCCCACAAAGCCGTTGCTCGTCTGGCTTCGATCCACGGAGGCCGTCGGGCGGTTGGACGAGGTGTGGATCATCATCGTCATGTCCACGTCGCCGAAACGCCCCAAGCGTATCAGCTCCGCCTTGCCCCCGATAAAGTGGATTTTCCCCTCTTCTTTCAGCTTCAGGCGGCGCTCGATCTGGATGTATTCCTCTGCCGGGACACCCATAAACACCACCTTCCCCGCCAATTCCGAGGACAGGCCGGACTCCGCCAGCCCCACCGCCGTCGCCAGCATGACGCCAAGCTGAACGTGGTGTCCGCACTGGTGCGCCGCGCCCGTGATAGGGTCGGCGTCTGGGGCGTCGAAACAGACTACGGAGTCCAGCTCCCCCAGCACCGCCACCTTTGGCCCCGGCCTGCCTGTGTCCAGCAGTGCCTCCACCCCAGTCAGAGCGAAGCCGCTCTGAACGGGCAGCTTCAAGCCCTTCAAAAATTCCCCCAGTTTCGCGGACGTCCGCGTCTCAAAGAATCCGACCTCGGCGTGTTTCCCCACGTCCCGGACAAAACACTCCAGGTCCCCCGCTCGCCTGTCGATGGCCTCCCAGGCCCGCGCCTTCAGCTCCCGGATTTTTTCTTCCGCCATATAAAGACCTCCTTATTTTTGCCCGTCTCCATGCTATATTACTATACGACGCCTCTGGCGGCGGAAAGGAGTGCTTCACATGAAGGAAAAAACGAGGGTGAGTATCGTAAGATGAAGGTTCTTTTTTACAGCAGGGAATTCGTGAAACTGCATGACAGTTTTCTGAAATGGATGAAAAGCCACGAGGCGGATACGGCCGACGAGGAAACGTTAAAAGAGAAAATCGTGGACGCTGAGGTTCTGGTAACGCGCCCTGGCGTATCGGTGAGCGCGGAGCTTCTGCGCTCCGCGCCCAAACTGAGGCTCCAGCAGCAGTGGGGGGCGGGGCTGGAGGGCGTCGATCTGGAGGCGTGCCAGGCCCTGGGAATCGCCGTGTGCAACACCCCCTCCCGCGGAACGGGGAACGCCGAGGGCGTCGCCGAGGTGGCCCTGCTGCACATGCTGCTTTTAGGGCGCAAGTACGCCCTCGCCCAGGAGAACGCGCGCACGGGCCGGATGTTCTCCCCGCGCGGGGTGTCCTTGTGGAGGAAGACGGCCTGCGTGGTGGGGCTGGGCAACCTGGGACGCACGATATCGGAGCGCCTGGCCGCCCTGGGCATGACGGTTCGGGGCGTTAACCGCAGTCCTGTGGACGCGGCCCGCGCCGGGGTTGGGGAGTTCTTCCTCCTGCCGCGCCTGATGGAGGCCGTGTCCGGCTGCCGTTTCGTCGTCGCGGCCCTGGCTTACAGCGAGGAGACACGTGGAATTTTCGGCGAGACGTTTTTCCGCGCGATGGACAAGGGTTCCTTTTTTGTCAACGTGGCCCGCGGCGGACTGGTGGATGAGGCGGCGCTGCTCCGCGTCCTAGATGACAAGCACCTGGCCGGGGCGGGGCTGGATGTGCTGGCCGACGAGCCCCCGCTGCCCGGCAGCCCCCTGCTGCGGCACCCCGCCGTTACCCTTACCCCCCACATCGGCGGGAACACCGATGAATCTGTGAAGGGTATCTTCGATTTCATTCAGGCTAACGTGGACCGCCTGAGCCGCGGTGAAGAGCCTCTTTCACGTTTGGCATGATGATAACCTGAGGGAAAAACACGGGGGGCGCTCTTCTTTTTTGTCTGGTGAGCCCCTAACCAGCCTCAGCTCCCATGCTGTCGATTTGACGCGTCAGAACGCCGCCTTCTTCGTACTCTTGAATGACCGCGAAAAGGTCATCCACGTGTGGGTCCTTCGGGAAGATATACCCGCAGGCGACGTGAAGAACGACGTTGACCACGAGGCCGATGACGCCCCCGCTCCAGTGGGTTCCGGAGCCGTAAACGCCGTACAGAATGGCTGCCGTCAGTCCGGCCATGAAGCCAATAAACGCGCCGTACTTGTTGGAGCGCCTCCAGTACAGGCTGAATACCAACATGGGGACAACCTGGGCGATGCCCTCGTAAACGATCAACGCGATCTCATAGAGCCTGGGCAGTTCCAGCAGCGCCAAGCCGATGCCCAGCACGGAGTAGATCAGCAAGCTCCAACGGGCGGCCTTGAGCCGCTCCTCCGAAGAAATTCCCTCGCGGAAGGGCTTGATGAAATTTTCCGCGATAATGACGCCGTGACTGTTCATGATAACCGAAACCATGCTCATTCCGGCGGCGACGACCACAATGCCCGTAAACGCCAGGAACCAAGGCCCCAGGGCCTTGTCAGCCATCGCGAAGAAGGCGGTCTCGCTGGCGGCGGCCTCTACGATGTCTGGGAAAGCAATGGAGCCCATGGCGGCGATGATCAGCACGCCCGAAAAAATGAAACTCAGGACGGCGCTCCACGCGGAAACGCGCTTAATGTCCAGGACGCTCTTGGACGTGTAGATACGGCTGAAAAAGCTGGCCCACCCCATGATACCCAGTCCGCCCGTGACGATGAAAGACGACCATTTTTCATAGGAATATGTTCCGTCGAAGGAAATCGTGAGGTTCTTAGGCTGAATCCGGGCAATGGCCTGAAACAGGGGACCGAAGCCCCCCCACAGCCTGTAGACCACAACAAACAGCCCCACCGCTATGGCCACTGAGCTTATGACACCCTGAATCAGCTCCGTGACGGCGATGGCCTTCATGCCGCTATAGAGAATGTAGCTGATGACAACCACGCCGATAATAAAAGTCCCCACTTTGGCGTCGAGTGATCCGTAGGTAAGCGCGTTCATCAGCTTGCCCATGGCAGCGAACTCCATGACAACCCACGGCGCCTCTATCAAAATGGAAGCGGCCCCGAAAAATAGGGTGAAGGGGCGGCAGCGGTAGCGCAGTTCCAGGTAGTCCGGCTGGGTTATCAAGTTGAACTTGCGTCCCCAGACCCAAATTTTTTTCGCAAACACGTAGGAGAACAGAAATCCCAGCGTGCTGTAGACCAGCAGGTACTGGACGATCATCCCCTCGTGCACCGCCCACGAGAACCAGCTCGCAAAGGTGGACGCGGTAATTAGAAGCCCCATCATGACAAACAGAACGATGAAAAAACCCATCCCCCTGCTGCCGAGGGCGAATTCCTCAATGGTGTTTTCTTTCATTCTGCCGGTATTTGTGCAGAACGCGGCCCATATAATGAGAGCGAAATAAACGGCCAGCAAGCCAATGGTGACAACGACGCCGCTCACCTGCCTTACCTCTTCTCTTCCAGTTCATCGTTATCGTATTTGGCGTCGAATTTGTACAGCGCGAACAGCACCGCGACGATCAGTCCCGTGAACAGAAGGACGTAAAACTGCGACAGAGGCAGAACGCCCACCCATATATCGCTCCTGTCAAAAAGCGCCGTAATGGGCGGGCACAGCAAGCAAAACGAAAAAAGCGCGATCAATATCCCCCCAACGCGGCGGATACGCCTAATTTTCTGTTGGGTTTCCTGTTTGTTCATCACACACCTCCATATAACACTACTTTTCCGTTCATGATTGTCAGACGCGCGGCGGCCGCGGCGTATTCTTCGGGTCCGACGGCGAACAGGTTGCGGTCCATCACGGCCAGGTCGGCCAGTTTGCCCGCCTCCAACGTGCCCAGTATGTCCTCCCGCGCAAGCTGATAAGCGCCTCCATAAGTGCAGGCCCACAGGCATTCACTCAGCGTGACCCTCTGCTCGGGGTGAATGCCCCCGGACGGAGCGCCGTCATCGTGGACGCGCTGTGTGGCGCGGAAAACGTTCAGCATCGGGTTCGCCGCCGTAACGGGGGAGTCGCTGCTGAAGGACACAACCCTCGTGCTGTCGAAAAAACGGCGGTTCGCCCAGGCGTTTCTCATCAGAGCCTCACCGAAGCGGACAGGATAGAAGTTTTCGGCGTATTCTCTTGTGGGCGTCAGCATCTCCGGTTGCAGCGAGGCCACGACACCCAGCTCCCCGAAACGGGCGAAATCTCTGTCATTGGTGGTGTCACAGTGGGTTATGGCGTTGCGCTGCCCCCGCGTGAAACCCCGTGAAGAAGCCTCCTCCACTAGGTCTAGCCCGAATTCCACCGCCCGGGTGCCGCAAGCGTGCAGGTGAACGCCGTAGCCCCTTTCCTCCGCGTCCAAGACGCGGCTCTTGATGAGTTTCGGGTCGATGAGGGGATATCCCCTGCAGCCGGGGGCGTCCGCGTAATCGTCGGTCATCCAGGCCGTGTGCGTGCCGCCAACGCCGTCCAACAGCGCCTTGAAACCCCAGAAGGTAATTGTGCCCTCCCGGTTGGGGAAACGCGACTCCAGGGCTTTAGCCCGGCTGAGATAATCCTGTTTGCCGTTCAGGCAGACGGTGCACGCGACGCGCACGTTCAGGCCTCCATCCCCGTCTAGGGTCTCGAGCGTTTCCAGCCAAGCGGGGGGCGTATCCATAGCGTCCATAACAGAGGTAACGCCGCGTTTGTTCAAAGCGGCGCAGGCCTCTTTCAGGTACCTCACGCGGACGCCCGCGTCCGCGTCGATGGCGTCCGCGCCCATCTTGTAGACCTCCATGCAGGGGGTTTCCTCGATGTAGCCAGTGGGCTCCCCGTCAGGGAAGCGGTAGATCACGCCCCCTTCCGGATTTGGCGAACCAGCGGAGATACCAAAAGCGTCCAGGGCCTTCTGGTTGCACCAGACCGCATGAGCGTCCACGTCCAGCAGGCACACGGGCACTTCAGGAACGGCGGCGCTCAGCTTTCGTTTGTCCGGGGGTTTTTTGTCCGGCCAGTTGGATTGGTGCCAGCCTGTTCCTACCACCCAAGGTACGTTTTTGTTGGCGTCCAGCCATTTCCTCACGGCAGCGACGCATTCATCTTCTGAGGAGACACGGCGCAGCCGCGGGCCGTTCTCCGATTCTATGGTCCAAGCCAAGTGCAGGTGCGAATCACAGAACCCCGGCACCAGCAGGGAGTCTTGACCGTAGGCGTATATCTGAGTTCTCGGCCCCCTGTAGGGCCTGAGTTCTTCCTCGGAACCCACGGCGAGGATGCGCGTTCCCTGAATGGCGGCGCCGCCGGGAACAGGCATCTCGTCGCGGGATACACCGCGGAACATCGCCCCGGCCAGAACGATCAAATCGGCTGACTTGTTCATGCACGCGCGCTCTCAGTCGAACCAGCCTGTGGGCGCCACGTTCGTGTTGATGTTAATTTGCTTGACCTCCGTGTAGTCCTCGATACCGCTGATACCCAGCTCACGGCCTATGCCGCTTTGCCGGTACCCGCCCCATGGCGCTTCGTTGTAGACGGGGCCATAGGAGTTGATCCACGTGATCCCGGCGCGTACCTTGCGGATAACCCGGATCGCCTTGGAAATATTGCTGGAAAACACGCCCGCCGCCAAACCGCAGGAGGTGTCGTTGGCGAGGCGCACCGCCTCTTCCTCGCCGTCGAACCGTTGCAGCGTGACCACCGGCCCGAAGATCTCCTCACGTACGATGCGCATGTCCGGCCTCGTGTCTGTAAACACCGTGGGTTCCACGAAAAAGCCCTTTTCATAACCGGGTTTCACGACGCGTTTGCCGCCGCAGGCAAGCGTCGCCCCCTCCCGGACGCCCAGTTCGATGTAGCCCAGGACGTTGTTCATGTGCTCCTCGCTGATCAGAGGGCCCATTCGCACGTCAGGATCCAGGCCATTGCCTATCTTGATCTTCTTCGTCTTGGCCACCAGTGCCTCCAGGTAACGGTCATAAATGGAGTTCTCCACGATCAAGCGGGAGGCGGCGCTGCAAACCTCGCCTTGATTGTAAAAAATTCCGAAGAGCCCATAATCCACGGCAGCGTCGAAGTCGGCGTCCGCGAAGATGATATTAGGTGACTTGCCTCCAAGCTCCATGGAGATGTTCTTCATGTTGCCGGCGGCGGCGCGCATCACGTGCCGTCCCGCGTCAATGCCGCCCGTGAAGGCCACTTTATCCACATCCTCGCTTTCGGCTATTGTCTGGCCAACGACGCGGCCAGGACCCGTGACCAAGTTGACCACGCCAACCGGATAGCCCGCTTTTTCCAGCATTTCAAATATCCGTATGGCGGACAGGGGTGTCAGCTCGGCCGGTTTGAACACGATAGAGTTGCCCGCCGCCAGTGCCGGGGCTATTTTCCAAACGGCCAGTGAGATGGGGAAGTTCCAGGCGCTTATCATTCCGCACACGCCCACGGGTTCACGCACCGAAAAACCGCACACCGCCGGGTCAGATACGGAGTAAGTATGACCCAAGGGCTTGTTGACGAGTCCCGCGTAGTAGTGCAGGCAGGCGATGGAGTCAGCAACGTCACATTGAGACTCGATGAGCGCCTTGCCCGTGTTCAGGGTCTCCAGCCGCGCCAGTTCCTCCGCACCTTTCTCCATTAGGCCGGCGAAGGCGTTCAGCAGCCGCGCCCGTTCCGGCGCGGCCGTCTCTCCCCACCCGTTTTCATAAAAAGCCCTTTTCGCGGCGGCGATGGCCTGGTTCGCGTCCTCCGCGCCGGCCTTCGCCGCCTGAGCGATAACGCTGGCGTCGAAGGGGTTGATGATCGCCTGCGTCTCGCCGCTGGCGGCGTCCACCCACCTGCCGCCTATCAGCATTTTCTCCTGAGTTGTCATGCACATTCCACCTGTCCCTTTGAGATTATTTTTACGAATATGCCGATGGTTTGACGTTTTTTGCCAGATCCGGCCAGCTTATGATTGAGCCGTCGGCGTGGGTGAGGGGCAGGGGCGGATCGGACCGAGCTGTGAGCCTAGAGACGATAAGCTGCACGAGGCAGCCCACACCCATAGGCATGAACACCAGTACCCAATAGGGTTCCGGCGAGATCGTTCCCTGCGAAAGCATGAAGCCCAGCACCAGTGTCATTCCCGTTATCATGCCGGCCACGGCCCCCGTTTTATTCGCGCCCTTCCAGTACAGCGCGAAGGTGAGAGGGAAAAAGAGCACGGCCTGGAGCGTGAAGCCTATGACCATCAAATCGAACACCGAGACCGTGACGGCGCCGAGCAGCGTCGCTGCCGCGCCGAGTCCCGCCACGGCTATCTGGGTCCACGCCGTCAGGTCTTGATCCGCGTAAGGCTTTTTCGCCTTGATGAACAGGTTGCGCACGATATCGTTGCTGATGATGGTGGCTGGGGCAAACAAGGCCGAGTCGGCCGACGAGACAATAGCTCCCATGACGCCCGTGAAGAACAGCGCCGCCAAAAAGGGCGGGAGCATATTTGTCGACATGATGAGCACGAGCATTTCCGCGTCCGCCCTGATTGCCTCCATTTGCTGGGAGGTAAACCAGTCCCTGGCCATAAACACGTTGCCCCACGCGCCGATATACACCACAAGCAGGCCAATGCCGGCCATGAGCAGGCCGGAGGTGATTCCAGACCACCTGGCCACGCGGGGCGTCTCGGCGACAAGCCCGCGCTGGATCAGGTCGCAGCCCGGCACAGCCCCGGCGGACGTCCCTGCCCACAGGGCGAGGTACGTGAGTATGCCAGTCAGCGAAAAATCTCCCCGTAGGCCAAAATTGAAAAACTCCTCCCCCATGAGTTCGACAGCCGCCGCGTGCCCGCCGAATTTCTCCAAGTTCATCAGCACGACAGGGAAGAGCACGATAACGCCCAGGCACAGCAGGGTTATTTGAATGAAGTCCGTCCAGGCGACGGCGGTGATGCCGCCAAGCCAAGTGTGCACGATGATGTAGATACCCGCTGCGATCGCTACCCAGAAAAACTCGCCGCCCAGCACGACCTGAATAAGTTTGGCCAGAGCGGCTATCTGCGAGCCGGCGAAGAACACGAACGTTGGTATCATGCACAACGAAGCGACAGCCGCGCCGAAAGCGCCGTACCTATTCTGGTAAACGCTGCCTGCGGAAACGGCGCCCGTTTTGCGGATGACACTCATGTAAAACGCGCCTCCGGCCAATAAGCACAGCGCCGCCCCAAAGGGGTCGGGTATCGTGGCCTGCATTCCCTTTGTGAAGGCGGTGGCCGCGCCGCCCATGATCGTGCCCCCGCAGATGAACGTCGCCAGCAGCGTAGCCGTTGTCAGGAAAAATGGCATACGATTGCTCGCGACCATAAAATCGGAGGAATTTTTCGCTGATTTTCCAGCGATAACGCTGACCGCCATGACGACAATGGCAGCTGCCCCCATGACGAGAGCAAGTAAAGTTGCGTTTTCTACCATAATAATCGATCTCTTCCTTTCGAAATTTTGTCACAAATTGCTATAAGAGTTCTTTTTCCATCTTTGTGAAGCCATAATCCATTGCCTCGATGACGGCGTCGGCTTCTTTTTCCGTAGTGTTGCACGCGCCGCCGAGCCGCAGGGTATTCGGGACAAACCCGCCCACCAGGACGCCTTTTTCCGCCGCGTACTTGCTGACGACCTTGATAGGCCAGCACCCGAAATCGTTTCCGCTGAAGGTAGTGAAACGATCCTCTTTGATGAACGGCTCGCGCGTCTCTTTGTTTTTGACGATCTCAAGCTGGAAAAACATCCCCTCGCCCGCGATAAGCCCAATCGTCTTGTGCTTCGCCGCGAGTTCCTCCAATCCTGCCTTGAAGTACACTCCAATTTTTTTCGCGGCTGCGGGCAGGTTTGTTTCGAGCATGTAGTTGAGGTTCGCCTTCGCGGCCGCCAGCGGCAGCGGGTGTCCCGCGAAAGTGCTGACGTGGTTCCAGCGTATGCCGTCCATAAAGTCCGCGATCTCCCTGCTGACGATGACCGCGCCCAAGGGCAAGGCGGAACTCGTGATACCTTTCGCGACGGTGATCATGTCCGGTTTGACGGGGCGGTCGCTCATTGCCTGGTAGCCGAACCACTCACCCAGCCGCCCAAAACCCATGAGCACCTCGTCCACAATCCAGATGATCCCCAGACGGTTTTTCATGTCCTCGATCTGGGGCAGGTATTCTTTAGGTGGGACGATGGTGCCCGCGCCATAGGCTGGCTCCGTCACGATAGCCGCCACGTTGGAGAGGTTATGACTGACGATCATTTCCTCGGTCAAGGCCACACAGGGCAGCAAACCGTCAGCCCGCGCCGCTTTGCACTCCGGGTATCTGTGCCCCAGCGAGCAGCGATAGCAAAAGGGCGTGGGACACACGAAGGTATTCTGGAACATGCTGCCCGCGACAGGCCTGGGTGCTTTGTTGGGGTACGAGGCGTGGGAGCGGCTCGGCACCATGCGCGTGAGCTGCACCGCCGCGCCGCCCACGCCATGGTAAGCATGCTCGCGGGTGGCGACGAGGGGTTTACCGGTGCAGAGGCGGGCGAAAAGAACCGCCGTCTCGACGGCGTCGCCGCCACCCAGGGCATAACGCACCTTTGCCGCCCAGCCGCTGTTCTTGAGAACATCCTCCACCAGTATTTTCGAGACCTCCGCCTTATAATCCGTGGTGTAGATGTCCCACAGAAACCCGTACCGATCGAGGGCTTCTTTGATGCCTCGCTGAATTTCGGGAACGTTCTGGCCCGCGTTGACGCAGTAAAGCTGATTGCAGAAGTCCAAAAGCCGCGTGCCGTCGGGTGTGACAAGGTAGTTCCCCTCGGTGCGCTCGATCAGAACAGGACTGTACTCCTCACTGGTAACGAAGGCGTGCACGTTGTACTTTTCATCCCATTCCGCGATTTTACTCCAGTCGATTGTTGACATACTTATTTCCTCCTCCGATATCGAGTGTATTCCTCAAGCCCAAGGGCAGAGCCAATGAAAAAACAATGCTGATTTTGTAATTCATTATGATAAATTACTAAAGCGATTATGTCAAATTTTTAGAAAGGAAACGAGGAAACACTGAATAACTCTCTGTAAGATTTCGCCCAAATTTCACTTTAGGGTCTGAGTGACTGACACAATTTCATTACAGTAGCAAGTGAAATTATAAATAGTACCTTGAAAAATAAAATACACGTTTCAAAGACTGATATCCTCTAGTTTAATTAAGGTCAGCTGCACCAAAACCGGAGGTTTCAATCATTCAAAACGTGTACATTTTGTATCATACGCCGGCTCGCTCTCTC
>JAITGX010000092.1 GCA_031280275.1 Synergistaceae bacterium
CCTCTTGACAAAAAATACCGATTACGGTAGCATAGTGCAATCCTGATGGAAGCGCCGCGCTTTATGGGCGCAGCTTCGTAACAAACAACTTTTGTGACATTTGTGACATTTTACGAGAGAAGGAGGATCCCGCATGCTGAGGGACGTGTTTTGTATGATCGCGCGGTTCGCTGTGCGAATGATGATGTGCCTGAACGACGGATCCTCGCCTGGAGTGACCGGCGTTTAGTCGGTGCGTGTGCTCAAGCGACGGGGGTCCCTGATAAACGGGGGCCCCCGATTTTTAATGTTTTTTATATTATATTGGGAGGGGTACGAATTGAGTAAGAATTGGCGTTTTGAAACACTGGCGATCCACGGAGGGCAGGCACCCGACCCGGCAACCCTGTCGCGCGGCGTCCCGATCAGCAGGACGAGTTCCTTCGTCTTCAAGAGCGTGAAGCACGGGGCTGACCTCTTCGCCCTGAGGGAGCTGGGGAACATCTACAGCCGCTTGACCAACCCCACAGTGGACACGCTGGAGCAGCGTGTAACCCTGCTGGAGGGCGGCGCGGCCTCCGTGGCCGTCGCGTCCGGCACCAGCGCAATCCACTATGCCATCTCCACCATTGCCCAGGCCGGCGACGAAATCGTCTCTGGAACGAACCTCTACGGCGGCACTTACACCATGTTTGACGCGATTTTCCCCCAGTTCGGTCTCAAGGTCAACTTCGTGGACGCGCGTGAACCGCGGAATTTCAAGGCAGCCATCACCGCGAAGACCAAAGCGCTCTACATCGAGACCATCGGCAACCCCGCCTTGGACGTGACCGACGTCGCTGAGGTCGCTAAGATAGCCCATGAGGCGGAGATTCCCCTGATCGTCGACGCCACCTTCACCACGCCCTACCTCTGGCGCACCATTGAGGACGGCGCGGACATCGTAGTCAACTCCCTGACGAAATGGCTGGGCGGGCACGGCACGGCCATCGGCGGGATCATCACGGACTCCGGCAAGTTCCAGTGGAAGGGCAGCAAAAAGTTCCCGCTGCTCAACGAACCTGACCCCAACTACCACGGGCTGCGCTGGGCCCACGACCTGCCGGACGCCCTGGCCCCCATCGCCTACGCGCTGCGCGTGCGCACCGTTCCTCTGCGCAACCTGGGTGCGTGCCTCTCGCCGGACAACGCCTGGATTTTCCTGCAGGGGCTGGAGACGCTTCCCTTTAGGATGGAGCGCCACGCGGAAAACGCTGCCAAGGCGGCGGAATACCTGGCCTCTCATCCCAAGGTGGCCTGGGTGCGCTTTCCCGGACTCAAAGACGACCCAACTTACCCCACGGCGTCGAAGTACCTGAAGAAGGGCTTTGGCGGTATGGTGGTGTTCGGGGTCAAGGGCGGAGTCGAGGCGGGCGCGCGCTTCATCGAGGCCCTGGAGCTTTTCAGCCACCTGGCCAACGTGGGTGACGCGAAGTCCCTGGCCCTTCACCCAGCCAGCACCTCTCACAGTCAGCTCACCGAGGAACAGCAGCGCGCCGGAGGGCTTCCGCCGGAGCTGGTGCGCCTCTCCATCGGCATCGAGCATATCGATGACATCTTGGCCGACATCGAAAAAGCACTGAAAAAGGCCTAACGAGCAGCATGCCTGAACGGTTCGGATCGGTCGTTCTTCCGAATTTGACGCTTCACTCGGGGAAGGTTCTGAAGGAAGCGCGGGTGGCCTACTCCGTCAACGGGACACCGCGTCCCGACGGCTCCAACGTCGTGGTGGTCTGTCACGCCCTCACCGGCAGCCACCACGTGGCGGGGGAGCCGGTTCCAGGCCTGCCGGACGCCTGGTGGGACGCCGTCGTGAGGCCGGGCGGGGCCTTGGACACGGACAGGTTGTGCGTGGTGTGCTGCAACAACCTGTGCAGCCCTTACGGAAGCTCCGCCCCCACCGACACCGAACCCGGAACGGATCACCCCTGGGGAATGAACTTCCCGGTGGTGGACCCCCACGACGCGGCGCTTTCCCAGAAAAAAACCCTGGAGGAGATCGGGATTGACCGCGTGGCTGGGGTTGTAGGCGGCTCTCTTGGGGGGATGATCGCGTTGGAATGGGCCGCTCTGTCCGCCGGCACCCTGGACTTCGCCGTCGTTCTCGCCGCGCCTCTGCGCCTTTACCCCCAGGCCATAGCCTTCAACGGGGTACAGCGCCACGCCATCACATCGGACCCCGACTGGAAAGACGGCGCCTACTACCCCGCTCAGGGACCGGTCAAGGGACTGGCCAACGCGCGGATGCTGGCGATGATCACCTACCGCAGCGAGGAATCCTTCGTGCGGCGTCACATGAGGGAGTCCCGAAATATTGACGAGTGGAAAGGGCGCTTCGACGTGGAGAGCTACCTCATGCACCACGGGAAACTCCTGACGCGGAGGTTCGACGCCAACTGTTACCTGTACCTGACGAAGATGATGGACCTGCACGACCTGGGCAGAAACCGCGCGGACGCCGAGGCCGCTTTTGAGCCCATGCGCAGGAAAAACTTTCTGACGGTCGGCATCAACAGCGACATTCTTTTCCCGGCGTGGCAGGTTCAGGAGGTGGCCGAGGCGGCCTCGGACGCGGGCGTGCGCGCCGCGTACCGCGAGATTCGGAGCGATGCGGGGCACGACGCGTTTCTATTAGAGGTGGAGCAAGTTTCCAGCATTTTGAAAGAGTTCTTCAGCTCGATAGGATTTATGTGAGAAAATGCTCTCCCCCTGAGCTGATTAAGCTCTTGCGGGGCCCTGCCCCACGCCCCGCTTAGGGGTCTCGGACCCCTAAGAACCCCATTAACTGGACCCCACGCCCCGTTTACTGTCTCTAGCTGAGAAGGCTGAGGACGTTCCGCGGCAGGGAATTGGCCTGAGCCAAGCCCAGGGGCAAGCCCTGATTGGGGCCAGGGGTTTGCCCCTGGGGAGATTACAGAACCACGTCCAGGCGGTCGTCGCGTTCTTCTTCTTCCAGGTCTTGCAGGTACTTCAAAAAGCTGATGACCTCGTCGGAGGGAGCTTTGCGGACGACGCTGTCGTCCCGAACGTCAATCATCTGAAGCTGCACCACGCCGCCCGCTTCCTTGATGACCTCGTACCGCAGCTCCACGTCCAGCGCTGACGGCAAGTCCGCTGCGTCTTCCCGCAGGCGTGCCTCAGCGTTCTTTGGGTCTTTCTCTTTCGCGGGCACGGCGGACGAGGTCCGCGGCGGCGGCGCGGCAATAGCGGACGGGAAAACGCCGCCAGGATAAAGCGGGAAAAATCCTTTCCTTAAGCCGGCATCCATGTCCTTACACCTCATTTTGTCACTGCTGTACAAAACGACAAAGCGTTACAAGGCTGAAGGATCAAAAGCGAAAAAAAGCCTCCCCGCCGCCGGGGCCCGAAGGCCCCAGCGGAAGAGAGAAGGCTGACGCTGTCTTAACTAACGGACGAGGCTGAGGACGCTCTGCGGCAGGGAGTTGGCCTGAGCCATCATGCTGATGCCCGCCTGCATAAGGATCTGCAGCTTGGTGAAGTTCATCATTTCCTTCGCCATGTCCGTGTCGCGGATGCGGCTCTCGGCCGCCGTCAGGTTCTGGCCCGCCACGGTCAGGTTGTTGATGGTGTGCTCCAGGCGGTTCTGGTACGCGCCCAGCTTAGCCCTCTGGGTGGACACCTTGTCGATGGCGTTGTCGATGATGGTGATGGAGCGGGACGCCGCCTCCCGGTTGGTCACAATGACGCCGTTGAGTCCCAGGCCCAGGGAGCGCATGTCGCCGATGTAGACGCTCATGTCCTCGCCCTCGTTGGCGCCGATCTGGAATACCGTGGTGTTGTCTTTCAAGTGCAGGTTGAAGGAGTAGCTCGTGTCGGTGGAGCTGAAGATGACGTCCACGCTGGGGTG
>JAITGX010000125.1 GCA_031280275.1 Synergistaceae bacterium
ATCCAAACAAAGGACCCGCGAATAAGCAACTCGATAATAACGAGGACGAGGAGAAGGTGGAAATGTTTCACGGTGAAAAATGAAGACAGCTTGCTCATCGACGGGCGCTCCTTTCTTTAAAAATATTGAATTCGAAATCGCATTGACACTTTAATGTTCAAGTATATTAAACGCTCTTCACGTGTTTGTCAAGATGGCGTGACGACCCCAAAACCGCTATTCCGCGAACACCAGGTCTGCCAGCGCCCACTCGTCCGCGCCCAGCGCTTCATCACCCGTCTGCATGCTCCACCTGTCCCATCAGTCCCCACAAAGCGACCTCGAAACCAGGCCAGCCCTCGGCAGCGGAGGTCTTTTCCAGGTAGGAAAGGCGTATCAGGCCCAGCATGAAATTTTTTATGCCCTCGCGCCCAAAGTGTTCCAGAGCGGCGCGCGCCATGCGTAGGGCATATTCTCGCGTGGCTCCAATGGCCGCCAGGGCTTTGGTCTCCGTCTGGAGAGAGGCGCAAGCGATGTAAAGCGCCGGGCGCAGGCGATTATAGAGCGCGGTGAGAAGGGGCAGGGGAGAAGGGTCGGATTGGAGGTGGCGCAAGGCGTTTACCACGTCCTTGGGTCGGTTCTGGCATACTCCGTCCAAAAAGCGCAACAAGGCGTTACCTCCTTCGTCGAAAGAAAGCAGCTTCACGGTCTCGACGGTAATCGGCTTCCCGTCCGCGTGGAACGCCAGCTTACTCAGTTCCGCGCGCAGCTCCTCCTGGGATTCCAAGGATTCAGCTAGAAGCGCGGCGGCGGAGGCATCCAAGCGGCAGCTCCTCTCCGCGGCAAGCCCTATCAGCCATTTTCCTCGCTTCCAGGGGGGAACAGCGACCTCAGCGCGAATAAAAGTTATTTTTTGAGAGGAGACGCCGGAAAAAATTTTTTGCGTGTTTTTTGTGTCACCCGCGAACACGGCCACGATCACGTCGTCCGCCTCGTTTTCCAGCAGGTTGACCAAGGCGGGGGGGAACGGACCAAGCTGTTCCGCTCCCTCCACCACCATCATTCTCTTAGCGTCAAAAAGCCCTCCGCTGCGGGAGGCGGCGATGACCTCCGGCCAGCCTCCCGGCGGGGCGGACTCGACCCTGCCAGTCAAGGCGTAGCCTTTTCGCGTGAGTTCCGCGAGCAACTCCTCCAGCTTGCGGCGCTGGCTCTCGTGAGCCTCGATGACGATCAGCCGAGGCATGGTTTGAGCAAACAGAGCGTCGCGCCAAGAATTTTCTTCATGCCTCTGTCCTTGCTTATCCCTTGACCACGACGTTCACGAGTTTTTCCGGCACGGCGATTACCTTCACGATCTCCTTGCCTGCGATCTTTTCCTTCACCTGGGCGTCGTTCATCACGGCGTCCCTCAACTCGGCCTCATTCAGACCGGAGGGCAGAGTCAGTTTGGCCCGCACCTTGCCGTTCACCTGCGCCACGATGATAACGAAGTCCGCGGCGAGGGCCTCCTGCTCCGGGACGGGCCAGGGGACGATAGAAAGCAAAGTTTCGTTCCCCAGCATTCCCCAGAGCTCCTCGGCGATGTGGGGGCTGAAGGGCGACAGGCAGTTCAGCAGAACGTCAACGCCCTCGCGCCGCAGCTTAAAGTCTGCGGGCTCCGAGGGACGAAACGAGTACAGCGCGTTGGTCAGCTCCATCAGGCGGGCAATGGCGGTGTTGAACTGCTTTTCCTCGTCGATGTCACGGGTTACAGCGAAGATCGTGCTGTGGATCTTACGCTTGAAGTCCCGCTGCGCCGGGATCGTCAGGCTGGACATGGGGACGTACTCTCCCGCGTGTTTCTTCAGGTCTTCCAAATTCTCCTCCACGAAGCGCCACACGCGGCTCAAAAATCGGTGCGCTCCCTCCACGCCCTGCTCCGACCAGTCCAGGTCGTTTTGGGGCGGCGAGGCGAAAAGGATGAAAAGCCGCACGGTGTCGGCCCCATATTTTTCGACAATCTCCGTGGGTTCGACCGTGTTGCCCAGCGACTTTGACATCTTTGCCCCATCTTTGATCACCATGCCCTGGGTCAGAAGGTTTGTGAAGGGTTCACGCATGCCCTTGGGCAGCAGTCCGATGTCTGAGAGGAACATGGTGAAAAACCGGGCGTAAATCAAGTGGAGGCAGGCGTGCTCAATTCCCCCGATATACTGGTCCACGGGCATCCAGTAGTTCGTGTCCTTTGGGTCAAAAGGTGACGCGGCAGCGTCGGGAGAGCAGTAACGCTCGAAGTACCAGGATGAGCAGAAAAACGTGTCCATGGTCTCAGCCTCGCGCTGGGCCTTGCCGCCGCAGACGGGACAGGGCGTCTCCAGCCACTCAGGCATGTCCAGGAGGGGTGATCGCCCCACGTCCGTCACCGTCACGTCCTCAGGCAGCAGCACGGGGAGCTGGTCCTCCGACACCGGAACGATGCCGCACCTGGGGCAGTGAACGAAGGGAATCGGTGTGCCCCAGTAGCGCTGACGCGAGATCAGCCAATCCCGCAGGCGGAAGTTCACCTCGCGTTTACAGAGCCCCTGGCTCTCACCCCAATCGATCATTTTCCGTATGGCCTCCTGCGTGGGCAGGCCGTCGAACTGACCGGAGTTGCAGCTTATGCCGTCGTCCTCGAAGGCAGCTTCCATGGTGGCCCCATCCAGGGGGTTTTTGGCCTCCGCGGGCTGAATAACGGGGATGACCTCTATCCCGTACTTGCGGCAGAACTCGAAGTCCCGCTGGTCATGGGCAGGGACGCCCATAATGGCCCCTGTGCCGTAATCCATGAGGATGTAGTTGGCGAGCCAGATGGGGATGGGCTTTCCTGTAACCGGATGGGCGCCAGTAAAGGGCGTTTTAAACCCCTGCTTCTCGCCCCCGACGGCAGAGCGCTCAATGGCGCTCTGGGCGGCGCACTTCGCCACGAAATCTTTCATTTCCTGAGCCTGATTCGAGGGCAGCTTCTCAAGCATGTGCTTGACCAGTTCATGTTCCGGCGCCAGGGCAATGAAGGTGATGCCATACACCGTGTCGAAGCGAGTGGTGAAGGCCTCGATGGTGCAGCCGAGGGCGTCCACCTCGAAGGAAAGCCGCGCTCCCTCGGAGCGGCCGATCCAGTTGCGCTGCATGATACGAACCCGTTCCGGCCAGCCGGTGAGCTGAGAGTCGATGTTGTCCAGAAGCTCCTGGGCGCAGTCGGTGATTTTGATGAACCACTGCTCCAGGTTTTTCTTGACGACGGGAGTGTTGCAGCGCCAACAGGTCCCGTTCACCACCTGTTCGTTGGCCAGCACCGTGCCGCAGGGCTCGCACCAGTTGACGGGGGCGTATTTGCGGTATACCAGGCCCTTTTTATACATCTGGAGGAAAAGCCACTGATTCCAGCGATAGTAGTTGGGGTTGCAGCTCTCCACGCGCCGCCGCCAGTCGTAGCTGTAGCCCATGCGCTTGAGTTGAGTCGTCATGTACTCGATGTTTTGCCACGTCCACTCGTGGGGCTTGGTCTTGTACTTAATAGCGGCGTTCTCCGCAGGCATCCCGAAGGCATCGAAGCCCATGGGATAAAGGACGTTCAAGCCCTTTTTGCGGAGGAAGCGGGTGAGCATGTCACCCATCGAGTAATTGCGCACGTGCCCCATGTGCAGCGCTCCGCTGGGGTAGGGGAACATCTCCAGGCAGTAAAATTTCAGCTTGGCCGGATCGGCTTCCACCTCGAAGCACCGCCGTTCTTCCCATATCTTCTGCCACTTCGTCTCGACCGCTTGAAAATCGTAACTCATCCGTACTGCCTCCTTAATGACCTGCGCCTTTTTAATGAGAAATTATAGCGTTTAACTCTCCCCTGTGACAAAAAAACGAGGAGGTGTTTTTTGATACGTTTTTCGATTTCGTGCACAGAGTAACTTGTGATAAACTATTTTTGTTTAATCGTTCATCAATACGTGAATTGAAAGAAAGTAAAGAAAAAATGAGAGGTGTGATGGATTGATGATCGTGGTGACTTCCACGTTCAGGAGCACCCCGGGCAATCGGGCGAGGGTGACGGAGCTGGCCCAGTCCTGCATTGAGGCGACGCGCAGGGAGAAGGGCTGTATCCGCTATGAACTCTTCATATCCACCGAGGATGACGTCACGCTGCAGTTCATCGAGGAGTGGACGGACCTTGGTAGTCTGCGCGCTCATATCGGGTCCTCCCACTTGGCGGAGTTCAAGGAGAAGCGGGAGTCCTGCGTCGAAAAGGGCGGGGTGCTGAAGCTCTTCGACGCAAAAGAGACCTCCTTATAGACGCAACCTGCCGGAAGAAACGGTGACAAGGAAGGCGGACGTGTCCAGCCTTAAGCGTTATTTTTCCAAACCGTCCGACCTGGGCGAGGGATCCGTGGGGACGACGCTCCTGCAAATGTCCATCCCCGCTGTCAGCATGATGCTCATGAACACGCTGTTTTTCATGGTGGACACGGTTTTCATCTCATGGCTGGGAGAAAAGCCTACAGCCGCCGTCTCGCTGACGTTCCCCATCAACATCGCGCTCTTCGCTTTCCTCGAAGGGGCGGGGAGCGGTACGACCGCTCTGGTAGGACAGAACTTGGGGCGCGGCGCGCCAGATACCGCGAGGAAAGTGGCGTTTTCTGGACTCGCCCTGGGGTACGCCCTCTCCCTCATGACACTGCCCATGGCGCTGCCCGGTGTGTCGGCCGCGATGTTCTCTCAACTGGGGGCCAGGGGAAACGAGGACATCCTCCCCATGAGCTACGCCTACAACTTCTGGCTGCCCTTGACCGCGCCCCTCATCACCTACACGTTCGTCTCCAACAGCATCTTCCGCTGCCAGGGAGACACGGTGACGCCCATGATCTCCATGGCGATCGCCAACCTGATCAACGGGGTTTTTGATCCCATTTTCATCTTCGCCTTCGACTGGGGCGTGGGCGGGGCCGCCGCGGCGACCTTTGTGGGGCGCGCCTTTTCCGTTCTTTACATTCGCCGCAAGATGAAACGCAACCCAGGCATCTCCCTGCCATTTCTACTGCCGCCGCGCCCGGCCTTCGTGACCTACTGGAAGCCCATCGCAGCAATCGGCCTGCCCGTGACCCTGGCCGTGGGGAGCATCGCCTTGGGGTTCGGCGGGGTGAACCGCGTGCTCTCGGCCTTCGGACTCCACGCCGTCGCCGCGTGGATGCTGGGCATCCGGGTCGAGGATTTTTACTTCACTATCGCCATGGGGGTGGGGTCAGCCCTGACGCCCTTTCTGGCGTTCAACTACGGCCGGCGGGACCTTCGCCGCATGATTGAGGGAATCAAGGCCGCCTGCTGGATCGCGGGCAGCCTGATGACCGTCGTCGGAGCGGTGATTTTCATCTTCCCCCACGTCTTTTTGGGATTGTTTCATCCCTCGGAGCGCGTGATGGACTTGGCGACGCGTTCGATCCGCGTCAGTATGCTGGCTTACCCCATCGTGGTCATGCAGTTTGTTCTGGGTTCATTTTTCGTCGCGGCGGGATACTCCATCTTCGGTACGGCGGCTCAGTTGATACGCTCGGTTTTGGCGAGGATTCCCCTGGCTTATTTCTTCGCCTGGTGGCTGGGGGAGCGAGGGATATGGTGGTTTCAGCCTGTCTCGTTCCTGGCCAGCGGGCTTGTAACCTGGTATGGGTACGTCTACGCTCTAAGAAAAATAAAAAAGGACTTCGACGGGTCCCAAGTCGATTGAAGCTCGAAAGGAGCCGGTATCATGGAATTTTTGGCGGATATTCCCGCTGGAGGGACTCTTTTCAACACCGCGTGCATCGTGGCGGGTGGGAGTATCGGCCTTCTCGCGGGACGTGTCGTCCCTGAAAAGGCGTTTAAGCTCGTCTTTCAGTGCCTTGGCCTGTATTGCTTTTACATCGGACTGAACATGGCCGGCAGAGCGCAGAACCCACTGGCTGTCATGTTTGCCCTTCTAGCCGGGGCCGTGATTGGGGAGGGGCTGGACATCGACGGGCGGCTGACGCGCCTGGGCGGCAGCCTGAAACGCCGAGTGGGCGCGGAGGAGCGGCAAGGGCAAAATTTCACACAAGCTTTCGTCGCCAGCAGCCTGTTGTTCTGCGTGGGCTCGATGGCCGTCCTGGGGGCCATAAAGGACGGGCTCGGCGACCCCTCGCTCCTGGTGGTGAAGGGAGCCATGGACGGGGTGAGCGCCGTGCTCTTCGCCGCCTCTCAGGGGTCCGGCGCGCTCTTCTCGGCTCTCCCGCTTCTGGTCTATCAGGGGGCGATCACGTTCGCCGCGCGGTGGATGGACGCTTTCATCACCCCCGTCATGCTGGACGATCTCTCCGGACTGGGTGGACTCGTCATCCTGGGTCTGGGGGTGAACTTCCTGGAGATTGCCAGCGTCAAGACCAGCAACTTGCTGCCGGGGATCCCGTTTGTCCTCGTTTTTTCGGCGTGCGCGGGATTTTTTTAATACATGCGTTGACAGCTCTTTTCAGGAGTGATATTCTCTTCATACTTCATATCTTCTGACATCAGAGAGGGGTGGGTTTTGTGGGGCACAAAACGCTTTTCAAGTCGATAACCAACGTTCCCGCCACCCTCACGGAACCCATCATCGAAGCCATATTGAACCTGATCCGCGACGGAAAACTGAGGCAAGGGGACAAATTGCCCCCGCAAGACGCCTTGGCCGAACAGTTGAAGGTCAGCAGGACGTCCCTGCGCGAGGCTTTGAAAGAGCTTGCTTACCGCGGCATCGTGCGCTGTGTGCACGGCAAGGGGACCTTTGTCAGAGAGCGCTTCACGTCAAACGAAGAGATCATCGAGGCCCGGAAAATCGTCGAGCCTGGGGTTGCGGCCCTGGCGGCGCGACGGCTGAAGCCCAAGGAGTGCCGCGAGTTGGAGCGCCTGGTGGAGGCCATGCGAAGCCGGGTCGAGGCGACCGATTTCAAAGACTTTTCCATGCTCGACCTGGAGTTCCACATGAAAATCAACGAAAGCGCCAAAAACCCTGCGCTGGGTTTCATGATGCAGACCCTGCGCGACGTCATGCTGGTGCAGCAGCTTCACCTGCAGCGTCTTCCCGGCGCCATCCGGCGCGCCTGCGACTTTCACGTGAAAATTCTCGAACGCATGAAAGCGCGTGACGCCGAGGGTGCGGAAAATACCATGAGAGAACACCTTGAGGACGTGGAGGCGGCGTTCCGCCAAGAGGGCGGCGTCCCTGATACAAGAAGCTCAGGCAAATTCGTGCAGGAGGTTTTACCGTGAAAGCTCTCGTAAAATACGCCCTGGGGTCGGGGAACATGGAGATACGCGACGTCTCGGAGCCCGTCCCAGGGCCGGGACAGGTGAAGCTGGAGGTGAAAGAGTCGGGTATCTGCGGGTCGGACATTCACATCTACCACAGCGACATCGCCATTCCCCTTAACCCCCCTGTGGTCACGGGGCACGAATTTTCGGGCATCGTCGTGGAAAACGGGGAGGGCTGCTCCCGTTTCAAGCCGGGTGAACGGGTGGTGTCGGAAACGGCGTTTCACTACTGCGGGGTTTGCGACTTTTGCCGAGAGGGCTTTTACAACCTCTGCGTGGAGCGCCGTACCCTGGGCTACTGGTTCAACGGTGTCTTCGCGCGCTACACGGTGGTTCCCGAAGCTCGGCTGCATCCCATCCCCAGCGGGGTGGATTTCACCTCCGCCGCTATGACGGAGCCTCTAGCCTGCGTGGTTCATGCCATCTACGACCTGACGCGGATCGTGGCAGGTGACGTGGTTTTAGTCTCAGGGCCTGGCTCCGTGGGGCTCATGGCCGCCCAGATCGCTAAGACCCATGGCGCGGCAGTGGTCGTTTCGGGAACGGACGCGGACGAGGCCCGCTTAGAAACGGCCAAAAAGCTAGGGGCTGACCACACCGTCAACGTACAGAGGGAAAACCTGGCCGAGTTTCTAAAGCCCTTAACGCGGGGCTACGGTCCGGACGTGGTGCTGGAGTGTTCGGGGTCACCTTACGGAACTGACGCGGGGCTTAACGTTATCAAAAAACGGGGTTGGTTTACTCAAATCGGCCTGCCGGGCCAAAAAATCGAGTTCGACGTCGAAAAGGTATGCTACAAGGAGCTGCGCTTTTCGGGCTCTTTGGGGTCGCGCAACGCCAGCTGGAGGAAGGCCCTGCAGCTTCTGGACGAGGGTAGGGTGAACGTGAAGCCTCTGGTGAGCGATAAGCTCTCGGTTTTGGAGTGGCAGCGCGCCTTCGACCTGTTCGAAAAGAAAAAGGGTCAAAAAATCTTTTTACTCCCCGAATAAATATCAGCGATTGGAGGACGTGAAACATGGGCTTGACAGCGGAAAGAAAGGCATACCTGGAGAAGCTCTGCGGAAAGTTTCGCCGGGACGTGGTTGACGCGCTGTATAAGGCGCAGACGGGGCATCCGGGAGGTTCCCTTTCCGTGTGCGAGATTTTGACGACGCTTTACTTCGAGAAGGCTAACGTGGACCCGCAGAACCCGGAGAAACCCGACCGGGACCGGATTGTCCTCTGCAAGGGACACGCCGCGCCGATGCTTTACCGCGTGCTGGCGGAGAAGGGGTTCTTCCCCGTGGAGGAGATGAAAACCCTGCGCCGCCTGAACACGCGGCTTCAGGGGCACCCCTCGGTGAAACACACGCCGGGGGTGGACCTCTCGACGGGGCCGCTGGGGGCGGGGCTTTCCGCCGCCTTGGGTATGGCCCTGGGGCTTCGTCTCTCGAAGACCGGCGCGAGGGTTTACGCTGTCCTGGGTGACGGAGACGTCAACGAGGGAATGGTGTGGGAGGCCTGCATGAGCGCCGTGAAATTCAAGGCGGACAACTTGGTGGCCATCTACGATTGGAACAGGGTTCAGCTCGACGGAAAGAGCGCCGACATCATGCCCCAGGGTGACATGGAGGCCAAGTTCTCGGCCTTCGGGTGGCGCTGCCTCACCTGCGGCGGGCACGACATTAAGTCCCTTTGCGACGCCATCGACAAGGCCAACGCTTACCCTGACGGCCGGCCGGTCATGATCCTGGCCGACACCGTTAAGGGCAAGGGGGTTTCCTTCATGGAAGGGCAGAACACGTGGCATGGAAAAGCCATCAGCGAGGCGGACCACAAACGTGCCGCGGCGGAATTGGGGGGCGATTGAAATGGCGAAAGCGATACGTGAGGTTTACGGCGAGGCCTTGGTGAAGTACGGGCGTGACAACCCCGACGTGGTGGTGCTGGACGCGGACGTGTCCGCCTCCACGCGGACGGCCCTGTTTCAGGCGGCGTGCCCCGAACGGTTCTTCAACGTGGGCGTGGCGGAGGCCAACATGGCGGCCATGGCGGCGGGGTTCGCCTCCGTCGGGAAAATTCCATTCATCAACAGCTTCGCGACCTTCGTCACGACGTTGGCCCTGCTTCCGGCCCGAATCTTCGGCTCCTACTCCAAGCTGAACGTCAAGTTTATGGGCGCTTACGGCGGACTCTCGGACGCCTATGACGGTCCCAGCCACCACGCCATTGAGGACGTGGCAATCATGAGGGCCCTTCCCAACTTTCGGGTCTACGTGGCCAGTGACGAGGCGCTCACGGACTGGCTCGTCAAGCACGCCATCGAGTCAGAGGGACCCATGTACATACGCCTTTCCAGGGACGTGTTCCCCTCCGTCTACGGGTCAGACACGGCGTTCGAGGACGGCAATGGCAAGGTGCTGCGCGACGGCAAAGACGTCACCATCGTTGCCTGTGGCGTGATGGTCGGTTTCGCGCTGGAGGCGGCCAAGGCACTGGCCTTGGAGGGTATTGACGCTAAGGTGGTTGACATGTTCACGATCAAACCCCTGGACGAGGAGCTGCTTTTGGTCTCCGCCCGTACCACGGGAGCTGTGGTTACAGCCGAAGAGCACAGCGTTGTCGGCGGACTGGGCGGGGCCGCCGCCGAGACTCTGGCCGCGGCTGGAACCCTTGTTCCCATGGGCTTTGTAGGTCTGGCGGATTGTCACGCGGAGTGCGGCTCCTATAAAGAACTTCTAAGCAAATACCGATTGGATGTCTCTGCCCTTGTCGCGAAGGTGCGGGAAACGGTAGGGAGGAAAGGTTGACCTGGTTATGCTTTCCAACCTGATTTTTCCCCTGAGCGCCTGGGCGTTTGACGGGACGGTGACCTTCGGCGCCGTCCCGCCGTTGATGACGAAGAGCACGTGCGCCTCCTCCACGTGAGGCGTCAGGGCTGGCAGCTGCCGCCGCAGCCCGCGCATCCGCCGCCGCAGCTTCCGTTCTTCCATGCGCTGACCATGGGGACAAACGCGTCCATAATTTCCGGAATCTTGTCCGCACCCTTGTCTTCGCTGGTAAGGTCGAGCAGTTCCATAACCGTGTCCGGCGTCTCGGCGCCATCCATGATGCTTCGCACCACGTCCCGCAGAGTCGTCCCCTTTTCCTCACAAACCACCGTCGCCGCCGGCACCCTTGTCCAATCCATCAAAACAGCCTCCTTAATTTCTTTTACCTCAAACGCACAAAGCGTTTGTTACGAAAACAGTTTATCACAAGTCACTGTAATGAGCCTCAACTTTCGCGGCAACTTTCAGCAGGGCT
>JAITGX010000129.1 GCA_031280275.1 Synergistaceae bacterium
ACATACGCAGCATAAGTTCAATGCCCAAAGGAGGCCGTCCCTGCTCTCCTTTGGGGTAGAAGGGACGAATGAGCTCCACCCATTCTGACCAGGGGATGATCTCATTCATTATCTTCAAATCTCATTCATTATCTTCAAAAAAGATTCCCGTTTTGTAATTCGTTCTTTATTCGCATACTCCATATCGCTAGGCGTCTGTTGTTGAGTCATTTTTCGTCTCTCCTATCTTTTTTTATTAATGATCTATACTTTTAGGATTTTTGTATAGGGGGGGTGAGTTAATCAGTGCTTCCCTAAAAAGTGCTATGATATACTTAGCTGGAATTTTGAGGTCTGATATACAGGTCACGATGAGCAATACCAAACTGCATTCAAAAAGGAGTCAATAAGAATGCTGAACGTTTGCAAGCGTTGTTCTCAGCTATTCCAGCTTTGGCTTTTGTTCTGAACGGGTAAAAATGCGGGAGCAGTCGCGTTTTCTTTTGGTATTCCTCCTTTTGCTTTTCCTGTCCCTTCCAGCTGCGCCGGCCTCTGTGGAAGAGGTGTTTCACGCTGACGACCTGGCCGCGTTGAAAGCCATCGGTGTCCTGGGGAAGAACGACGCTTACCTGAAAAGCGGCGCCGAAGGCAGAGTTGAGTGGACCGCACTGCCTGGGGAAAAAGAGGGGATGCGCATTATCCGGTTCGACTTATCATCCATGGGGCTGCGGGGGACTTTGAACATGTCCGGTTTTCCAGAACTGCAGTTTCTTTACTGCCAGGACAACCAATTGACGGGGTTGAACTTATCCGGCCTTACGTCGCTGAAGAATTTGGATTGCAGCGGCAACCGTCTGACGAGCCTGGACGTGTCCGACCTCATCGCCTTGTGGCAGTTGAACTGCTCCAACAACCAATTAAAAGGGTTGGACGTGTCCGGCCTCACGGCTTTATATTATCTGTATTGTCACGACAACCGCCTGACGCGCCTGAACCTGTCCGGTCTCATGTCTTTGCAGGCCCTGGATTGCTACAACAACCAACTGACGTACTTCGACGCTTCCGAACTCACCGCTTTGCAACGATTGAATTGCTACAACAACCGACTGGTGCGTCTGGACGTGTCCGGCCTGACGGAGCTGCAAGTTCTGAACTGCGGCGACAACCAGTTGATGAACCTGAAGGTGTCCGGTCTCATCTCCCTGCGAACCTTAGACTGTCACAACAACCGGCTGACGGCCCTGGACGTGTCCAACTTGACGGCTCTGGAACTGTTGAACTGCGTCAGCAACCGACTGACGGCCCTGGACGTGTCCGACCTGACGGACTTGGAGAGTTTGGACTGCGCCGACAACCAACTGACAGCTCTGGACGTGCTTGGCCTCAGGTACCTGCGGAACCTGTCCTGTGCCGATAATCAACTGACGGCCTTGGACATCGGCGGTCTCGTGGGGCTGGAGAGCCTATCCTGCGACAACAACCGCTTGACGGTCTTGGATCTATCCGGTCTAATGGCCTTGTGGCGGCTGTCTTGCGGCGGCAACCGGTTGACGGCCCTGGACGTGTCTCACCTTAGGGCTTTGCGGGCACTGTGGTGCCCTGACAATCAACTGACGGGTCTGGACGTGTCCAGTCTCACGGCTTTGGAGCTGTTGAACTGCTCCGACAACCAGTTGGCGATTCTAAAAGCGGGCTCTCTTCTGCCTAAAGGTTCTTATTTCGCCTCAAACCTTGAACCGACGCTCGTTCTCGTGCCGCCGGGCAGCGAGGATAACTACAGCGACGCCGTGTACATGTTTTCAGGCGGCAGCAGGATATTTGCCGCGGACAAGTACTCCGTGACGCTGGGGCCTCTTGCCCTGACCGCAGGCGAGCCCCTGACGCTGACGGCGGATATCGAGGGGGCGGAGAGCCTCCAATGGCAGCGATGGGATGGAGCCGCCTGGCGGGATATAACCGGGAGTTCTGGAAATGAGTACGGAAAGACGGCGGAACCTCAGGACGCCGGGCGCTACAGGATGAGGTTCAGCTTGACCTACGATACCGATAGTCCCGGCGATTTTCCAGCAATTTTTTACACGAGCGTCGTTGAGGTGGAAATAGACGCGGAAGAGGCAGAACCGGAAAAACCGGAAACAGGCATAGAAGTGGAAACCCCAAGCTCGGCTGACCTGCCAGATTAATGAGCCGAATGGTTACTCCCACTCTATCGTCGCGGGAGGCTTCGAGGTGATGTCGAGGACGACGCGGTTGATACCGCGCACTTCGTTGCAGATGCGTTTGGCCACCAGGTCGAGCAGCTCCGCGGGCAGGCGTGTCCATTCGGCGGTCATGGCGTCCGACGAGTTGACGGCGCGCAGTGCGATGACCTCGCTGTAGGTGCGTCCGTCCCCCATGACCCCCACCGTCCTCACGGGCAGCAGGGCACAGAACGACTGCCAGATGTCCCCATAAAGCCCCGATCGCGTCAGCTCCTCGGTGAAGATCGCGTCCGCCGCGCGCAGCGTGTCCAGACGCTCCTTGGAGATCTCTCCCAGGCAGCGCACGGCCAGTCCAGGGCCGGGGAACGGGTGACGGCCGACGATCGCGCCGGGAATGTCCAGCAAACGCCCTATCTCCCGAACTTCGTCCTTGAACAGGTCCCGCAGGGGCTCCAGCAGCTTCAGCTTCATGCGCTCCGGCAAAGCACCCACGTTGTGGTGCGACTTAATGACGGCGGAGCCCTTCTTGCCGCCGCTCTCGATCACGTCGGGGTAGATGGTTCCCTGCAAAAGCCACTCTGCAGAGCCGATCTTAGCCGCTTCTTCTTCGAACACGCGGATAAAAAGTTCACCTATGACTTTCCGTTTGGCTTCAGGGTCGGTGACGCCGGAAAGCCCCCGCAAGAACATCTCCGACGCGTCCACGGGACGCAGAGAGAGCCCTAGACCCTCGTAGGAGTCCAGCACCTGCCGCGACTCGTTCAAACGCATGAGACCGTGATCGACGTAGATGCACTCCAACTGCCGGCCCACCGCCTTGTGAACCAGCACCGCCGCCACGCTGGAATCCACGCCCCCTGAAAGCCCGCAGACGACGCGCTCCGCGCCGACTTGCTCCCGTATTTCCCGGACGGACCGGTCGATCCAGTTTCCTAAGTCCCAGTCACTCTTGCAGCCGCAGATGCCGAACAGGAAATGTCTCAATATAAGGGAGCCGTGCTGGGTGTGTCTCACCTCTGGATGGAATTGAAGGCCGAAGAAGCAGCCATCACGGCTTTCCATCCCCGCGATGACCCCGTGCTTCGTGCCGGCAATGGCGTAAAAGTCCGGCGGTACCTGCTCCACCCGATCTCCATGGCTCATCAGAACCTCGAAGGACTCCGGCACGTCCCGAAACAGGCGGGATTCCCCTTCCCTTTTGATGGGCGTGACTCCGTACTCGTGCCCCTTGCCGCTGACCACTTGCCCGCCTAGGAACTTCGCCATGAGCTGCATTCCGTAGCAGACGCCCAGCACTGGAACGCCTAAGCCGAAGATCTCCCTCTCGACGGTGATGGCTCCCTCATCGTTGACGCTGTCGGGTCCGCCAGAAATGATGATACCCGACGGCGCGCTTTCCCGCACTTGACCTGTGGAGATATCCCACGGCAGCACCGCGCTGTGAATCTTCATCTCGCGCACGCGGCGTGCGATCAATTGGGTGAACTGCGAGCCGCAATCGATAATCACGATGTTGTCCAAGCGGCAATCCCCCTTTGCTGATTAACCTCCTTGTGAGGCTCTGCCCCACACCCCGCTTAGGGGGTCTCAGACCCCGAGGGCCTCAGGCCCCTAAGAACCCCATTAATCAGTGCTTCCTTAAGCGCAGTTAGCTTGCTTGAGAAAGGTTTTCCCCTCAGGCTGGTGAATCTGACGGAGGACTTCTATCGCGACTTCGAGGGCGCGCTTACCGTCGCGGATGCCCACCAGGGGCTGGCGTTTTTCACGCACGCAACCGATGAAGTGCGCCAGTTCCAGCTTCAAGGGTTCGCTTTTGGGGAACACGGGGCGTTCCAAGATCTCTGAGTCCCCGACGCAACGGCAAATCTGCACGTCCTGGGTTTCGTAGTTGACGGTGATGTGCCGCTCCCGCTCCATCACGTCTAACTGGCGCGTCCGCTTGGCCGCGGTGCGGCTGACCAGAATATGAGCCATGGCCCCGTTTTCGAAGGTGATTTGGGCGCTGGCGATATCCTCGTGATCCGTGAGGACGCTGCGGCCTGTGGCGGAGATACGCGAAATTTCCGACGTCACAAGGGAGAGGACGATGTCAATGTCGTGAATCATCAGGTCAAGGACCACGCCCACGTCGTTGATGCGCGGGGAAAAAGGCCCGATACGCTTGGAATCCAAGAAAAGCGGTGAGCGGACGGTTCGGGAGATGTAACGGATAGCGCTGTTGAATCGCTCAATATGCCCCACCTGAAGCACTAAATCGTTCCGCGCGGCGATGTCCAGCAGTTCCTCAGCCTCGCTGGGACGCGTCGTGACGGGTTTTTCGATAAGAACGTGAATTCCCCTCTCCAGGGCCTGCTTGGCTATCGCGTGGTGCAGGCTCGTAGGCACGACGATAGACAGAGCCTCTGGAGCCTGACGCTCGAGCAGCTCCTCCATGCTGGTATAACAGGGAACCCTCAGGTTCTCGCTGATGAAATGGGCGCGGTTCTCATCCACGTCCACCACCCCCACCAGCCGGGCGTCCAGGAGTTCCGTGTAAACGCGCGCGTGATGCTGCCCCAGATGGCCGACTCCAATAACTCCCACCCGTTTGGTCTCGACTTCCATGATACCGTCACCTTTCCTAGAGAAGGTTATGAGTTCCGTACCTCAAACCTTATCCCCCCAAAGGCGTTCTTTATGGTACTTTTTTCTTTGCTTCTTTCAGCTCATATTATCACAAATTAAAAAGCGGAAACGGTCATTGCGTGAAATGCGCGCGAAAAGCCCGCCTTGAATTTCTTTCGCGCCCCTGCAAGTTTGCTATACTATTTCAACTCACACGTCCGAAAGGGGAAGAATGAATTGAGCGATGTTACCGACTTTACGAAGGACACAAAAAACACGCCCGCTGGCGCGGAGGGTTCCGATCAATCGGAGAACGAGATCGTGCGCCAGCGCAAGGAGAAGCTGCAGCGCCTCCGAGAGGAGGAGGGATACGACCCCTACATCGTGGAGAAATGGGACAGGCGAGACACGCTTTCGGAGACGCGGGAACGCTACGAGCGTTTACCGCTTGACGAAGCCGCGCGCGAGACCGAGATCCGTGCCGCCGGGCGGCTGATGACCTTGCGCCGCCAGGGCAAGGCTACCTTCGCCGACCTGGCCGACGAGGACGGGCGGATGCAGCTTTATTTCCAAATCAACGAGGTGGGCGAGGGAAGCTATAACTTCCTGAAAAAATGGGTGGACACCGGCGACTGGATTGGCGTGACCGGGCACCCCTGCCGGACACGGCGCGGCGAGCTGACGATCTTGGTCACGGAGTTCAAGCTGCTCTGCAAGGCTCTGCGCCCCCTGCCCGAGAAATGGCACGGGTTTACAGACCCGGAGCTGCGCTACCGTCAGCGCTACACTGACCTGATCGCCAACCCAGAGGTGCGCGAGGTCTTCCGGAAACGGGCAAAGATCATCACGTCGTTCCGCAAGACTCTCGAAGACCACGGCACGCTGGAGGTGGAGACCCCCACGCTGTCCACCTTAGCAGGCGGGGCTGCCGCGAAGCCCTTTAAATCGCATCACAACGCCCTGGGGCTCGACATGTACCTGCGCATCGCGCCGGAACTCTACTTAAAGCGTCTGGTGGCCGGCATGATGGGCCGCGTTTACGAGATCGGCAAGAATTTCCGCAACGAGGGCATCGACACCATGCACAACCCGGAGTTCACCATGATGGAGGTCTACTGGGCCTACGCGGACTACAAGGACATGATGAACCTCACTGAAGAGTTAATTCGCAGCGCCGCCAAAGCCGTAGGAGCGCTGCAAGTTCAGTGGCAGGGTATTGAGCTGGATTTGGAACAGCCCTTCCGCCGCGTGACGATGCTGGACTTTGTGAAGGAGCACACGGACGTGGACTTCCGCGCCGTGACGTCCGACGAGGAAGCGAGAAAGGTCGCTGCCGAAAAGAGCCTTGGGGCTGAACTCAAGGGAAACGAGAGCCGTTTTGCCGTCCTGAACTTGATGTTCGAGAAGTTCTGTGAGAGAAGGATCACGAACCCGACCTTCGTCATCGGGCACCCGACGGAGATTTCCCCGCTCTCCAAGCGAGACCCGGAGAACCCGGACTACACGCACCGGTTCGAGCTTTTCATGTGCGGCAAAGAACTGGCCAACGCCTTCAGTGAGCTGAACGATCCCCTCGACCAAAGGGCGCGGTTTGAGGAGCAGCTCAAAAAGAGGGAGGCTGGGGACGACGAGGCCCACGACTTCGACGAAGACTTCATCAACGCCATCGAAATGGGTTTGCCCCCGACGGGCGGCCTGGGCATCGGCATCGACCGCCTCGTCATGTTCTTGACGGACTCCCGCTCCATCCGAGACGTGATCCTTTTCCCCACGATGAAGCCGAAAGGCTGAGTCCGATTTGGGATAAAATCCCAAGGCCTTGTTGATGTTTTGTTGATTGAGATGAGCAGTCCGTAAGCCGGGTTCTGTACTCACGCGGCCATTTATCTAGGGCGCGCCTCGCGGCGCACCTCCGGGTCACGAGACCCACGCGACCGACCCAGGGGTCAGCGGGCCGCCTCATCCCCCTCTATTCGGTCTTGCTTCGGACGGGGTTTGCCAGACGCGCGGTTTGCGCCGCGCTCGGTAGGCTCTTACCCTGCCTTTTCACCCTTACCCGAAAAGACGCGGGCGGTATGTTCTCTGTGGCACTTTCCTTCGGCTCGCGCCGACCGGGTGTTACCCGGCGTCCTGCCCTGCGAAGCCCGGACTTTCCTCCCCGGCGCCGATACAGCGCCGCAGCGGCCGCCTGGACTGCTCATCGTTTCGCTGCTGCGAGAATATTTTACCACGATTGGAGGGTAAGTTCGACTTTAGAGAAACGCTGATTAAGCCCTTGTGGGGCTCTGCCCCACACCCCGCTTAGGGGCCTCAGGCCCCTAAGAACCCCATTAATCAGTGCTTCCTTAGAGTTCGCCGATAAGCTGAAGAAGCGATCGAGAGCCGTTTGTGTACTGGTACTGAGCAGGTTCATCATGAATATAATTATGGAGTTTTGAGCAGCAACTGAGTAACAAAACGATCTAAACCCAGATAGGACGTGAAATTATGCAAGTTAAACTCACACAATCATACGTTCAGTCACTCAAGTCCGACGGAGAACCCCATTGGATACGTGACGTCGTGGATAACAAGCTCGTCCTCTACCTCGGACGAACCGGACAAAAAACCTGGTATGTTGATTACGTCAAACCAAACGGCAAACGGACCTACCACAAAATTGGACCGGCCCCTGACATCATCACCGCGGCAACAGCCCGAGACAAAGCGCGTGAATTTCTCGCGCGCTGTACTCTGGGCGAAAATGTCACACCCAAGCCAAAAATTACGTTGCGAGAACTTGTCGAAGATCATTACGCTCAATGGGTGACGGACAATCGACGCGCCGGAGTCGAAACGCTTGCAATGCTTCGCAACGCATTCGCCGATTTTATGAATTATCCCGTCGCCGGGATAACCCCGCTTCAGATTGAGCAGTGGCGCGTCAGATATCGCCGTGAACAAAACATAAAGGCCGCTTCAGTCAATCGATATGTTACGGCGCTCAAAGCTACGTTGAATTGGGGTGTCAAACACAAGATCATCGACGTCAACCCGGCGGCGGGCATGGAATCGCTGGACGAAGAGGACTCTAGTCACAAAATCCGTTACCTCTCTCCCGATGAACGGCAGCGGCTCGACGCGGCGATAGACGCACGGGAGGCTAAAATTCGGGCAGAACGCGCAAGTCACAATGAATGGTGTAAAGAACGGAAATATCCGCTTCTTCCCGATTTGTCGAAAATTCCTTTTGCCGATCATCTAAAGCCTATAATCCTGATAGCGCTAAACACAGGAATACGGCGTAAGGCCCTTTTTTCTTTGATATGGGGGGACGTGGATTTTAAGCACAAGATTCTGACACTGCGGTTAGCGGCCGCAAAGACAAAAAAAGACGGTCAGGTCAACCTTAATAAAACGGCGCTTGATGTGCTGCAAAAATGGCACGACCAGTCCGACGACACGAGAAACGACGTTCTGGTGTTCCCGTCGCCAGTCACGGGGCAAATAATGGATAACTGTGACAGCGCATGGGAAGCCCTGCTAAAGGACGCCGGTATTCAGAATTTCCGCTGGCACGATATGAGGCACGACTTCGCATCTCAGCTCGTGATGAAGGGAGCAGACCTCAATACTGTTCGAGAATTGATGGGGCACTCCGATCTGAAAATGACGCTCCGGTACGCGCACCTGGCGCCGTCGATCAAACAAACGGCTGTGGAGATGTTGGAGTGAGTACTTTTCTTCATAAATCATTCATGCGTAATTTATTCAGCCGTGAATTAGTACCTCGCAGGTGAAAGTTTTTGCCGGACTGGGGATTTTCTCTTCTGTTGCTGGACAGGTTCCCTTTGATTCTCAAAGGAGACATGCTAAAATAATAAAAGTCAATTTCAATTGGTCTAAATTTTCAAGGAGGAATGGTGAATGGGTTACGCGCATATTCCGTGGGACATGATTGAAAAATTTGTGGTTGATGCCTTTTGCAAATATGGTGTTCCGCGTGACGACGCCTTGGTATGTGCCGACGTCTTGCTTGAGTCAGACCGAAGAGGAATTGAGTCTCACGGGTTGAACCGTCTTAAACCCTTCTACCTCGACCGAATCGAGGAAAAAATACAAAACCCCGTCACCAGCTTCGAGATCGTGAAGGACGGCCCCACCACGGCCGTAGTGGACGGGCACGACGGAATGGGGCAAGTCATCGGCAAACGCTCCATGGAGCTGGCGATCGGCAAGGCGAAAAAATTGGGGATGGGGATGGTGGCGGTCAGAAACTCCACCCACTACGGCATAGCGGGCTACTACACCAGCATGGCCTCTCAAGCGGGCTGTGTGGGGATCACGGGAACCAACACCCGTCCCTCTATAGCGCCGACGTTTGGGGTCGAAAACATGTTGGGTACCAATCCCCTGACGTTTGGAATTCCCACCGACGATCCTTTCGATTTCTCCCTGGACTGCGCCACGTCCATAATTCAAAGGGGGAAAATAGAGACCCTCGCCAGAAAAGACATGTCCGCGCCGCCCGGAATGGTCATAACCGACGACGGCTCCACGCTGACGGACGCTAAAAGTATTCTCGCCGCCTTGGTTAAAGGGAAAGCCGCGCTGACGCCGCTGGGAGGAATCGGTGAAGAGTTAGCCGGATACAAGGGTTTTGGTTACGCAGCCGTGGTGGAGATCCTCTCCGCGGCGCTGCAAGACGGAGCGTACCTCAAACAGCTTAACGGCGTCGATGCCGACGGGAACAAGCGCCCGTACCACGTGGGACACTTCTTCATCGCCATTGACGTGGAGGCGTTTCTTCCTCTCGCCGCGTTTAGAAAAACCGCCGGGGACATTTTGAGGGCGCTGAGAAATTCAAAAAAAGCCCCCGGCCACGACCGCATCTACACCGCCGGGGAAAAAGAGTACCTCACACGACTCGAACGCAAAAACACGGGCGTTCCAGTTAACGATTCGATACAAAAAGAGCTGATTACCGTGCGCGACGAATTGGGACTCACGCAGTACCGTTTCCCATTCGAGTGAACCGCCCCATTGCCTCCTGGAGCTCGTCGCCGTGAACCCCACGCACAGAAAGCCTGGGGTTTACTGACATATTCCCGCCAATATTTACACGCCAACAAAAGCATGTCCGCAGCGTCCAGTTTGGCGTGCCTCCCGCGCCGCTTGTGTTTCGCTGCGTATGCCTTGCGCAAAATACCGGCCGTCACCTTCATCGCCGTCTTCGTGTACCCATACAG
>JAITGX010000133.1 GCA_031280275.1 Synergistaceae bacterium
GTGATGAAGCGGTCTTTCATGTGAAGACGTTCCTGCTCCGTGACCTCGGCCGCGGCGTCGTCCACGAGTTCGATAAAGCGGTCTACCCTGGCGGAGTAATTCTTGTCGGTGTAGGTCTCAATCCACTTGGCGTAGGGGTTGGGAAAGACCGCGGTGCGGGCGATGCGGCCTCCCACCTCCCGGTAAACCCAGTAGCAGGGCAATAGCGCGGCCAGGGCCTCGTTCAGGCTCCACAGCGACGCCGTCGCCAGAAGGAAGGACGTGTAGCCCATGCAGACCGGGCTTTCTCGTGCGTCGGGGTTCACCCCGTACTCCGCGAAGTAGTGCTCGTGCAGAGACCGCTCGACCATGAGCGCGTCGTGGGAGGCCGCCAGCAGCGCCGCGATTCGCTTTTCCTGCGCGAGCCTGCTCCCCGTGAGAGCCAGCGCTCGGGCGAAGTGAACGAGGTACAGACTGTCCTGCTGCATGTAGAAACAAAAACGCTCTCTTGAAAGGACTCCCTTCCTCAAATCCTGGTTGAACGGGTGCTCGAAAATCCTTTGCAGAACTGGCTGCAGCTCCTCAAACACCTCGGCGGAAAAGAGACGTTCACGCAACGCGGCGCTCATAGCACAATCTCCCCCTTTTGTTTTGGGATTTTCTGAAATTTTACTCCGACGCAGGGTCGCCGCGCCTCGGTAAACGCAGCAGGAAGCCGCCAATAATTGCGCCAGGGACGCTGCTGATGAGGAAGGCGACGGACAGGGTCATGAACATCGCCCCCCAGCCCCCGGCAGTGGAGGCGATGAAGGCGGCGACTCCAGCCCCCAGCGTTCCCGTGGCCGGAGGCTCCGCCAAAGCCGCCCAAAAGCGGCGCCTTTTCGGCAGGAACTTCGCGGCGAACCCCACGGCCAGCGCGCCGAACATGCTTCCTGGAAACGCCAGAAGCGTTCCCGTGCCCAGCGTGTTGCGGACGAGACTCGTCACGAAGGCCGCCCCACAGGCCCAGAATGGCCCTAAAATCACCCCAGCCACGGCGTTGACGGCGTGCTGAAACGGAAAACACCGGGACGGTCCCACGGGAAACGAGACTGGGGAAAGCAGCACCGTGAGCGCCGCGAACAGCGCCGCCAGCGTCATCTTTTGCAGCTGCGTCCTTCGCGGGTCCGCGTCAAACTGAAAATATCGCATAAAAACACCCTCCTCCAAACGGAAATAGACGTAAAAAGGCGGAAACCCGAACACACGAGTTCCCGCCCTTGACAAGCTCTGCCGCCTCGCTCCCTTCGCCAGCATTACCTGGATCAGGTCTGGGGTCGGAAGGCCTTTTTTCCGCCTTCCCTCTCAGCCAAGCTCCCCCGGAGTTTTCATTGTTCCGATTCTATTTCCGCATTCTATCTCCACGCTCGCAGTATGTCAAACTGTCCATTCTTGTCCATTCTTGGGGATAGTTCTTGGGGATAGACCTGCCGAATGTGGGGTACAATACCTTTCGGCGAGCTTTGCCGCATTAATCGAGGAGGGATTGGCATGAACGCAGCCGCGACGGTAGCGAAAGAACTGGAGATCACGGAGGCTCAAGTGGCCGCCGTACTTGGGTTGTTCGGGGAGGGGTGCACCGTTCCCTTCATCGCCCGTTATCGCAAAGAAGCGACGGGTTCTCTGGACGAGACGATCATTACGGCGGTACGGGACCGCAGCGAAAAAATACAGGAATTGGAAAAACGAAGGGCCGCAATTCTGGAGTCTCTGGCAGAACGGGAACTCCTTACCCCTGAACTCAAGGCGGCGGTTGACGGAGCCAAAACCATGACAGCCCTGGAGGACGTCTACCTTCCATTCCGACCCAAGCGCAAAACACGGGCGTCCGCTGCGGTTGAAAAGGGCCTCGCGCCCTTGGCGGATAAAGTTTTCGAGCAGCTCGACTCCTTGGACCCCGAAAAGGAAGCCGCGCTCTTCCTTTCGGAGGAAAAGGGGGTGAAAACGGCGGAAGAGGCCCTGGCTGGGGCGCGGGATATTCTGGCGGAGCGCGTCAGCGAGAACGCGGAAGCTCGCCGGGAGGTGAGAAAAATCTTCGTCCGCAAGGCCGTGCTCACCAGCGCCCGCGCGGCAAAGGCAGAGAGCGGCGAAGCCGACAACTACCGTGATTACTTCGAGTGGGTGGAGCAGGCGGCGTCAATGCCCTCTCACCGAGTACTGGCTGTTTTCCGGGGCGAAAGGGAGGGATTCCTCTCTGTCTCCCTGGAACCCCAGGAAGAGGAGTGCCTGTCCCTTCTCAAGAGGCTTTTTGTGAAGAAGGCGAACGCCGCTTCCCGCTTGGTGGCCGAGGCCGTCGCCGACGGCTACAAGCGTCTGTTGAAGCCTTCCATGGAAAACGAAATGCGCGCCGCCATGAAAAAACGCGCTGACGTCGAGGCCATACGGGTGTTCGCCGACAACGTCAAAGAGATCTTAATGGCAGCCCCCATGGGGCGAAAAGCGACGCTCGCCATCGACCCAGGACTCCGCACGGGCTGCAAGGTGGTCTGCCTGGACACCCAGGGCACTCTGCTTCACAACGACGTGGTCTACCCTCACACGGGTGAGCGTCAGAGGGCCGACGCGGCGCGGAAGCTCCTGGAGCTGATCGGAAAATACACCATTCAGGCCGTCGCCATCGGGAACGGGACGGCAGGTCGAGAGACGGAGACTTTTGTCCGTTCCCTGGGCCTGCCGCCCCAGGTCATCATCGCCTCGGTCAACGAGAGCGGGGCGTCGATCTACTCCGCTTCCGAGGTAGCCCGGCGGGAGTTCCCCGACCACGACGTCACGGTGCGAGGGGCGGTCTCCATTGGCCGCCGCCTGATGGACCCTATGGCTGAACTGGTGAAAATCGACCCGAAATCCATCGGGGTGGGACAGTACCAGCACGACGTGGACCAAAAAGAATTGAAGCGGTCACTGGACGACGTGGTCGTGTCCTGTGTGAACGCCGTAGGCGTGGAGGTCAACACCGCCAGTCAGGAAATTTTGTCCTACGTGTCCGGACTCAACAAGCAGGCCGCGGCCCAGTTGATAAAATACCGAGAGGCCAATGGGCCCTTTGACTCCCGCGACGCGCTGAAAAAGGTGCCGCGCCTAGGACCCAAAACCTTCGAACAGGCGGCGGGATTCCTGCGTATCCACGGGGGGAAGAACCCCCTGGACGCCTCAGCCGTACACCCGGAGAACTACCCCACCGTCCGAAGGATGGCAGAAGCGCTGAGCTGCTCCGTCACCGACCTGATGGCTTCGGCGGAGCTGCGCGCGAAGATCGAGCCAGAGCGCTTTGTTTCCGACAAGGCGGGGCTGCCGACCCTAAGGGACATCCTCCAGGAGCTGACGAAGCCAGGGCGCGACCCGCGTACGGCCTTTGAGGCTTTCGCCTTTGACCCCAGCGTCCGAGAGATCAGCGACCTTCGGACGGGAATGGTACTGCCGGGGATCGTGACCAACGTCACGGCTTTCGGGGCCTTTGTGGACGTGGGCGTCCACCAGGACGGACTGGTGCACGTCAGCCGCATGTCCGACAGCTTCGTGGAAAACCCCCAGGCGTTTCTGAAGCCGGGGCAGAAGGTGCGGGTCGCGGTGTTAGAAGTGGACGAGCAGCGAAAGCGCGTCGCCCTCTCCATGAAAAAGCGCGACCTCGACGGTGAAACAGCCGAGTCCGGCGGACGCCCTGGGAAACCTAAGGGTCGGGGTAAAGAGGAAACCATCGACCTGTCCTTGGGCTCTCTTTTCAAAGAGCAGCTTGCCAATCGCTGAAAAAACTCTTGAAGGCAACGGTAAGGAAACGCTGACTAAGCCCTTGTGGGGCTCTGCCCCACACCCCGCTTAGGGGTCTTAGACCCCTAAGAACCCCGTTAATCAGCGCTTCCATAACGTTGGCGCGGGAAACGTTGGGATGGCTGATTAAGGTTGGGTTGGTTGGGTTGTGAGAACTCCCGTCTTGCTCCCCTTCATTCCCCCACCCTTGAACTGGGCGAGGATGTTGGCGTCGAAGGAGTACACGATCTCCGCCTGCTCCCTCCGATGCTTAAACGCCAAGCTCACCGCCTCGTCTAAGAGCCGCGCGTAGGGAATTCCCACCGGCTCCCAAAGGTAGAACGACAGCGAGCCGGGAATGGTGTTGATCTCATTCACCCATAGTTCCCCGCTTTCCCCGTCCATCAGGAAATCGACCCGCGCCACCCCACGGCAGTCCAGGGCACGGAACGCCTCCACTGCCAGCGAACGGACGCGCTCCCGCAGTTCCGGGGGAATGTCGGCGGGCAGCTTTCTTTTTGCCCCGCTCATGCCCTTCGCGCCCCCATTCTTCGCCCCTGCTAGGTATTTGTCGGAATAGCTCAGAATGACGCCGCCAATGGGTTCTTCGCACTCGGAGGCCGCCGCCGCGCTCCTGTCGCCCAGCACGGAGCAGTTGAACTCCCTCAGGTGCAGGACGGCGCGCTCCACCAGAGCCGTGTCCGCGAATTGAAACGCGTGTTCCAGCGCCTCCTGAAGTTCTGCGGGGTCCCCCACCCTGCGAATGCCAACGCTGGAACCTAAATTCACGGGTTTCACGATAGCGGGCCAGGGCACGGCCTCCGCAAGCCGGGCCAGAACCGCCTCTCTGCCGCCGCAGTAATCCTCCGCGTAGACGCGCTTGCAGTCCAGCACCGGAAGGCCGCACTCTTTCCATATCACCTTCATCGCGTACTTGTCCATGCCCACAGCGGAGGCCGTCACGTCACTTCCCACGAAAGGGACAGAAAGGGTTTTCAAGTAGCCTTGCAGAGCCCCGTCCTCCACGTTCGTTCCGTGCGTCACCGGGAAAGCCGCGTCGATCTCGGCCACGAGGGAGCTTCCAAAGCGCCGCATGGGGTAGCGCACCACCAAGCAACGGTCCTTCTCCCCGTGCAGGAAAACCCGCTGGCTTTTTTTCAGCAGTGCGGGAATGTCTCGGTACTCCTCAATCCTGCCGATTGCGTCTCCGGTGAACATCTCGCCCGTCTTGGAAATGTAGATGGGCACGGTCTCGTATTTCGTCTTGTCAAAGGCGTGGATGGCCTGAATGCCCGAGATAACGGATACCTCGTGCTCCACGCTCCTCCCGCCGAACAGCACGCCAACGCGAATTTTCATTATCCCGACAGCACTCCCAATTTCTTCTTTCTTCTTCCAGTTCACATACTGCCTCGCATACCGATGAGCAATCGATATGAATCACTTGCGACAAAAAAAGTTTATCACATCATGACGTAGGACGTAGTCGGATTTCACGGGCAAGACGACATCGACGCCTGGGTGGTCAAACTCAGCCCCGGCGGCGGCGGACTGACCATCACCACCACGACGCTGCCGAATGGTACTGTGGGGACATCGTACAACGCAGTACTTGAGGCGACGGGGGCTTCTGGGCCTATCACCTGGACGCTTGACAGCGGCAGCCTGCCTTCCGGCCTGACTTTGTCGGGCAACGGAACCATCTCCGGCACGCCCACCTTAAGCGGAACGACTAACTTCACCGTCAAGGCCGCCAGCGGAACGGAGATCGCCACGAAGGCCTTAAGCATCACCATCGACCCCGCGGGCGGCGGCGGCAGCGGCGGCTGCAACAGCGGATTTTTCAGTGCCGCTTCAGCTCTGCTGGCATTGTTCTCACTGTTGGTCGTACGGAAGAGATAGGAAGAGGCAGCAAAAAATCGGGGGGGCGGAAGCCCCCTTTTTTCACGCTTGGGTTCCGTCCCCCTATCAGCTTTTTGTTGAAGTGGCTGGTTTTAAAACACTCCCTACCCCTTTTTGTTGTTACTAAATCTATATGACGATAATTTCTCTGTTTTACAGTTTCAAGAGTTTTTGCTTGAGAACGAAAAAGATTTAGGTAATTTAGCGGATGAAAAGAGATGCGTGAGACGTGAGGACCTTTGCCAGGACAAAATTGATTTAGTAGATCAACTGATACACGAACGAGGTATTGAGCCGAGCTTTGAGATTGACTCTCGTTATCCTGAGTGACTGACACAATTTCATTACATTAGCAAGTGAAATTATAAATAGGACCTTGAAAAACAAAATACACGTTTCAAAAACTGATATCCTCTTTAACTTGACAACATTGTGTCAGTCACTCAGGTAGCTAACCTTAATTAAACTAGAGGATATCAGTCTTTGAAACGTGTATTTTGT
>JAITGX010000141.1 GCA_031280275.1 Synergistaceae bacterium
TTAGCAATAATTCGGACAGACCTGATTTTAGAAAATGTTTGTTTGATTTTAATGATGACATTGGTATTACAATAAAACTTAGATAAAACTCATGAAAGATCGGATATAACTTTAAGGAAGCGCTGATTAACCCCTTGTGGGGCTCCACCCCACGCCCCGCTTAGGGGCCATAGGCCCCTAAGAACCTCATTAATCAGTGCTTCTTTAAGTCTGCAACATTTAGCACGTATCATTATAATACAATACAGCATTAGCTTAATATAGAGGCTCCTCATTCTTTTAAAATACGCTCTGAGACCCATCGGGATCCGAGACCCCGCCGGGGTTTGGGGCGGAGTCCCAAGGTGGGACGGCTAAAAGCTGCCAGACTAGCGAATTTTGCCGCCGAGCCATAGGGCGGCCTCGAACAGCAAGCAGAGTGGAATGCCTAACATAATCTGGGAAACCACATCGGGCGGGGTGAGTACCGCCGCGAAGAAGAAGATCAAGAGGATGGCGTGGGGTCTGTAACGCGCCACAGCGTCGCGGTGGATAACGCCCGCCGCCAGGAGAGCCAGGAGGGCCAGGGGCATTTGAAGCAGCAGCCCCGCTGCCAGCATCAGGTCGAACAGAAGCGATAGGTACTCCTTCAAGCCCCAAAGCGCTTCCACCCCGTCTCCCTCCCCAAAGGCCAGGAAAAAGCCGAACACAATGGGCGCCAGGAGCCGGTAGCAGGCCGCTGCTCCGATAAAAAACAGGGCGGGCACGGCGAACAGCACCGCACCCACGTAACGAAACTCCTTGCCGCGCAGTCCAGGCCACAAAAAAAACGCCGCCTGCACGCAAAAAAAAGGTGCGGCAAAGATCGCTCCCGTCCACGCCGCCAAGTGCAGGTGAGCCATGAACTTCTCAGCGGGGGCGAAAGTGTGGAGTTTCACGTGATAAATCGTCAGCGGAGCGGTCAAAAAGGCAGCAATGTGAGAGGAAAACATGAACGCCACTAAGGCCGCGGAGGAAAAAACAACCAGTACGGCGATGATACGCCGCCGAAGTTCCTCCAGGTGCTGTTCCCACTCGCCCCCAGAGAAAACCTCCAATTCCTTGGCGCTGGGTTCCCGCTCCTCGTCAGTCCTTTGAGTCACCTTTGTCCTCGAATTTCGTCCCTTCGCCGCCCAAGGCTGACTTGAACTCGCGGATGGCCGCTCCCGCCGCGCGTCCCACCTCCGGCAGGCGCCTCGCGCCAAAAAGCACCAGTGCCAAGACGATCAAAAGGGCAATTTCTCCCATTCCCAGGTTCATAACAATGTCCTCCCAAATATAAGATTTTCAAAAGGGGAAGCCGCCGTCGGCGGAAGGCAGGGGAGGGGTTTCGGCGGATTCCTCCGGCAGGGTTGGCCTCATCCCCGGCGTGGCGGGCTGCGGCGAGACGCCCCGCATGACGAACGCCTTGGGTTCCGCAGGACAGACGTTCAGACAGCCTCCGCACCCAATACAGTACTCGGCATCGAACTTCGGCACGGTCAGAGGTGAGTCGTCCCCCAGGGGCGCCATCCGCAGGGCACGGGTCGGGCAGACCTCCGCGCAGGCCCCGCAGGACTGAGCACGGGTAATGACCACGCAGTTGGGACGCGTGAACTCCGACAGAGCGATCCGCGTCCTCTGCTTTTCCTCGCGCGGCAACGAATGTATCGCTCCCGCGGGGCAGACGTTTCCGCACTCCACGCAGTTGTATTGGCAGTATCCATAGGTGTAGTCCAAGTAGGGAAGATAGCGCTCGCTGGCCTGAATGATCCCCACGGGACAGGCGGCGGCGCAGGCGAGGCAGCTGATACAGTGACCGGCGAAGCGGCCAATGTTCCGCGCCCCAGGCGGAAGAACCCTGTCGATGAAAGCCGGTTCTGACCCCGTACTTAGGCGGTTGATCAAAAAACTCCGTCCTAGGCGGCGCAAGGGATGCCCGGACAAATACGCTAACCCTGCCGCGTAGGCCGCCAGATTTCCGGTTTTACGGAGAAACGTCCTGCGCCCCACATCCACAGTGGAAACCAGTCCGTAGTCCAGCGCTCCCACCACACAGGATTTCGCACAGATTAAACAGATCACACAGCGGTCTCGATCCAACCTTCCGTGCTTGGCGTCAACGCAGTTCATGGGACAGGCTTTCTCGCAATTACCGCAGGTGACGCAGGCGTCCCGGTTGAGCCTTATGCCGAAGGGCGCGGCGCGAGAGCACAAGCCGAACACGATGCCCACAGGACACCAGTCGCAGAAGCGGCGGCCTCGCGCGGCGGCAAACAGCAAAACCGCAGTGAAGACCGCTGCTCCCCTTAAGACCAGAGGCGCCGCGGCGGCAAGTCCCTCGGCGGCGAAAGCGAAGAAGCCCCGCACTCCATGCCCGAAGATCGCCATAGGCTCGAAGGCTTTGAGTCCCAGCGCGGCCAAAATGAGAATAATATAACGCTGCCGCCAGGGGGAAATAAATTTCGGCGTCAAAAACTTTTTCAGTTTTCCCCGCGCCGCCAGGGCAGACACCTTTCTCACCGCTTCCTGAGCCGTCCCCAAAGGACAGATAAAACCGCAATACCAGCGCCCAAAGAGCACAGCAATCGCAAGCCACCCCAACACCGCGGCGGCCAGTGGTCCACCCCGCACCAGAGCGCCGGAAAACTGCACTCTCATATAATCCGCTCGGAGTCCCTGCCATTGCAGCAATGAGGAGGTAAAAACCCGAATGGAAAGAAACAGCGCCGACAAAGCGATAACCCAACGCAGCCAGGCCAAAATCCTGTAATGCCGACGCTTTGCTTTCGCGGTGACGGGCATGTTACACGGCCAGGCGCTCGATTTTCAGTTTCGTGAGGTCGATCTGCCCAAACCCGGCTTCAGCGGCTAGGCGGATATGCCCAATGTCCGAGGGCTCGCGGCCCAGCAGCTTGGCGGAGGCCGCGTCCGCCGCCACGATGTCGGGGGAGATGATCTGGGCGTTCATCGTGACGACGTCCTCCTGGGAGCCGCCCCTGGGTCCGTGCCGCGTGATGACGCGGCAGGCGTCCACCACGTTTAAGCCGGGCTTACGGGCGTGCAGGAAGTCCGCGATACAGGCCTGAAGGCCCTTAGAGTGGTATTCGTTCCGATTCCAGATACAGCCCATCAGGTTCTTTATGGCGATGCTGACGCCCGCGCCGCCGTGGTGCTTCAGCACGGGAACACTGACCAGCACGTCGCACTCCAAAAGGGACTCGTGAATCTGCGTGGACTTCAGCGTCGAGCCGGCGACGTCGATTTTCTGGTAGTACCCCTGGCTCTCCGCTGGAGCATGAACTCCACCCACGGCCTTCACCGCCGCGGCGATGCCGCTGCCGTTCCAAGACCTCTCCCAATATTCGATAGAGTGATCCAGCACCAAGACGCGCTTGGCCCCCGCGTCGAGGCAGTGCTTAATAACCCGCGCCACCAGCTCCGGAGAGGTATTGGCCGCCGCGTTTTCAGCCACATCCCAAGAGACGTTGGGTTTGACAACGACGGTCTGCCCAGACTTCACGAACCGGCCAATGCCCCCCAGCGCCGCGATGCCCCGGTCGAACATAGCGGCGGGGGAGCTGCCCCTCAAAGCCACCAGATCGGGAGGAGAGTCCTCCGCCATCGCCCGCGAGACCCCAGCCCTAAGCCCCCTGGGAAGCAAAAGCGCCCCGGCTCCCACACCAACAGATAGAGTTTTCTTCAAAAACTCACGCCGCTCCATAAAAACGACCTCCTGACCCAAAGACCTTGGGGGCTGCCCCCCGTCTATTTCCGCTCCTGTTGGCCGCTTGTTTTTATCACGTAAACGCGCTCTCCGGGGAAGGCTAGATTGTACCGTTCCCGCGCCAGGTGTTCGATACCCTCCCGCGTCTTGTAGAACGCGACTTTTTCCCTGTAGTCCAAGACACGGCGCTCCACTCTTTCCAGCTCCCTGGAACGCTCCTCCACCTCGATCCGAAGCTGGGTAATTTTCTGAAACTCGAAAAAATACACCGTGACCGCGATGAACAGGAACAGCGCGCCCACGGCTGCGGCGAACATCCAGCGCAGACGCGGCAAGGCTCTACATCCTTTCCGGCGCGGAGACGCCCAGGAGGGCCAGGCACCGGGCGAGAACCACCCGCGCGGCCTCTGTCAGCAGCAGGCGGCCCGCCTCAATAGGCGCGGCTTCCCCCAGAATGCGGTTCGCGTTGTAGAAGGCGTGGAAGCGCCCCGCCAGGTTGGAAGCGTAGGTGGTGATGGCGTGGGGCGCCAGGTCCCGCGAGGCGATTTCCATCTCTCCTGGAAACACGGCGAGGCAGTCCGTCAGCTCTCGCGCCTCCTCGTCCTCAAAGACGGAGGGGGAAACGTCGAAAGCAGCAGGCAGGTTCCCCCCGCGCTCTCGCAGCTCCCGCATGACGCTGCATATACGGGCGTGAGCGTATTGGACGTAGTACACGGGGTTGTCATTGCTCTGCCGCTTGGCCAGCTCCAGGTCGAAATCCAACTGACTGTCACTGCGCCGCGTCAGGAAAAAGTAGCGCGTGGCGTCCACGCCCACCTCATCCAGCACGTCGCGCAGCGGAACGAACTGCCCCGACCGGGTGGACATGGGAACCTGAACGCCGTCCCGCACCAGGTTCACGAACTGAATCAACAGGATATCCAGGTCCTCCGGCTTCCTGCCGATGGCCTCGACTCCGGCCTTCATCCGGGGAATATAGCCGTGGTGATCCGCTCCCCAGATGTCGATAACCCGGTCAAAGCCCCGGTCGAATTTTTCTTTATGGTAGGCGATGTCCGAGGCGAAGTACGTGGGAACGCCGCTATTGCGAATCAGCACTCGGTCTTGATCGTCCGCGAAGTCCGAGGTCTTGAACCACACCGCCCCGTCGGCCTCGAAGGCGTAGTCGCGCCGCTTCAGGTGCTTCATCGCCTCGGAGACCAGGTTGCGCTCATAGAGACTGCTTTCCGAAAACCACACGTCGAACCTCACGCCGAAGTCCTCCATGTCGCGCCGGATGCCATGCAAAATCGCCTCGCCCGCGAAGCGCTTGAACCAGGGCAGGCTTTTTCCCAGTGCCTCGAACAGAAAACGGTCTTTTTCCCGTTTGATCGCGTCCTGGGCCAGGCCGTAGATGTAGTCTCCCTTGTACCCGTTTTCCGGAAACGGCGCGAGTTCCGACCGCCCCTGAAGCTCGAAGTAACGGGCTTGAGTGGATCGCCCCAAAATTTCCATTTGAAGTCCCGCGTCATTGATGTAGTATTCCCGCTCCGCCTTCCAGCCTGTGAAGGACAGGAGGTTCGCCAGAACGTCGCCCACCGCCGCGCCGCGCCCGTGGCCGATGTGGAGGGGACCGGTGGGGTTGGCGCTGACGAACTCCACCTGCACCCTTCGCCCCGCCCCGGTGTTGGAGGAGCCGTACTCTCCAGCGCTCAAGACGCCGCGGATAACGTTTTGCAGCCATTTTTTCGACAGAAAAAAGTTGATGAAGCCGGGCCCCGCGACCTCAATTTTGTCCACGAGACCACCCGCTTTCGCCGCCTTGGTCAGGGCAGCCACGACCTCCGCCGCCAGGTCTTTAGGGGATGCGGCCATGGATTTCGCAAGCTGCATGGCCGCGCTGGTGGCGCGGTCCCCCTGTCCCTCCCGCTTGGGGCGCTCGATCTCCGCAGAGAACCCCTCAGGCAGCGACTTTCCCCTTGCCGCGGCGATATTCTCCAACGCGTTCCCCACGAGGGCCTTTAGGTAATTTTCGATGGAGCCAGTGACATTTTGAAACAAGCCAACCCCCTCCATATTTCGCAAACTCCTATAAGTATACTCCTCCGGGTCAAGGGGTCTTACCCTTTGCCAAGCGGACGGGAAGCTGACGGGTCATGAAGCCCAGCCAACCCTGGGCCGCGGCCCGAATGCCAATTGCGTCCTCGTCTCCAGGCGAGGCCGTTCCGAAGGTCACTCGCGCCTCCGCCCGCATCGTTTTTTTCTTCACGAGCTTGAAGGACTCGGAGTAGTGTATTTTTCCAGCCTCGCGCTCCACCGGCGCGGGAAGCGCCGCGTCCGTCGTCCGGGGAGGCAGGTGCAGGACGACCCTGGACTCCAGAATGAATGGAAAACGCACGCCGCCAAGGGGCGGGCCGGACGCCAAGTTCACGAACCAGTCAGGAATAAGCCTCGGCATGGGTGCTAAGATGGTATTCCCTTGCGTGTCCGTGATGGCCTGGACCTCCGCCAGGGCTGCCGTAATTTCCCGGCTGTCTCGCGAGTCCTTGTACGTGACGTCGCGGAAGCGGGGGACCTGGGAAAACAAGCTCGCCAACAGGGCAGCCCCTCCGTCCTCAGGGGATTCCGGGAACAGCAGATAACGCCACGCGCCGCGCGCCGTGAGCCGGAGGTCTCCGCTCATCATGCCGTCCTCACCCAAGTTCAGCCTGAAGTCCGCCTCCAGGCGGTTTAAGGAGGCGCCTAGGGCGGGGATTTTACGCTCTTCCAATTTCCCGTTCACGGTGACGCCATGTATTGTCTTTCCTTGCAAAGACGCGGTGCTCTCCCCAAAACGCGGGAGCTGCTCCATCGTGTAATAAAAAGAGGCGTTTTCCTTGGTCTTCACGATCTCCAAGACTGGCTCCGCGGCCATGCTCGCGCTGGCCGGCCCAGCACTAGGGTGGTAGGCCAACTGCCAGAAAAGACGCGCGTCAGCCCCGGCGTCCTTCAGCCAGCGATGGGCGAGCAAGAGCTTTTCTCTCTGCGTCCAGGGAGCCTCCGCCGGAACCTCGCGGGCCGACGTCAAGGTGAGTCCTGGCTGCTTGTAAAGCCATTGGAGAAGGTTTTCGACGTCCTTCACCCCGCCTTTCTCAACTCCTCGCAGCATGTCTTGGACGGCGGCGGGCGGAGCGGGCACGGCCTCCATCGCTTTCAGGGCCCTCGCCATCGCGTCTTTCCCCTCCCTGGACGAGAAGGCAAGGTACTTCCGCTCGCTGGCGCGCATGGAAAATCGGGGCTCCGCCGGGGCGTTGATAACGCGCCATTCGTAGGTCTTGTACCCGTTGGCCTCGTTTTCCTCCGGCGCTGCTTCGGCGGCGTTAGTGGCGTGATGGAAAGGAAAGTCCGACGGAACCGTCACCCGCACCGCGCTCTCCCAAAGGGGAAGGGATTCGCCGAGCCATACTAAGTCGTCAATGGAAAGTTTATTGGGAAAGGTCTTTTTGTAAGAAAGAACCAAAACGAATTCGTCAGGAAGACCCGAAAAAACCACGGAGCGCACCGCGTCTCCGTTTTGCGCCGCGTCGCCCAGCTTTTCCCCTCCAGGGTAGGAGTAGGCCGACGCCTCCAAAATTTCGAGCCCGCCGCCCGCGGGCACGGGAATGTTCCACGAAAGCCAGCGGGGATCCAGGCCTCTGCGCCCTAAAAGAACCCATAGACGCCTGCGCTCCACTCCGCCGCCCGGCGCGCTTCTGTAGCCGGCCCGCTTCAGCCATATCACCCCGTTGGTTCCGGGGTAGGTGGAAAAGTCCGGGTTCAGACGGATCATGGAGCGAAGATCGTAGCCGTCATCGCCCTCCGTGTTCACTTGGATTATGGAGCCAAGGTCGTAATTGAAACCCTCACCGCCGCCCTCAGCGTTCCCCCGTATGATGGTGTCCAAGTCGGAGGCGGAGATCTCACCGCCGCCCCTCTCCGCGTTCATGCGGATAATGGCGTCTAAGTCGCGGGCGGAGAACCCGCTGCCCTCTTCCGCGAACCCCCGCGGACAAAACCACATTCCCAGCAGCAAAGCTATCATGCAAAAACAAATTACCCGGCGGCTCATTATCTATATCTCCTTTTGATCACAATTATATCTTTTTCTCAGAATTAAATTTCACTAACCTATTCCAATCTATTTTTCCGGAGATATCACAAAATAATTCTATGAATTCTTTTGTAAACCGATTTATTAACTGCACATATTCTTCCAGATAACTTTCATTACGTTCTTTTGCTTTATGTCCCAACGGCGTAACAATGTCTGTGTAAATATTTTCATTCCCGCCGATAAATTCCCAGAATGCTTGTCCGCAATACTTATAATAAGAACCTTTATCAGGGTTATTCTCCTTTCCGTAACAACAGCCATTGATACATATAATCTGCATTTGAGAATTGCTTGTTCGTAGTGTTTTTTTTGCCGTAATGAAATCGCTTTCCATATTTTCTTATCTGTGAGCTATTGCCCCAATTCGGTCCCGATTTTATGGAAGCAATGTACCGTATCCCTTTTTTATCAAATTCCAGATCTATTCCTTTGATTCCAGATTTCCAGCCTGAATATACTTTTTGGTTGATGAATATAGCCAAACCTTCAAGCCAATCGCCGAACATCGTTTCTTCACTTGAAGAAATATATGCGTTTAGTAGGTCCTTTATGATCTCTTCAGCCGTTCGCATATATTTCACCTTAAACAAATAAGGATTTTTCTTTTTTAAAACTTCTTTCAAATTCAGTGCCGCTATTTTGGCAATACGTTTTTCATGAAAGATAGATATACTATTTTTAATATATTCCATTACATCATCAATTAACAAATTCATAAAAACCTCTCTTCAATCAAACAGACATAATTGCATAGGTTGAACAGATTGTTTTACCATTTCAAAATATTCCTCGACAATATCGATTCCAATAGAATTTCGCCTTAATTTTTGAGCGGCAAACAAAGTTGTTCCAGATCCCATAAAGGGATCCATGACCACATCGTTTTCTCGCGTAAACAGCTTTATGAACCAACTGGGCAGTTCTTCGGGAAATGCGGCGCTATGCTTTCTATTGGCGCACTCCGTCGCAAGATAAACGACATTGGTGGGGTAAGCCATTTCCCGGCCAAGCCAATTGGAAATATTTTTCCCAAAACCACTGCCTACCTTCGATGAATCTCTGGCCTTGTCGGTTTCGCTCAATTTTTTTAATCGTTTTTTTGCCCAGTCCCCTATTGGAACCATAACGGCTTCCTGATACATATTGAATTGCTTTGTCTTGTTAAACTGCAGCAGCCTTTCCCATGCGTCTCTGAAACGGTTAGGCCACTTGCCCGGATAACAATTTTTTTTATGCCAGATAAATTCTTCTGTCCATATCCAACCCTGTTTTTTCATTTTCAAAATCAACTCAATAACATAAGTGCTTCTTTCACCATTGAGAACTCTTTCTTTAATATTCAAGATAAATGTTCCCGTAGGTTTAAGAACCCGCAGCAACTCTTTGGATATAGGCAGAAACCAATCAACATATTCATCAACAGAAATCCCGCCGTAAGTATTCTTTCTTTGATCAGCATATGGAGGCGAGGTCACTATGAGATCGACAGTGTTATCCCCTATTTTTTGCAGAACAAACCGAGCGTCTCCCAAATAAATATCCATAATCCATAACCCGTTCACGCATCCCTGCCGCAGCAATGCTTGTACTTTTTCCCGCTGCCGCAGGGGCAGGGGTCGTTGCGGCCGATCTTCACGCCCTTTCTCAAGGGCACCGGCCTGCCCTCGCCTACTGGGAGCGCGTCTCCACGTCCGGCCTCGCCCTCCCCCCAAAAGGCCTGGGGCAAGGGGAAGTCCCGACCCTCCGACAGCCTCTGCTCGCGCCGCGGGGCGTCCTCCGACACCACGCGCACCCGGAAAAACTGCTCGGTGAAGGATTCTCGAACTCGCAGCATCATTTCTTGAAACAAATTATACGATTCAAACTGGTACTCCAACAGGGGGTCCTTTTGTCCAATGGCACGGAGGCCGATACCCCTCTTCAGCTCATCCATGTCCAGCAGGTGGCCGCGCCAGGCGTCATCCAGCGTGTTCAGAACCACGTAAAGCACCAGACCGTTCACTATCTCTGGCACAAGTTCGGAAATTTTTTGCGTGTAACGGGCCTTCACGGACTCGATGATCGCACCGCGGGCCTCCTCCATATCCTCTCGGCTGTTTAAACACGAGACCACCTCATCGCTTCTAAGGCCGAAAAGTGCGCGAAACCGAGAAGCAGCGCGTTCGGGGTCGGACCCCTCCTCTTCAGGGAAGTAGCGGTCCAGAATCTCATCGGCCACGCCCTGAACGATTCCCCAGCCGTACTCAGCGAGGTCCTCCTCCATCAGGATCTTCTGCCTCTCGGAGTACACGGCCTCGCGCTGCTGGTTCATCACGTTGTCGTAGGTCAGGAGCTGTTTTCTGATGTCAAAGTGTCTCTGTTCTACCTTGTGCTGGGAGGACTCGATGACCTTGGAGAGCATCGATGATTCGATGGCCTCGCCATCTGTCATGCCCAGCTTGCTCATGACGCCCTGAATGCGCTCGGAGCCGAAAAGCCGCAGCAGGTCGTCTTCCAGGGAAAGGTAAAAGCGGCTCTCGCCGGGGTCCCCCTGCCGCCCGGCGCGCCCCCGGAGCTGGTTGTCGATGCGCCGCGCCTCGTGCCGCTCCGTGCCCACGATGGCCAAGCCCCCAAGCTCCGCCACCCTGTCATGCTCCTCCTGGCATTTGGCCCGAAAATAGCCTAAGTAAGTCTCATAAGCGTCCTTTGCCTGAGTGAAGACGTCTTTCAGGAAACCGGAGTAGGCCTCACCTGGAACGCGCCTGTCCCGGAGGTAGTTCCGCGTCAGCTCTTCTGGGAAGACATTGGTATATTGGACAAAATAACCCAAGACGTCGTCTGGGTTCAGGGCCTTGACCGTCCACTGGATGGGGAAGCGCTCGGCCAGGAGTTTTTCCTTGGCGAGAAATTCCGGGTTCCCGCCAAGCATGATGTCCGTGCCGCGGCCCGCCATGTTCGTCGCCACGGTCACGGCCCTCAGGTGTCCCGCCTGCGCCACGATGTGAGCCTCCATTTCGTGGTGTTTTGCGTTCAAAACCTGATGGGGCACCTTGCGGGCTTTCAGCAGCTTGCTGACGCGCTCGGAGTTCTCGATGGAGGTGGTGCCCACCAGCACGGGCTGGCCCCGTTCGTTGCGTTCCCGCACCTCGTCGGCCACGGCGTTGAATTTCTCCAGCGCCGTGCCGTAGATGACGTCGGGGTAGTCCGTGCGGATCATCTTTTCGTGAGTGGGAATAGTGACGACTTGCAGACCGTAAATCTCTTTGAACTCCTCCGCCTCAGTGGCAGCCGTGCCTGTCATGCCCGCTAGTTTATGGTACATACGGAAGTAGTTTTGCAGCGTGATTGTCGCCAGAGTCTGGCTCTCGCGGCCGACTTTGACGCGCTCCTTGGCTTCAATGGCCTGGTGGAGCCCGTCGGAGTAGCGCCGCCCCACCATTGGGCGTCCCGTGAACTCGTCCACGATAATAACCTCGCCGTTGGTGATTACGTAGTCTACGTCGCGCCGGAAAAGGCGGTGAGCCTTCAGCGCCTGAACGATCCGGTGGGTCAGCTCCGACTTCGCGGCATCGGTGAAGAGGTCGGGCATTCTCATTAATTCCTCGCATTTTCGTATGCCCGTCTCCGTGATGGCGATGTTGCGTTCCTTCTCGTCCTTCTCGTAGTCCGCTCCCTCTTTAAGCTGACGGGCCACGCCGTCGGCCTTGACGTAGAGTTCCACGTTGTCGTCCGACGGCCCTGAAATGATCAAGGGCGTCCGCGCCTCGTCGATCAAAATCGAGTCCACCTCATCCACGATACAGAAAACGTGACTGCGCTGCACCATATGCTCCCTGAGCATCACCATATTGTCGCGCAGGTAGTCGAAGCCGAACTCGCTGTTCGTGCCATAGGTAACGTCGGCCTGATAGGCCAACCGGCGCTCTTCCGGGGGCATATAGGGGTAAATGACCCCCACGGAGAGCCCCAGAAAATTGTAGATGGGCCCCATCCACGCGGCATCGCGTTTAGCCAGGTAGTCGTTGACCGTGACTAGGTGCACGCCCTGCCCGGAAAGAGCGTTCAAAACCACGGCCAACGTTGCCGCCAGGGTTTTGCCCTCGCCGGTGCGCATCTCCGCGATACGTCCTTCGTGGAGCGCCATACCCCCAATCAACTGCACGTCGTAATGCCGCAAACCGATGGTTCGCCGAGAAGCCTCGCGCACCAAGGCGAAGGTCTCCGGCAGCAAGACGTCCAGAGTTTCGTCCTCACCAACCCGCGACTTCAGGCGCGCCCCACGTTCCCGCAGTTCCGTGTCCGTTGCCGCCTCTATTTCGGGAGCAAAGGCGTTGACTTGTTCAACAATGCCCCAGTATTTTTTCAGTGCTCGATCATTGGGGTTAAACCCCAGCAATTTTTTTATGCCACCCCACATCTTGAATCGCCTCCATACTCGAAAAAACGGCTTTTATTATAACAGGGAAGCCTCGAGGGCCCAAGGCCCCTCGCTCTGAGCTTGAACAGTTGCGTTTCCCATTGCAATATGTTTCAAAAAAGTTGATAATATTCGCGTCGCCATAAACTTCGGAGAGGTGATGCAAAATGTCTCGCGTCAAAATCCGACCCTTTGGGCCGGGGGATGCCAGTTACGTGAGTTATCTGCACATGAAACTCTATTGGGAGCGGTACCAGTTCAAACCAGTTTTCGAGTATTACGTGATGAAGGGATTGATGGAGTTCCTGCGCGACCCCGAGGGCGGCCAACTGTGGATCGCGGAAGCGGACGGCGCCGCGGTGGGAGCCATTGCTATCGTGAGAGCGCGGGACGACACGGCGCAGCTTCGGTGGTTCCTCGTGGACCCTCCATGCCAGGGGACGGGAATCGGCAGGGAGCTTCTGAAGACCGCCCTGGTTTTTTGCCGAGAGAGAGGCTATAAGCACGTGTTCCTGTGGACCGTTGGTTTATTGGAAACTGCCCGGCGCCTTTACAAGACCTCCGGTTTTACCCTTGCGGAGGAAAAAACGAACGACGAGTGGACAGATGGGGTTATCACGGAGGAGCGTTGGGAACTGGTGCTTTCTTCGGAATAGAACATTGAGGTGCGGGATACTAGGGTTTGTTTTAAAACTCCGACTATAATTGCATTCAAAAAAGCGCCTAAAAATGGCTGTTTTTTGTTGGAGTAGTTAGTTTTAAAACACACCCCAAGGAGAATTTATGGTATAATCAATAAAAATAAAAAATTAGTGTGAAAGTTAAAGTAGTAATGGGAGGAAGTGAAAAAACATGACTTCAATGCTTGATCTTTTTACTGGTGTATGCTAC
>JAITGX010000059.1 GCA_031280275.1 Synergistaceae bacterium
TTTTGGTGCAGCTAACCTTTAAACTAGAGGATATCAGTCTTTGAAACGTGTTTTTTCTTTTTCAAGGTCCTATTTATAATTTCACTCGCTAGTGTAATGAAATTGTGTCAGTCACTCAGGGGTAAAGCAGTTGATTTTGAGGCCGAATGGAACGCTCTGCGCAGAGTTCTTCCGTCAATAGCGGCAATGCCCCTGATTTTTGGAGCTAAAGATTGAGTCCAAGCAGTGAAACATTTAGAAAATTCTTCTGGAGACAGTACAGAAAATATTCTATTGAAAGTGTCGTGTGAAGGTATGCCATTAGGTAAAACCAGGAAAGTACGAAGTCAAGGTTCTTTGCTTTCAGCGAATAAAGCCATGCCGTTAAAAGATTGTGCTCCGGCAATGACTGCAAGTAAAGCGATGGCAAGAATATCCATCAAAAGGTGACTGCTGCGATTTTTAACCCTTGGGTCTGTAAGTTCCTGAAAATATTTGTGAATGCTGGTTATGCCTGTTTGCATTTGCAGCCATCTCCTATATCTTATGATTGAAAATAGCTGCTTTTTAACGCTTTTTTCTCATAAAGTAAATAATTTAATGCTCATTTTCATGCGTTTGCCCTGGCAGCGGATGACCGACACCTTGCGCAGAACCGTGCGAATCGCTATAATAAATTTCATATAAAAACTTTTTTTGGAAAAACAGTTTAGCGAATATCATGGAGGGACGTTAAGCATGGCGGGCAAGAAAGGCAAGGTTGTTCTTGCGTACAGTGGGGGATTGGACACATCTGTGGCGGTGGTTTGGCTTTCGGAGCAGGGCTACGACGTCGTCACGATGACGGCGGACGTGGGACAGGAAGCCATCGACCTGGAGGCGGCGAAGGCCAAAGCTCTGCACAGCGGCGCGGTGAAAGCTTACATCTTTGACCTGAAAAAAACTTTCATCGAAAATTTCGTGTGGCCGTCGCTGAAGGCCAACGGCATGTACCAGGGGACGTACCCTCTCACCTCGGCCCTTTCCCGGCCTTTGATCGCCAAGACGCTAGTGGATATCGCCGGCAAGGAGGGCGCTGTGGCGGTTGCTCACGGCTGTACGGGCAAGGGACAGGACCAGGTGCGCATAGAAGTCTGTTCCAACGCGCTGAACCCCAAGCTGGACGTCCTTGCACCTGTCCGCGACTGGCATTTCAGCCGTGAGGCGGAGATGGAGTACGCCGTCAAACACGGCATCCCCGTCAAGGCCACGGCGGTCTCACCCTACAGTATCGACGAAAACCTTTGGGGGCGCTCCATTGAGTGCGGCCTTCTGGAAGACCCCTGGAATGAGCCCCCAGAGGACGCTTACGAGCTAACCGCGAACCCCTTGACCGCTCCGGACGATCCCGAGTATGTGGAGATCACGTTTGAAAAGGGCTTTCCTGTGGCCCTGAACGGCGAGAGAATGGACGGGGTAAAGCTGGTGCTGACACTGAACAAATTGGCAGGCAAGCACGGCGTGGGGCGGATCGACATGGTGGAAGACCGGCTGGTGGGTTTTAAGAGCCGCGAGGTTTACGAGTGCCCCGCTCCCATAACCCTGATCACCGCCCACCGGGCGCTGGAGACAATGACCCTCGACAAGCGGGTGTTGGCCGCAAAGAAGGAGTTGGAGATCAAGTTTGGAGAGCTGACCTATGAGGGGTACTGGTACTCACCGCTGAAAAACTGCATCGACGCTTTCATAAACGAGACTCAGCAGTACGTCAACGGCACGGTGAAGGCGCGGCTGTTCAAGGGGCAGGTCGTGGTACGCGGTATGAAGGCGGGCAAGAGCATTTACAGGCACGATCTGGCTACCTACTCGGAAGGCGACGCCTTCGACCACTCCGCTGCCGTGGGTTTCATAAAGATTTGGGGCCTTCCTATCAAGACCTGGACCTCTACTTATCCTAGGCAAGACAAGGTAGAGCTGCCGATAGAGGTATAAAAACGACTTTTCTGAGAACGCGCAAACCCAGCACAGCGAGCGTGAGAAGGCGTGAAAAGAACATTCTCCCGCTCGCTGCAGGCCAAACCACCGAGAACGATGAACTCCGGGAACTCCGGCTTAATCGACGCTTTTACTACCTATACCCGTAACGGTCATGTCTGCGTTCGTGCCTGGATCGGTGATGCCACCCGTGACGCCTCTGCTCATGTCTGTGCCTCCGGGACCCCGGCAAGGGGATTCGTATTTCTATCCCGTACCCATAATCTTCGTACCCCACGTACAACCCGCCGTGGGGAGGATAGCGTCTGTGGTGATACGCCATCGCAGCATCCGCCGTGCTCAGTGTAACCAACAAAACAACAACCGCTGCCATCAACTTTTTCATCATAACGATCATGTCCCCCTTTTTCAGTTTACCCCAACGATCCCCGCGACAGCCACACCACCCTTTTCACGAGCTATTGTAGTCCTGAATATTAATCCGGCATTAAAATATTTCTAAATAGAAATTGGGGATTTCCTCACCCAATTATAAAGTCACCAAGCTGCGAAAGGGTACGTAAACTTACTGTCAGTCACTCGAAGGGCTAACGGCTTGCCCCTTGGAGGGTGATTACTTCCAATTCGCCGGGGATGGCGAGACGGCGCGCAAGGTCAGACAGCGCAGCACTTTCCATTTCTCCATGGTCTGCGACGGCAACAGAGAGGCCCGCGCGGGTACAGTCCAGAATATCGTGGTATTTCATGTCCGCCGTGACGAAAAGGTCCGCGCCTGCGGCTAGAGCCGCGGGCCACAGACCTCCGCCGGAGCCGCCGCACAGGGCCACTTGCAGGATCTCACGGTCCGCTGGGCCGTGGGGATCAAGTCGCGTCAGGTTCCACGCCTTCTTCAGCTCGCTGAGGAGTTTTTGAGCTGGAAGCGTTTCAGGGAGAGCCCCTACGGCCCCCATGCCCCCAACACCCCCCTTTGCTGGAACCAAAGGAGTTACCGCAGCCAAACCCAGGCGATCGGCCAGCACCCGACTGACCCCGCCCTCCGCGTTGTCCCAGTTCGTGTGCGCCGCCAGCACCGCTATCCCTGCCTTGACCGCCGCTTGTACCGTCTCGCCCACCCACGAGGACAGGTCAAGACAGCGAATGGGCTTAAAGAAAAGCGGGTGATGGGCAAGCAACCCCTGACACCCCTGACGGGATGCCTCCTCTACCGCCTCAGGCAGAGGGTCCAGGGCGAGCGCCAACCGTTGCACCTCCCATTGGAGGTCTCCCAGCATCAAGCCCACGTTGTCCCACTCCTCCGCCAGATGAAACGGCGCCACGGCATCAATCTTCTTGAGAACATCCCGAATTTTCATTCTATATTCTTCCTGACTTTAGGATCTCGCCCTTTGCGGAGCCAGAGCAGATAGCCCACTGCCAGGACAGCCGCGCAGACAGCGCACCCGAAGGTAAGGACGTGGAGCCAGCGTTCAAGAAACTCCTGATGTTCGCCCAATAGATAGCCCGCACAGGTCAGAACCACCACCCACAACCCCGCCCCAACCGCCGTGCAGACCGTGAACAGACTGAGCCTCATTCGGGCGATTCCCGCGGGGAGCGAAATGTACTGGCGGATCACCGGCAGCAGCCGACCCACCAAGGTGCTGATGTGCCCGTGCCGCGCAAAAAAGTCGTCCGCCTTTTTGAGGGAGTCCTCTGAGACGAAAAAATATTTTCCGTACTTGACCAGAAAGGGCCGGCCAAAGCGAAGCGCGAACCAGTAGTTGAACAAGGCCCCTAACAGGCTCCCCACGATGCCGCAGGCCACCACCGCGATGAAAGACATCTCTCCCTTCCAGGTCAGGTACCCCGCTGGAGGCAGCACCACCTCGCTGGGAAACGGGAAAAAGGAGGATTCTAAAAACATCAGGGCGACAACCCCTATGTAACCCAGCCTGCCCACCGTCTCCACCAACCAGCCTGTCACACCTTTTACAAGGGCAATCAAGGTTTCGATGTGATACAGGAGAAACCCTCCAGCGATAATGACCACCGCGGCCAGGAGCGCGACGACGCGTTTCTGGAGGGTGCTCATGCCAGTTCCTCAAATAGAGCGTCTTCGAGGACTCTGCCCTCGGCGACCAGGGCGGTCCGCCCCTTGAGCCGCGCGTGGCAGGAGGCGCCGCCAGAGGCGAAGTTCAGTCTTACCTCGTTGAGCCCGCCGGGATTTTGTACGCGCACCGCGCGTTCGGGGGCACCTTGCTCCAGAACCTCCAGCGCGATGGCGGCAGCGACGCACCCGGTCCCGCAGGACTCCGTCAGTTCCTCCACGCCCCGCTCGTAGGTGACAGCTCTCGCCTCGTTCCTTGCGAGGCGCTGGACAAAGGTGACGTTGGTTCCATTTGGGAACAGGGAAAAATCGTGGGAGACCTCCGCACCTATCTCGGCCTTTATGTCGTCGTCCAGCTCGTCGTAGTCCTCCATGAAAAGCACGCAGTGAGGCACCCCCACGGTCAGGAACAGGTAGGGAAATTTAAAACCCCAGGACTCCATAGTGCCCCCGAAGCACTCTTTCCCCAGGGGAATGTTCCCCATGTCCAGCTCCGCGTGGGGAGGCTCCACCTGGGCCCGCACCGGACCCGCCAGGGTCGAAAAGCTCATGGACGCGCCCGCCAGCTTTTTCTCGAAGGCGTACCGAGCCAAGGCCCTCGCGCCGTTCCCGCACATCTCCGCCTCGCTGCCGTCGGCATTGAAGAGACGCATAGTGAAGTCGAAGCCGTCCCCGCCGGGCTCGACGGCCAGTACTCCGTCCGCCCCCAAGGAGTGCCCTCTGCGGCATAGAAGTCTCGCCAGGCGGGCCAGCTCCTCGGACGAATAGCCGCCTCCCAGGTTTTCCAATACGATAAAGTCGTTTCCGTTTCCGTGAACCTTAGTGAATTCAATCAAAAAAAGTCCCCCTTCACGAGCACGTACATTATAACGCGTTTTGCGCCCCCTGAGAGCCTGTTTAATATATTTACAACTTAATGTACTTGTTGCATAATAGGAGTGTGAGTTTATTATTGAGAATAGCTTATCCAA
>JAITGX010000044.1 GCA_031280275.1 Synergistaceae bacterium
AAGTATGTTTATAGTGGATTCAAAAAGTTTTAAAAATGCTGATACGGCAAATGAGAAAGGATACGACGTGGGAAAAAAACTTCTGGAGTAAAGATTCATACAGCCGCAGACGTCCTTGGACTGCCGTATGAGGTTTTGGTAACGGCAGCGGACATAAGCGATAGGAATGGGGCGGCAGAGATGTTTTCACGAGGTGATTTTCATATGCCGGCATTGAAAAAAGTATTGTGTGACGGCGGCTGTACCGGTGAAGCTTTTGCGGCTCAAATCAAGGCGCTTACAGGGGCAGAAACAGCAATAGCTAAGCGCTCTGAATTGCATAAATTTGAGAAAGCTCCGGAAAAAGAGGGAATAAAGCTTAAAAAAGGCATGATTTTGAGTACTGGAGATAAAAATTGAGCCCTATTATCCTCTGCTATCTTGAAGAACGAAGTTAATCAGCGTTTCCTTAAAATGCTCTTCGCGTCCGATCTGGACAACACCCTCATTCACTCCCACCTCAAGGCTAAGCCCGGAGATATCTGCGTCGAGATCAAAGACGGCAAAGAGCTTTCTTTCATGTCCCCGAAAGCTTACGAACTTTTGCGGGTCATCCGAACAAGATGCCGCTTCGTCCCCGTGACGACACGCTCCCTAGAACAGTACCGGAGGCTTTCTCTCCCCGGCAATACCCCGCTTGAGTACGCCTTGGTGAGCCACGGGGCGCTGCTGCTGGTGAACGGCCAAGTTGACGAACTTTGGGCCCGCGAGTCGCAGGAACGCTTGAAGGACTGTCTTCCCCTTCTGGAGTTTTATCGAAAGCACCTGACCGGACTCTTTCCCGACTGCAGGACATCGGACGGTTTTTTTATCTTCGCCAAAAGCGAGAACGCCGAAAACGCCGCGTCAGAACTCAAAGCGATGGTGAACCCCAGGCTGTTTTCCGTGTGCGGGGTTTACAACAAGGTGTATATCTTTCCCCGGCAATTGAGTAAGGGCGGCGCGGTGAAACGCCTGACGCGGCGGCTGGAAGAGCCGGAAGGTCCGCTTGTCTGCGCCGGAGACAGCTGGTTGGACCTGTCCATGCTGAAGATCGCGGACAAAGCGATAGTCCCAGGAGCGTATCCTTATGACGGTGAAAATTTTGCGCGCGCCTCCGGCGGCGACTTCAGTGTGGACGTGCTCCAGGCTGTCCGCAAATTACAAGTTTCCAACCTGCGGATTTGGGGCGAATTTCCTTCCTCCTTGACAAACAAAAAAATCCCGCTAAAATAATTCGTAATTTCTTATATGACTTACTAATTTAGTATATTATATTCTTTGCGAGAGGCGAACGGGGTGATTTGGGTGGTCAAGGTCTATAAGGCGATGGCGAACATGTGCATGTGTGTCTGTGCGCGGCGGATGTGTGTTTCCTGCCGTGAGTATTCGCATATGGACTTGCGTTCCTCGTGATGATGACCTAGCGTTCTGCCCAAAAGACAGGAAGGTGAAGGCCGGCTCTCATCAGAGAGTCGGTTTTTTTGATCCCATATTCCAGACGACAGGAGCTTGATGAATTTGAGTATCGTCAACTTGAAAGCGGCCGAGGTGCAGGTACGAGAAAACCGGCTTGGCTCAATCACAGGGTTCGAAGGCACGGCAGCGGAGCTGGTGCGGTGCGCCCGGTGCGGGGAGCTGAACGACTCCGAGCGCTCTTTCAGTCAGTGTCTCGGATGTTCGACCAGCAACGCCACCTGCGCTGTGGCACTGATCCAAGACAGCGCCGTCATCAGCCACGGGCCGATAGGGTGCGCCGGATGCCTGCACGACTACGGCTTCACCTACCGTGTGAACGGAAAGCACCGGGGCGTTGCCGACCCGCAGCAAAGGCGCATATTCAGCAGCAACATGGACGAAAACGACACGGTCTACGGCGGCAGCGAGAAACTGGCCGCGGCTATCCGCCAGGTCTGCCAGCGCGTGAAGCCGAACGTCATCTTTATTGTCACCACCTGTGCTTCGGGCATCATCGGCGACGACGTCCAGGGCGCCGCGGACGAGGCGGAACAGGAGTTAGGCATCCCCGTGGCGGCGATCTTCTGCGAGGGCTTCCGCTCCAAAATCTGGACGTCTGGGTTTGACGCCGGCTACCACGGCGTGGCGAGAAAGCTCATCAAGCCCCCCGTCAAAAAACAGAAGGACTTGGTCAACATCGTGAACTTTTGGGGCGCGGACGTCTTCAGCGAGTGGTTCAAGCGCCTAGGCCTGAGGGTTAACTACCTCACTCCCTACGCCACCACCAAGCAGATCGCGGTCTCCTCGGAAGCTGTGGCCACGGTGCAGATCTGCTCGACGCTGGGCTCCTACCTGGCGGCGGCGCTGGAGCAGGAGTTCGGCGTGCCGGAGATCTGCGTCTCCCCGCCCTATGGCATTGAGCAGACAGAAAAATGGTTCCGGGAACTGGGCAAAATGACCGGCAAAGAGACCGAAGCCGAGGTCTTCCTGCGCGAGGAAAGGGAGAAGTGGCTGCCGGAGATCGAGGCCCTCAAGCAAAAGCTCTTCGGCAAGACCGCCTACGTGACGGCTGGAGCGTCCCATGGCCACGCGCTCCTGGGCCTGCTGAAGGAGCTGGGCCTGTGCCCGCTTGGAGCGGCGATATTCCACCACGATCCCGTTTATGACAAGGGCATAGACACCCTCGACTCGCTGAACAACTTGGTAGAACTCTACGGCGACGTCCCCGGCTACAACGTCTGCAACAAGCAGGAGTTTGAGCTGGTGAACATCCTCCATAGGACGAGGCCGGACGTGCTTTTGGCGCGGCACGGCGGCATGACCCTTTGGGGCGCGAAGTTCGGCGTCCCCTCCCTCCTGATCGGGGATGAACACTACGGCATGGGCTACGAGGGCCTCGTGAAGTACGGGCGGCGCATTGTGAACACCATCGAAAACGACGAGTTCGTGAAAAACCTCGCGCGGCACACGGTCATCCCTTACTCAAAGTGGTGGTTGGAGCAAGACCCCTGCACGTTCCTCGGAACGGGGACATCTTATGTCGAAGCCGATTGAGCAGCAGCGTTTTATGTGCGCCATAGGGGCTATGCAGACGGTGGTCGCCATTCCCAGGGCCGTGCCTATTCTGCACTCCGGTCCAGGCTGCGGTACCATGGTCAGCGGTTTTTTCGGCAAGGCCAAGGGCTACGCGGGGGGTAATACCGCGCCATGCACGAACTTCACAGAAAGAGAGGTGGTTTTCGGCGGGGAAAGCAAGCTGGAAGAACTCATCCGCAACACTTACAGGGTGCTCGACACGGACCTGCAGGTGGTGCTCACCGGCTGTACTTCGGCCATTGTCGGGGACGACGTGGAGCGGGTCGTGAAAACGTTTGCTGAAGAGGGAAAGCCCATCGTCACGCTGGAGACCCCCGGCTTCAAGTGCAGCAACTTTGAGGCCCATGACCTGGTCGTGAACGCGGTGATAGACCAGTACGTGGATCGCTGCGCGCGCGCCGCTGAAAAGGACTCCCGGCTTGTCAACCTCTTCGCGGCGATCCCCTGCCAAGACCCCTTCTGGAAGGGGAACCTGGAGGAACTCAAGCGAGTCCTTGAGGGTATCGGCCTGAGGGTAAACGTGCTCTTTGGGCCCTATTCCAGAGGTGTCGAGGAGTGGAAAACCATCCCGGCCGCGGGGTTCAGCATCGTCGTCTCCCCGTGGTACGGCCTGAAGATAGCGCGACGCCTTGAGGAAAAGTACGGTCAGCCCTGCTATAACTTTCCCTATCTTCCCATCGGCGGCAATGAGACCACGCGCTTCCTGCGAGGTGTGGAACACTTCGCCGCCGCTCAGGGCACGAAGCTGCCGGAGGCGCGGGTGAACGCTTTCATCGCTCGGGAAGAGCTGGCTTTTTACGAGGAGTTGGACGGCCTGGCGGCGTTCTTGCTGGAGTTCCGCTACGGACTCCCGGAGTTTGTCCACGTCCTGCACGACGCCAGCTACGTGATCGGTATCGCCAAGTTTCTGCTGCACGAAACCGGCATTGTGCCCAAGGAGCAGTTCGTGACGGACAACACCCCTGAGGAGTACCACGACAGAATTCGGGCGGAGATGAAAAAAATATCCGACAAAAAGGACATCCCCGTTTTCTTTGAGCCCGACGGGGGTCTGGCGCAGCAGAGAATCCGCGACGCTGACCACGAAGGACGCGGGCTGATCCTGGGCTGCGGATGGGACAAGCGTCTGGCGAGGGACAAAGGGTACGACTTCCTCTCCATCAGCCATCCCTCACCCTACAGACTGGCGCTGACCACCTGCTACGCGGGCTATAAAGGCGGACTCCGGCTGATCGAGGACATCTACAACACGGTACTCGCCACCTATGAGTAAAAATAAATGAGGTTCTTAGGGGTCTAGACCCCTAAGCGGGGTATGGGGCAGAGCCCCATATGGTTAAAAAAATTAGGAAAGAGGTGATGAGCGTTGACGCCTGTGAAAAATACCGTTCCATCTCCGCATCGGGGCTTCATACGAATATCGGGACTCAAAAAGACCTTTCAGCCCAGAGACAAGCGCTTCGACGTGCTGAAGGGCGTTGACCTGGAAATAGACCGAGGGGACGTCTTTGGCGTCGTCGGGTTCAGCGGAGCGGGCAAATCGACGCTGATCCGCTGCATCAACCGTCTGGAGGAGCCAGACGAGGGGGATATCTCCATAGGAGAGACGGAGATAACCCGGCTTTCAAAACGGGAGCTTGACCAGTACCGCCAGAAGATCGGGATCATCTTCCAGCAGTTCAACCTTCTGGACGCCAGAACCGTGGCGGGAAACGTCTCCTTCCCCTTGGAGGTGGCGGGCGAGAAAAAAGAGAAGACAGCGAAGAGGGTCATGGAAATCCTCGATCTTGTGGATTTGAGCGACAAGGCGGACTTCTATCCAGGGCAGCTCTCTGGGGGGCAGAAGCAACGGGTTGGGATAGCCAGGGCGCTGGCCAACAACCCGGACATCCTGCTTTCCGACGAGGCCACCTCGGCCCTCGACCCTCAGACAACCCTGTCCGTGCTCGATCTCCTGAAGAGCATCAACGAAAAGCTGAAGCTGACCATCATTCTGATCACTCACGAACTCAACGTCATCCGCTACATCTGCAAAAACATGGCGGTCTTGGAGGACGGGCGGATCGTCGAGAAGGGCCCCGTCAGGCGCGTGTTTGAAGACCCTAAGAGCGAAACGGCGAAACTGTTTCTCAAGATCGACGCGGGCTTCGCCAACTTCGGCTGGAGCGACGGCGAGGGCATTTAAAAATGAACAAAACAACCTTTATTGAAACCCTGCAAAGCGCCTTCAGCGGCAAGACATGGGCCATCGTAACCCCGGCGATCTACGAGACCCTCTACATGGTGTTCTTCACGACGATATTGACGGCCTTTTTTGGGATGCTTCTGGGAATCTTTTTAGTCGTCACCGACCGGGACGGGATATACCCCAGCCCGCGCTTCAATGCCCTCCTTGGGAGCGTTGTCAATGGCTTTCGCTCGCTCCCCTCCATGATCGTGATTATCCTCACCCTTCCTCTGTCGCGGATGATCATCGGAATATCCTATGGCCCCAAGGCCTGTATCATCGCCCTGGCCGTCACCTGCGTTCCCATGTTCGGCAGGTTGGTGGAGAGCAGTATTCTCGAGGTTTCCAAGGGGAAGATTGAGGCAGCGCGCTCCGTGGGGGCGAAAAACCGCGATATTGTGCTGAAGGTGCTGCTCCCGGAGGCCCTTCCCAGCCTCATACGCAGCTTTACCATCGCCGTCATCGCCATCGTTTCCACCACGGCTTTAGCCGGAACCCTCGGCGCCGGCGGGTTGGGGGACGTGGCGGTGCGCTTCGGCTACTCCCGCTTCAAAACGGACGTGCTGCTGGCGGCGGTGCTGGTTATGATTGTTCTCGTCCAGGCTGTGCAGTTCGCGGGCAACGGACTGTCGAAGTTCGTGCTGAAAAAAAGACACCTGATATGAAGACCAAAAAACTATCTGCGGAGGGCAGATGTTTTATCCCCGCACTGAAGACGGGGTTTTACGGAACGCTGGATGAGGGAGGTGATCAAGATGTGTCGGCCGAAAGCGGGATTCAGCGGCGATTAACCCGCTAAAAGCGGGAGAGCAGGGGACTTGCCCCCTGGGATGAGATTGGGGTAGAGCCCCAGGGTGTTTTAGAGCCGTTGGCTCTTTTATTAAGAGGAGGTATTTTGTTATGAAAAGCAGAAACACAGCAGCGCTTTTGGTCTTATCCGCACTTTTTTCCTTGGGCTCTCTGGGCGGCGCTTTGGCCGCGGAGGGCGTGACGCTGAAGGTCATTGCCTCGGCGGTACCCCATGCGGAGCTTCTCGAATTCGTCAAACCCAAGCTCGCTGAAAAGGGCGTAGATCTTGTGATAACCGTCATCGACGAGTCCAGCGCCAGCTCGCGCCTCTACAACGAGCAGACCCACAACGGCGAGTTTGACGTCAATTTTGCCCAGCATCTGCCCTATCTCGAATCGGTGAAGGCGGAGCAGGACTACGATTTAGCCTCGGCGGGCGGCATCCACGTAGAACCGATAGGATTTTACTCGACGAAGTACAAGACGAAAGCGGAGATTCCCACCGGCAGAAAGATCACCGTGGCGGTTCCCAACAACGCCACCAACGAGTACCGGGCTTTTAGAGTCCTTGAACAAAACGGGTTCATCAAGCTCAAGCCCGACATTCAAAACTTCTCCGCCACAAAGCAGGACATCGCGGACTTCGGGCAGGTGGAGATCGTGGAGCTGGACGCGGGGATCATTATCCGGAACACCGATCAGCTCGACGGTTACATCACCAACACAAACCGCATCCTGGAGGCGGGCATCGACCCCACTACAGTTTTATTCCGGGAAGGCAAGGACTCGCCCTACGCAAACATCCTGGTCACTCAGACGAAGCGGGTGAACGATCCAGCCATTGCCGCGCTCAGGGATGCCCTTCGGACGGAAGACGTGCGCAGGTTCATCGAGGAGAAGTACAAAGGCGCCGTTGTTCCGGCTTTTTGAGCGAGAGGCCAGCTATGATTCGACGGGCCGCCTTCGCCTCCAGCGATGGGGTTTTCATCGACCTCCACTACGGGCGTGCTACCGCCTTCTTCATTTATAACCTCGAAGGCGGACCCGCACTCCTCGAAAAAAGGCACTGCTACAGAATTCCAGGACAGGGGGGAGTAGAACAGTGCATGGCTCACCGCCCTGAGGAACTCGAAAAAGCCGCCGAGCTGCTGAAGGACTGCGATGCGCTCTTTGTTGTGAAGATCGGTGAAACCCCAGCAAGGTTTTTCATGGAAAGGGGGTTTCGCGTTTTCCAGATCGAGGCCGAAATCAAGCAAGTGCTTGAGGAAATCGTGAAGGAGAATCTGACGGAAGGAACGGAAGAACGATGAGCGTGCTCGCAGACGCGCCCCGAACCCTGAAGGTGAGCCAGCTGCACCCCTGTTTTGGGAGGGAGGCCCACAACAAGTACGGCAGGCTCCACCTGCCGGTGTCCCCGGAGTGCAACATTCAGTGCCGTTTTTGCAGCCGCGCTTTCAACCAGGAAGAGGAGCGGCCAGGCGTGGCGGCAGGGATTCTGCAGCCCGCTCAGGCTGTGGAGACCGTGAGAAGGGCCCTCGCCCTCTGCCCCAGCATAATGGTGGTGGGGGTTGCCGGCCCAGGCGAAGCGCTGGCGACAAACGCGGCTCTCGAGGCCTTTCGTGCCGTTCACGCCGAGTATCCCAGCCTGATAAAGTGCCTCAGTACCAACGGCCTGATGTTACCCGACAAAGCGGACTCCCTAATCGAAGCGGGGGTTAGAACCGTCACGGTAACGGTGAACGCCGTCGATCCCGCCGTGCTGGAAAAGGTGGTGTCCTGCGTTATCCTCGGCGGGAAGCGGCTCACCGGCCCTGGCATGTCCGTCCTGCCGGAGCGGCAGGTCGAGGGCATCCGCAGGATGAGCGAAAGGGGTGCGACGGTCAAGGTGAACACCGTCCTGATTCCTGGCGTCAACGACGACCACATTGAGGACGTCGCGAGAACGGTAAGCCGCGCCGGGGCGGCGGTCTTCAACGTCATTCCCCTGCTGCCCCAGCACGAACTGGCCCACGTTGAGGCTCCAGGCTGCGGTGAGTTGAACAGGGCCAGAGCCGTCGCCGAAAAATACCTCAACGTGTTCTACCACTGCCGGCACTGTCGGGCGGATGCTTGCGGAATCCCAGGCGTCAGCGATTTCTCGCGGGAGCTTTACGGCGCGCGGATGGAAACCTTTTCTCATGGATAAGGCAAAATGTCTTTGCAGAAAGGAATAAAAAAATGACCAGAAAAATCAAACAAATAGCGATATACGGGAAGGGCGGGATAGGAAAATCGACGACGACCTCCAACATCAGCGCGGCGCTCTCCACGTTCGGCTTCAAGGTGATGCAGTTTGGCTGCGACCCCAAGAGCGACTCGACCAACACCCTGCGCGGCGGAAGCTACATTCCCACCGTTCTGGACACGCTCAGGGACAAAAACAACAAGGTCAAGGCCCAGGACGTGGTATTCGAGGGCTGGGGCGGCGTCTACTGCGTGGAGGCGGGCGGTCCGTCGCCGGGGGTGGGCTGCGCGGGAAGGGGTATCACGACGGCCGTACAGCTTTTTAAGCAGCAGCGCGTCTTCGAGGAGCTGGAGCTGGACTACGTGATCTTCGACGTCCTGGGTGACGTGGTCTGCGGCGGCTTCGCGGTGCCCATCCGAGAGGGTATTGCCGAGCACGTCTTCACGGTATCCTCCGCCGACTTCATGGCTGTCTACGCGGCCAACAATCTTTTCACCGGCATCAAGAAGTACTCGAACGCCGGCGGCGCGCTCCTGGGCGGGATCATCGCCAATTCCATCAACCAGGACTACTCGAAAACCATCATCGACGACTTCGCGGCGGAGACAAAAACGAAGGTGGTGGAGTACGTTCCGCGCTCTGTGACCGTGACCCAGAGTGAACTCGCGGGCAAGACAACCATCGAGGCCGCCCCCGACTCGAAGCAGGCGAGGGTCTACCTCGGCTTGGCGCGAAAGATCGCGGAGCACGAGGTCTCCGGGACGCCTCAGCCTCTGGCCGTCGCGGAGCTGCGCGCCTGGGCCGCAAAATGGGCCGATCGCCTTCTTGAAATAGAGACCGGCGTAATACGAGAGAAAGCCGCGATATGAGCGTCGTCAATCCTGAGCCCATTTTGGAATTGAGCAATCTTTGCAAGACGTTCCGCACGAAATACAACTCGGTGGAGGCCCTCAAGGGAGTATCCTTGAGCGTAAACGAGAGGGACATCTTCGGGATCATCGGTTTGAGCGGCGCTGGCAAGAGCACGCTGGTCCGTACCATCAACATGCTGGAGAGACCGGACAGCGGTGAAGTGCGCGTGTCTGGCCGCGAAATCACATCTCTGGCAGAGACGGATTTGATGCGGGTCCGACAGAAGATCGGGATGATATTCCAACAATTCAACCTTCTGAAGTCGATAACAGTATACGAAAATATCGCCCTCCCTCTGCGCTATCTCAGAAAAAGCAAAGCGGAAATTGAGCGTAAGGTAAGCGACATGCTGGAAATCGTGGGACTGACGGATAAGACGGGTAATTATCCCTCCCAGCTCAGCGGGGGCCAGAAACAGCGGGTGGCAATAGCGAGAGCGTTGGTCACCGACCCGAAGATTTTGCTCAGCGACGAGGCAACATCCGCGCTTGACCCTCAGACGACGGACTCCATTCTAAGCCTGTTGAAGGAGCTCAACTCTAGGTTTGGGCTGACCATCGTCCTGATCACCCATGAAGTGGACGTGGTCAAAAAAATTTGCAGCAAGCTGGCGGTGTTGGACAAAGGAGAGATCGCTGAACAAGGAACCCTTTGGGACGTCTTTGCCAACCCAACCTCTGGAATCGCTAAAAAAATGCTATCCAGGCTCTTCAAGCTCGACGATATCCACTGTGCTCTGGAGAATCTTAAAATCGGAAAAATCGTCCAGGGCCGAGGGCTGCTTGTTCACCTGCTTTTCAAGGGTGAAAAAGCCAACAACGCATACATCGCCTATCTCGTAAAAAACTTCGATGTGTGTATCAGCATCATTTACGGCAACATCGAGGTGATTCAGACTTCGCCCATCGGGAGCTTATTCATAGCCATGTCCGGCGAAGAAGAGCGAGTCCAAGCGGCGCTCGGCTACCTACGCTCTGAGGGAATCGGTGTAGGCATCTTGAGGGAATGGCATGATAAAAGAAGGGAGGAGATTCATTGAAACAGGTTACCTGCTTTATCGGCGAATACTTCCCGAACGTGGTTGAATTTCAGGGAGATTTGCTGAAAGCCCTCAAAGAGACCGTGCTCATGGTTGGCATTGCCGGCGCGATCAGCATGTTTTTTGGGATATTGATCGGCGTTATCCTCGTTGTGACGGCAGAAGGCGGTTTGTATGAAAACAAATGGATCAGCGGCGTCGCAGGCAAGCTTATCAACGTCTTGCGCTCAATTCCATTTGTCATCCTCGTAGCCTTCATGGTCCCCCTGACTCGCCTGATTGCGGGAACCTCCATAGGATTGAAGGGGGCTATTCCCCCATTGGTAGTTGGGATCGTGCCCTTTATCTCGCGCGTCATCGAACAGGCCCTCTGCGAGGTAGACAAAGGGGTTATCGAAGCGGCTAGAGCTATGGGAATATCGAAACCTTACATTGTCGTCCACATCCTCATCCGGGAGGCCATGCCTGGCATAATCCGAGCAATGGTTATCAGCTGCATCAGTTTGATAGGGCTCTCAGCCATGGCCGGAGCCGTAGGCGGAGGGGGGGTGGGAAGCTTCGCTATTCGCTATGGTTACGCTCGTTACATGGTAGACATCACATTTGTGACCGTCCTGATCCTATTGTTGGCAGTCAATTTAGTTCAGGGGATTGGCAACAAAATCGCAAAAAGAATGACACATTAGACGAATTTTTCTAGTTAGAAAGGGGGCAATCCATCATGAATAACCGTTATCTTTTCGTAGCACTTTTGTTTGCGTTGATCAGCGTCTTTTTTAGCGGAGCTTTCGATTCCTGGGCTGCGCCATCTCCCATTATTGTCAAGGTGGGCACAACCAGCGACGAACCGAGAATTTGGAACGCAGTTCAAAAAAATCTGGACGCGGCCGGGGAAAACATCAAAATCGAGATCGTCTATCTCACTCCCACCAATCCAAACCAGGTTCTGGCAGCCGGAGAGATCGACTTGAACGCTTTTCAGCATTACGCTTATCTCAAAAAAAACGCGTTCGATCTGAAACTGGATCTGACTCCCATCGGAGACACTCTGCTCGTGCCACTGAGCCTTTTCTCCAGAAAAGTGAAGTCTCTGGATGAGCTGAAAACAATCAAAAACCCAAAGATCATTGTGCCTGACGATGTGGTCAATCAGGGAAGAGCTCTTTTTGTGCTCAGGAACGCCGGGCTAATCGAGTTGAACGAATCAGCCGGAACATCCCCCTTGATCAAAGACGTCAAATCCAATCCGTACAACATCGAATTCGTCGAGGTTACCGGAGCGCAGATTCCTCGTTCTTTGCCCGACGTGGATGCGGGGATCGTCAACTGCGGCTATGCCACAGACGCCGGATTTGACCCCATCAAGGGTCCGATTTTCAAAGACACAATCGATCTTAAAAATCCGGCGTTACAACCCTTTATCAATGTTATAGTTGCCAGAACAGCCGATAAGGACAACGAGATATACAAAAAAGTCGTCAACGCTTACCATCAACCTAATGTGGCGAACGCCATTCGGGAAGTCTTCAAAAACGCCGCCGTTCCCGCCTGGGAATAAATCGAGGCTGACGCTTGTTGAATTCTTCTACGCTCATGAAAACGTGAAGATAGATGGCAACGCCAACGTGTTAGCCGAGGGAGTTGGTTTGAACAGCGAGGGAATAAGAACACAAAATGGCAACATAAATATAGAATCTAACGCTGTTGTTCACGCAAAAGGGACAGGCGCGGGCTATGCGCTGGATTGCCGTAAAGGCATTATTATGTCAAAGCTGAGGGATAACGATAGCATGAGGGCATATCGGAGCAGACCATGTACATCTACTGTTGTCATGCCCGCCAGATTTGTCGGTATCAAAGATAGTGCAATATTTGAAAGGGAGAAGTTCGCGCTTACTGCAAGAAGAATATCCAAATTTGAAGAAACGCTATTGGGGCCAGCATTTGTGGGGAAGAGGATATTTTTGCGCAGCAGCAGGGACAGTAACAGAAGAAATGATAAAGGAGTATATAGAAAAGCATAAAGAAGAACATGAACTAACGGTACATGGCGAGTTTCAGTCGTAAACTTTAGAAGGCTCTAAGCCTTAGGACTTTCAGCGGGCTTTAGCCTGGAGGCGACTTTCAGTCGTAAAAAGAACCCACCGGCTTTCAGCCGGTGGTCGTTCAGTACACTAGCAAGTGAAATTATAAATAGGACCTTGAAAAACAAAATACACGTTTCAAAGACTGATATCCTCTAGTTTAATTAAGGCGTGTTTTAAAACTAACTGCTCCAACAAAAAACAGCCGTTTTTAGGCACTTTTTTAATGCATTTATAGTGGAATAGAAGTTTTAAAACACGCCCTAAGGTTAGCTGCACCAAAACCGGAGGTTTCAATCATTCAAAACGTGTACATTTTGTATCATACGCCGGCTCGCTCTCTCGTGCAGCTTTCTCACTAAGAGCGTGTATTAAAAGAATGAGGAGGCTCTGAATTATGCTAATGCTGTATCATATCATATATGATACGTGCTGAATATGCTGCAGACTTAAACGACGAAGATTGGAATGCAGCGGAAGGCCTTATCCCTTCGGCCTGCGAAGGCGGACGTA
>JAITGX010000048.1 GCA_031280275.1 Synergistaceae bacterium
AAATTGACCTCGACCGATTGCATGTGATAAGAAATCCCATTTTCATAAATAAGCCCCACAGGCTGACTTTAGCTTCAAATACTAACGAACCTTTTCTCTTTATTTCCGAGAAAAGCCAACGTTCTTAGGATTTTTGTATAGGGGGGGTGAGTTAATCAGTGCTTCCTTAAGTAAGATTCCGTCCCTTGCGCTCCTTGCTTGTATAATAAAAGAAAATAGGTAAAGCGTCCCTGAGATTTCGGGCAGGGGCAGATTCAATTGTGGGGATGGGTGGAAATGACGAGGATAAAAAATTTGATTCAACGGTGCGTGTTCTCGGAGGAGCTTCCGCTGAACGCGCGGCTGACCAACCTGGTGTACCTCATTGGCCTGGTGGCCGCGCTGATGGCGGCAGCCGCACGTTACTTTATCGTCAACAGCCCCGCCCTCAATCTCGCCATGCTGGCAATCGCGCTCTTCATCACCGCTCTGTTCTACGTGTGCAACCGCTTCGCCCTCCACACTCTAGGGAGCTGGATCACGCTGATAATGCTGGGGAACGTCCTCTTTCCGATAACGTTTTTTCTCTTGGGCGGCGCCGACAGCGGAATGCCGGCGTACTTCGTTCTGAGCATCGTTCTCATCTTCCTGCTGGCAAAGGGCAAACCCATGATCATCCTGCTCTTCCTGCACATTATCTGCACCGTTGCCTGCTATTACGTCGGTTTCCGCTTCCCATGGCTGGTAACACGCCTAAGAATGGGGCAGCGCTATCTGGACATCATCCAATCTTTTATTATATCCGGACTTTTCATTGGAACGGTCATCAAGTTTCAAGAAAAGATCTACCTGGCGGAAAAACAAAAGGCGAGTCAGGCTGGCTCGGCTTTTGCCAGGCAGAGTGAGCTGATGCGTGTCGTGAACGGCGTGGCAACGGTGCTTTTCATGTCAGACCCGGGCCGTTTCGAGGGCGCGCTGCGGAAAGGTCTGGAAATGATGGCCCGCTGTGTGGCCGTGGACAGCGTTCACATCTGGAAAAACATCAGGAAGGACGGAGCACTCCGTTACATGGAGCTGTTTGGGTGGCAGGAGGGCGAGGGGCTGCGCCGCAGCACACCCGGCGCGATGGATTTTTCCTATAAGGACAGTATGCCCCGATGGGAAAAGCGGCTCGCCACCGGGCAGAACATCAACGGCCCCATCGAAAACCTCGAAGAGATGGAGTGGTGCAGGCTGGAGCCCTACGGCATCCGTTCCATTCTGGTGCTTCCCGTGTTTTTGCAGAACAATTTCTGGGGCTTCGTCAGTTTCGACGATTGCCGCAGAGATCACGTGTTTCCCAAGGACGAGGTGGATATTTTGCAGTCCGGGAGCCTGATGCTGGTGAGCGCCATCGCACGGAACACGCTGATTCGCGAGACCCGTGAGGCGGACGAGCGCATCCGCATTATGCTGGACGCGACCCCGCTCTGCTGCAACTTGTGGAGCCGGGAATTGCGCGTTGTGGACTGCAACAGGGAGGCCCTCAAACTCTTCGAGGCGGAGGACAAGCAAGAGTACTTGAAAACCTTCCTCAGGTACTCGCCGAAGTTTCAGCCGGACGGGCAGGCGTCGAGAAAAAAGGCGTATGAACACATCGAAGCCGCCTTCCGCGACGGCAAGCTCGTGTTCGAGTGGGTGCACCAAACGGCCGGCGGCGAACTCATCCCCTCGAAAGTGACACTGGTGCGCGTCCGTCACGGCGAAGAGGACATCGTCGCCGCGTACACGGAGGACCTGCGCGAACACAAAAAAATGATGAAAAGCATCGACATCCGCCTGGCTCAGCAGGAGCTGATGGCAGTCATATCCCAGAGTTTCGTTTCACGGGAGAACATGTCCCAGCTCGTCAACGACGCCCTTCGCAGGGTGGGCACCTTCCTTGGGGCGTCTCGGGTGCTCATTATGGTCTCCGAAAAGGAAGGGGACGAAACGCACCCCGTCTACGTCTGGTGCGCCTCCGAGGCCTTCTCCATCAAATCCTCCAAAAACGGCCTGAGAGACATCCTGAAGAACAGTTTCCCTCAAGTTCTGCCCAAAAAGGGACTCGTTCCCGCGATTTCCTGCGGCAGCATCATCAGTACGCGATACGAGGCGTTCCAAAGCGTGGGGATCAAGGCCTTTATCTGGTCTCCGCAGTATGTCGACGGGAAGTACTGGGGGACGCTGAGCGTGGAGGACTGCGCCGCGCCGCGAGCCTGGAGCGAGAGCGACGTGCAGCTTGTCAGTATGATCAGCAGCACCATCGCGGGCGCTGTGGCGCGGGACCTGTACGAGCAGGCGCGCGCCGAGGCCTTAGAACAGGCCGTCAAGGCTAGCGAGGCCAAGGGCAACTTCCTCTCGAACATGAGCCACGAAATGCGCACCCCCATGAATGCCATCATCGGCATGACCTCCATCGGCAAGTCGGCCTCCGACCTGGAGAAAAAGAACTATGCCTTTGGAAAAATAGAGGACGCCTCCACACACCTGTTGGGGGTCATTAACGATATTTTAGACATGTCGAAGATCGAGGCGAACAAGCTGGAGCTTTCGTTCGCGGAGTTCGACTTCGAGAAGATGCTCCAGAAAGCCGTGAACGTGGTGACATTCCGCGTGGACGAAAAACATCAGCACTTCCGCGTGAATATCGACCGCGCCATCCCCCGGATTTTGGTGGGCGATGACCAGCGCCTGACGCAGGTCATCACAAACCTGCTCTCCAACGCGGTGAAGTTCACGCCAGAGGGGGGCTTTATCCGCCTCACCGCGCAACTGGCGGGGGAGGAGGACGGCCTGTACACCGTGCAAGTTGACGTGACCGACACGGGTATCGGGATCAGCCCGGAGCAGCAGGCGCGCCTCTTCACGTCCTTCGAACAAGCGGAGAGCGGCACCGCGCGCAAATTCGGCGGCACGGGGCTGGGCCTGGCGATCTCGAAGCGTATCGTGGAGATGATGAACGGCAGGATATGGATTGAGTCCGAGTTGGGCAAGGGGGCCACCTTCGCCTTCACCATCCAGGCGCGGCGGGGTGGGGGCGAGATCCACAGCCTGCTGGACGAGGGCGTTCACTGGGGCAACATCCGCGTCTTAGTGGTAGACGACTCGCCGGAGATACTGGAGTACTTTGCGGACATCGCGCAGCGGTTCGGCATCGCGTGCGACACGGCCTCCGGCGGGGAGGAAGCGTGGGCGATGATCAAGAAAAACGGGCGCTACGACGTGTACTTTGTGGATTGGAAGATGCCCGGCATGAATGGCATTGAGCTGACGCGGCGCATCAAGTCCCTGGGGTCCGGCAAGTCTGTGATTACGATGATCTCTGGCGTGACGTGGAGCACAATAGAGGACGAGGCACGGGCCGGGGGTGTGGACAAATTCCTGTCCAAGCCGCTGTTTCCCTCCAACATCGCCGACTGCATCAACGAATGCCTTGGCATGAACGCGAAGGAGCGCCCGGACCGAGAGTCTGAAACCCAGGAGATCGTTGACTTCAAGGGCCGCCGCATTCTCCTGGCCGAGGACGTGGAGATCAACCGGGAGATCGTGCTGGCGCTCCTGGAGCCCACCCATCTGGTAATCGACTGCGCGGAAAACGGCCTTCAGGCTGTGAAGATGTTCGGCGGCGCGCCGGATCGGTACGACATGATCTTCATGGACGTACAGATGCCGGAGATGGACGGCTACGAGGCCACGCAGCACATCCGCGCCCTCGATACCCCTGCCGCGAAGCGAATCCCCATCGTCGCCATGACGGCCAACGTGTTCCGCGAGGATATCGAGAAATGCCTCGCCGCTGGAATGAACGCCCACGTGGGCAAACCCCTTAACCTCGACGAAGTCCTCTCTAAACTCCGCGAGTACCTCCCTCATGATTGACGCTTTCCTCTGTTTTAACTCACGCGCCGCTGGCCCTTTGCTCTGCTATACTGTTAAACACTTTACGCGGGAAAATCGTGGAAAAATTTTCTTAAGGAGGTTTCGGATATGGAAGCACAACGCAAAAGGGAGTCTTTGGGGAGTCGGCTGGGGTTCATTTTCCTGTCTGCCGGATGCGCTGTAGGGCTGGGAAACGTCTGGCGCTTCCCTTACATTACGGGGCGCTACGGCGGGGCGGCGTTTGTCCTTATCTACCTGTTATCCATCGTCTGCCTGGCCATGCCCATCATGGTGATGGAGTTCGCCGTAGGCCGTGCTTCGAAGCAGAGCGTCATCGGTTCCTTCAGGGACCTGCAGCCTAGGGGAACGCGCTGGTCCGTGTTCGGCTATTTCGGCCTGGCCGGCAACTACATCTTGATGATGTTTTATACTACTGTTTCGGGCTGGATGCTGGCCTACACCTGGTACAGCCTGATGGGCCGCCTGGAGGGCCTGGAGCCCATCAAAATCGGCGGTTTTTTCAGCTCCCTGCTCACCGATCCGGGGGAGATGGTGTTCTGGCTGTTTATCTCGGTGGGGCTGGGTTCGCTGATCTGCTCCGCAGGACTTCAGCAGGGGGTTGAACGCACCACCAAGGTGATGATGGGCGGGCTTTTCCTCATCATGATCACCTTGGCAATACGCGCCGTCACCCTGCCAGGGGCGGAGAAGGGCCTGGAGTTCTATCTGTTCCCCGACTTCAGCAAAATTGGCTGGGAGAGTATCTACGCCGCCTTGGGGCAGTCCTTTTTCACCCTCAGCCTGGGAATCGGGAGCATGGCCATTTTCGGGAGCTACATAGGACGCGACCGGACGCTTTTGGGCGAGTCCGTCATCGTCACGGGGCTCGACACCTTTGTGGCCCTCTGCGCAGGGCTCATCATCTTCCCCACCTGTTTCGCCTACAACGTGCACCCTGACGCCGGGCCGGGACTGATCTTCGTCACCCTGCCCAATATGTTCAACAACATGCCCAGCGGGCGCATCTGGGGGACGCTGTTCTTCCTCTTCATGAGCTTCGCCGCCATGACCACGGTGGTCGCGGTCTTCGAGCACATTATCG
>JAITGX010000062.1 GCA_031280275.1 Synergistaceae bacterium
CTCTCGTAAAATGTCACAAATGTCACAAAAGTTGTTTGTTACGAAGCTGCGCCCATAAAGCGCGGCGCTTCCATCAGGATTGCACTATGCTACCGTAATCGGTATTTTTTGTCAAGAGGGCGCTTTTGGAGGATGATGGCGTTTTTATCCCGTGGGAAGCCAAACAAATGGGATTCTCAAGAAACATCATTTTGTTGTATGATTGATACAAAAGCCGTGGAAAAACGCGCGGCGGGGGAGGGAATTGTCATGCGGGCAGCGTACCGTTGGGTGTTTTTGCTGCGGAAGGGTGCCGCCGTTTTCGCGGCGTGCCTTTCTTTTTTGTGTTTTTCTTTATATTTTTCTTTATATTTTTTCGGGGGGGCGCCCGTCTTTGCCGCCGACCAGTCAGCATGGACGTGGAAGGTTTTAGTCGTCCCGCCGGACGAGGGCTGGGAAAGCGCGGTGGGGGAGAGCGTTCACCGGATTCTCCTGTGGCGTCAGGACGAAATATCGAAAAGCGGCGAGGGGATTTTGGGACACGATATCGAGTTCGTCCTGCTGCCGGCCACGGACGAGGACGCGGTTTTGGGCTACTCCCTGCCCATAGACGCCCGCACCGTAGCGGTGATGAGCTTCGCCTCGTACAGCGTGGACAAGCGCTTGATCACCTTGGCTGCCGGGAGCGGCGTGCCCCTCCTGCTGGCCGGGGGCGAGAACGTCTCCCTTTTCGAGCAAGACCGCCTGCTGCCCTACGCCTTCGCTCTGGACCTATACCGGGACTACCGGACCACCGCCTTTGCGGGCTACGCGGCGAAGACACTGAGGCCCGAAAGCCGTTTAGGCGTCATGGGGGCCCGTTTCACCCTCAACGAGGAGCGTGAGGCGAAAATATGCTACGATCTCTTTTCGGCGGCGGGGTTCAAGCCTATGCCCTACTGGGTTGACGCCTCCGTCTCGGACACCTTTTCCATGGTGGAGCAGGAGATCAAAGAAGCCAGCGACGGCGTACTGATCAGCTACGCGGGGAGTATGGCCGCCAAGGAGATATGGCGGGGGATCATGGGGCGGCGGTCTCCTTACCGAATTTGGTACGGCAGCGCGCCGGACAAGTCCTTCCTCTCGTTTAAAGGGGTGCTCTTCGCCGACCAGAACGCCTTTTTGGACGGGCGCGGGGGGTTCGACGCGTTGAGACGCGAACTCTGGTCTCAGCGTGCCGCGTCTCTTTCGGACAGAGTCGCAGCGGGACGGGCCAACGCGCTGGTTTTCTGGCTGATAGAGGCCATGAAAACCCTTCCGAGGGAAACCGAGCGCATCCCCAAGGGAGTCCTTTTCCCGAAGCTGGAGGCCGTGACGGGCATTCCCTTCGGCGACCAAACGCTGGACGCCGACGTCCGCACCCACCGGCCCAAGCGGAGACGGACGTTTATCTTCGAGGTGCGGAATAGAAGCTTCTTCCTTCTGGACACGGCCGAGACGGATGGACAGCCCTACGCCGATTACTGAACCGACGGCGGCGGGAATATGCAGCGCATTGGGCTTGAACGTCTTTTATCCAGGAGATGGGGCGAGGGAGGTTAAGGGCGCGGTCGTGGGAGACCTGTTGAGCCATGTTTTGACGGAGGCGCGGGAGAACTGGTTGTGGGTGACGGTTCACACACACCTGAACGTGGCGGCTGTGGCCGTGGTGAAGGGGATACCTCTGGTCATCCTGGTGTCGGGCCGCGAGCCCCAGGAGGACTTGAAAAAAAAGTGCGCGGAGGAGGGAATCGCCCTGGCGAACACCTCTCTTTCCTGCTACGAACTCTGCCGCCGCCTGGGACGTCTGGGCGTGGGCGGCCCAGAATAGGTGAGATATGATACTGCAAATTTTGTTGTGGAGTTTCAACGCCGTCGCCCCCGTGCTGTTCGCCATCGTCCTGGGGTGGCTTATCGCGTTCCGCGGCCACATCGCGGAGGACGACAGGACGTTTTTGAACCGGCTGTGTTTCAAGTACCTGCTTCCCGCCCAACTGCTCGCCAACACCCTGTCCATCGACTTCACGGCAGGATACAACGTGCGCCTTCTGGTGTACTGCGCCGGGGGAATACTCGCTACCGCCGCCGCCGCCTGGGTTTTATTCACCGTCCTGATAGCCGACAGGCCAAAGCGGGCTATTTTCATCCTGTCCGCCTTCCGCACCAACAACATCCTCTACGGCATGCCCCTGGCGGCGAACCTCTTCGGCGCGGAGGGCGTCGCCGTGGCGGTGATGGTGTACCCTATCACCATCGTCTCCTTCAACGCCCTGACCGTGGCAACGCTGGTGTATTTTTCCCAGAGCGGCGCTAAATCGGGAGCGGTGCTGAAAAAGACCCTCCTGGACGTGGCGGCCAACCCCCTCATCGTCGCGTGCCTTTTGGGGACGTTCTGCGCCGCGGCGGGCATCACCATCCCGCGTTTCCTCAAAGGCGGACTGGACTCGGTCGGGGCTGCGGCCACGCCCGTCGCCCTCCTGCTCCTGGGCTCCCAAATTGACGCGAAGAAACTCTCCGGGAACCTGAGGCCCGCCCTGGCCGCCTGCGTCCTGCGGCTCGTGCTGGTACCCGCCGCCCTGCTGGCCGTGGTGATACCCGCCGGGTTCCGGGGTCCGGAGCTCAGCGCCCTGATGGTGGCCTTCGCCGCGCCATCCGCCGTCACCAACATGGTGATGGCGCGCAATTACAACGTCGCCCCCGACTTCGCCGCTCAAACGGTGTACCTTTCCACGATTTTTTCCCTGGGGACGATCTTTCTTTTCATTGTTTTTCTGCGCTTTTTCGGGCTGATGTGACATCAAATTAAGGAGATGACCTTCATGAACACGGCTGTGCTGGTCGCGGTGGGCGACGAGCTTTTGAGCGGCATACGGCGCGAGGGTAACTGCGCGCGGCTGGCGTGGATTCTGCACGACGCGGGGTGGCGGGTTCTCCGCATGGAGGTGGCGCCGGATGACCTGAGCCGCGTCGTCGAGATTCTGGAGCGGTGGGTGGGCAAGACTGAACTGCTGGTCCTTTCCGGCGGGCTTGGACCCACCCACGACGACAAAACGCGTTTTGCCCTGGCCAAGTACCTAGGCTGCGGCCTGGCCGTGGACAATGCCCTCTACGACCGCGTGGCTGGGCGCTACAGGGGCACGTCCCTGGAGGAGCCCATCGAGGGCTCCAGACCCCTTCAGGGACTTATTCCCGTGGATTCTAAAGGAGTTTACAATCCCGCCGGGTCGGCCCTAGGCATCCACTTCGAGAGATCGGGCACGAAGGTTTGGAGCTTTCCCGGCGTTCCTTTCGAGTTCACGGCGATGGTGAAACAGGAGATCGTCCCTCTTCTGTCCCAGCAGGAGGGAAACGCGGCGCGGACCTGGCGGTCCTTGTCGGTCGTGGGCGTTCCCGAAAGCCGGGCCGCCAAGCGCATGGCGGACGTTATCGCGGATGAGCGGCTGCATATTTCGATACTGCCGTCCTTCGGACTGGTGGAGTTCGTGATCCGGGGAGAGCCGTCCTTGGTGGAGTCCGCCGTCCGCACGGCACGGGAGCGTTTCAAGGACGACGCGCTGCCGGAGGGCTGCGTCACCCTGCCAGAAGCCGTTCTCGCTACGGGTCGGGAGAAGGGCTTGACCCTTTCCTGCGCGGAGTCCTGCACCGGCGGATTGATGGGCGCGGCGCTGACGGAGGTCCCTGGAAGCTCCGCCGTCTTTATGGGAAGCGCGGTGGTCTACGGCAACGAGGTGAAAAAAAAGCTGCTGGGCGTCGATGGGACCTTGCTGGATCAGTACGGGGCGGTCAGCGGCCCGTGCGCCGAGAGCATGGCGAGAGGGGCCCTGGCCCTTTACGAAACTTCCCTGGCCGTGGCCGTGACGGGAGTCGCCGGGCCCGACGGGGGCTCACCGGAAAAGCCTGTGGGCACGGTCTGGTTCGCTATGGCCTCGCGGAACGGGGACGCGGTGGAAAGCCGCTCCTTTACCCGCCGCCTGGAGGGAGGGCGTGACTTGGTCCGCGAACGCGCCGTCCGAGCCGCCCTCACCGCCGCATGGCGCCATTTTAACTCACATCAGCCAGCTGATTAAGAAAGCGCTGGTTAATGGGGTCCTTAGGGGCCTGAGGCCCCTTGGGGTCCAAGACCCCTAAGCGGGGCGTGGAGCGGAGCCCCACAAAATGACTCGCGGATTTGATTTTTTTTCGTTTTCCCTTGACAATATGAGTTTTATTTTGGTATTATCGCGCTTGTGTCTTGGACGCAGGAGGTATTCTCGTGCCTTTGAACGAACTCGCGGCGCCGGAAAGAGTTGTGGGAGAGAGGGAAGTCCGCCGCGCGATGGGGAAACGCCTTCTCAGAAAGGTATTTGTCGCCCTGGACAGTGACCCGAAGGTTATTGCAGGGCTTGTGGAGACCGCGGCGGAGACGGGCGTCGAGGTGGAGGAGGCCGAATCCAAGCTGAAACTGGGGCGCGCCTGCGCCATCGACAGACCGGCCGCCGCCGCGGGGCTGCTGAAGTCCTGAGGGGTTTTCGCGTGGTATTTTATGTCGTGTATCCAAAATTAAGGAGGAGATTCTGTGCCAACAATTAACCAGCTTGTCCGTCATGGACGCTCGGAGAAGCGCGCGAAAAGCGACTCTCCGGCCCTGCAGGGGAACCCCGCGAGGAGAGGGGTTTGCACGAGGGTGTACACCGTCACTCCCAAGAAGCCCAATTCGGCTTTGAGGAAAGTGGCCCGCGTGCGCCTGACCAACGGGATCGAGATCACGTCTTACATCCCAGGGATCGGGCACAACCTGCAAGAACACTCCGTGGTTCTTGTCCGTGGGGGGCGCGTGAAAGACCTGCCGGGGGTGCGCTACCACATCGTGCGCGGCACGCTCGACTGTGGCGGCGTGGAAAACAGGAAGCGCAGCCGCTCCAAGTATGGCGCGCGCAGGCCGAAAAAGGCTTAGGAGGGATAGCTAGCCATGCCTCGCAAAAAAGGTCATGTGAAAAAGCGGGAGGTCGTTCCGGACACGCGCTTCGGCAACGCGGCTGTGGCGAAGTTCATCGCCAGCATCATGAAGGGCGGCAAGAAGAGCGTCGCCGAAAAAATCCTGTATGACGCCCTGGACAAGGCGGCGGAAAAGCTGGACACGGAACCCTTCAACGTGTTCGAGAAAGCGATGGGCAACGTGGCCCCTCAGATTGAGGTGCGCCCGCGCCGGGTGGGCGGGGCCACGTATCAGGTTCCGGTGGAGGTGACGCCGGAGCGGGGGCAGCTTCTTTCTATTCGGTGGATACTGTCCTACGCCCGCTCCAAAAAGGGGATGCCCATGTCGGAGCGCCTGATGCGTGAATTGATGGACGCCTACAAAAACGAGGGCAGCTCCATCAAAAAACGAGAAGACACCCATAAAATGGCGGAAGCCAACAGGGCCTTCGCGCATTATAGGTGGTAGCGCCGGATTCTTAAGGGGTCCGTGGCGCATATTGGCATCACGCGGTATGTAAGGTTGGAAATAAATCAATAGTATTGGGTAGGTGCGGTTTCTCTTGGACATTACGAAGCTTAGAAATATCGGCATAGCGGCCCACATCGACGCCGGCAAGACGACGACGAGTGAACGCATCCTGTACTACACGGGTCGCAGTTACAAAATCGGTGAGGTCGACGAGGGCGCGGCTGTCATGGACTGGATGGACCAGGAGAGGGAGCGGGGAATCACGATAACCTCCGCGGCCACGACCTGTGTGTGGAAAAATTATTCAATCAACCTGATTGATACGCCCGGCCACGTGGACTTTACGGCGGAGGTGGAGCGGTCGCTCCGGGTGCTGGATGGGGCTATTTCCGTGTTCTGCGCCGTGGGGGGCGTGGAGCCCCAGTCGGAGACCGTCTGGCGTCAGGCCGACAAGTACCACGTGCCCCGCGTGGCGTTCGTCAACAAAATGGATCGAATTGGCGCGGACTTTGACGCGGTGGTGGCCGCCATGAGGGAGAGGCTTGGGGCCAACGCGGTACCCATTCAGATACCTATTGGCGCGGAAGAGGATTTCGCCGGCGTGGTGGACCTGATTGAGCGGAAGGCCGTGATGTTCAGCGGCGAGTTGGGTCAGCCGCCGATGGAAGCCCCCATTCCTCCCAAGATGGCCGACATAGTCAAGGCGGGGTATGACTTTATCGTCGAGGTCCTCTCGGACTTCAGTGACGAGGTGATGGCGCTCTTTCTGGACGGCAGGGACGTGGAGTCCGACTTGATCCGCAGGGTTCTCCGGGAGGCGACTATTGGACTGAAAGCCGTTCCGGTGCTCTGTGGGTCGGCCTTCAAGAACAAGGGTGTGGAGCTGGTGCTCGACGCGGTGGTGGACTACCTGCCGTCGCCGGTGGACCTGCCCCCCGTGAGGGGCGTCCTCCCTGACGGCTCAGGAAACGCTGTGGAGCGACACGGCGACCCTAAGGAGCCTTTTGCCGCACTGGCCTTCAAGGTCGCGGTGGATCCGTTCCTGGGTAAGTTGATCTTTTTGCGCGTCTACTCCGGGGAGCTGGCGAAGGGCAGTTCCATCTACAACGCCAGCTCTGGGCAGAGGGAGCGCATCGGCCGCATCATGCGGATGCACTCCAACAAGCGCGAGGACATCGACTCCATGGAAGCGGGAATGATCGTGGCGGTGCCCAGCCTCAAACACACCAAGACGGGGGACACGCTCTGCGTCGAGAACAGCCCTATCGTCCTCGAAAGCCTGGAGTTTCCGGAGTCCGTCATCGCTCTTTCCGTGGAACCCGCCACTCAGGGCGACAAGATGAAGCTCTCCAAGGGTTTGTCGGCCTTGGCTGATGAGGACCCAACCTTCCGCGTCCGCACGGATGAGGAAAGCGGTCAAACCATCATCTCCGGCATGGGGGAGCTGCACCTGGAGATCATCGTGGAGCGCCTGAAGCGGGAGTTCGGCGTGGACGTGAAGGTGGGCCGGCCCCAGGTCGCCTACCGGGAGGCCATCCAGAAGGCGACCAAGGCGGAGGGTAAGTACATCCACCAAGCGGGGGGCCGCGGGCAGTACGGGCACGTGGTCTTCCAGGTCGAGCCCCTGCCGGACGGCAAGGGTTACGAGTTCGAAGATAAGATCGTGGGGGGCGTCGTCCCCAAGGAGTACGTGACGGCGGTGGAAAAGGGGCTGGAGGACGCCATTCAGAGCGGCGTTCTCGGCGGGTATCCCGTTATCGGCGTCAAGGTCACGCTGGTGGACGGAAGCTATCACGAAGTGGACAGCTCGGAGATGGCGTTTAAGATAGCGGCCTCTATGGGGTTTAAGGAGGCGATGAAGAAGGCGTCTCCGATTCTGATGGAGCCGATCATGTCCGTGGAGGTCGTGACGCCGGAGGACTACGTGGGGGACGTCATCGGAGAGCTGTCCTCCCGGCGGGGCCGTATCGAGGGCATGGACATGAGGGCCAACGCTCGTATCGTGAGGGCTTACGTGCCTTTGGCCAGCATGTTCGGCTATGCCACCGACCTCAGAAGCAGGACGTCGGGGAGGGCCACCTACACGATGCAGTTCGACCACTACGATCCAACCCCCGCCGACGTAGCGGAAAAGGTTCTGAAAAAGTAAATCTTTTAAACATCAACATGTGAGTTGCATCAACATGTGAGTTGAAAGAGAGAAAGAAAGTAAGCAAAGTAAAGAAAGAACGCAGGAGGGATTCAAGCAATGGCGAAGGAGAAGTTTGACCGTAACAAGCCCCATTTGAACATCGGAACGATAGGGCATATCGACCACGGCAAGACGACGCTGACGGCGGCTATCACCAAGTGCCTGGCCACCCGCC
>JAITGX010000118.1 GCA_031280275.1 Synergistaceae bacterium
GGCCCCCGGATTTGCCGGGGACCCAGGCACGGTCTTTACACGTACTCCAACGGAGCTTCCTCGCCGGTCAAAACCCGAAGAGCGCCTTCGGCCAGGGCTTGCATTTCGTCCTCGCCGGGGTAGCGGAGCACGGGAGCGATGAAGGAGACGCGGTCGGAGATGCGCTCGCACAGCGCGTCGCTGAACGCAAGGCCCCCAGTAAGGACAACGGCATCCACCGCGCCCTTCAAGACCGCCGCGCAGCTCCCGATCTCCTTGGATATCTGGAAGGCCAGGGCCTTGAACACGAGAGTGGCTCCCTGCTCTCCCGCCGCGACGCGCTTTTCCACCTCTCGGAGGTCGTTGGTTCCCAAGTGCGCCACAAGGCCCCCTTGACCGTTGATTTTTTTCTGGATTTCCTTCAGCGTGTACTTCCCGCTGAAACACAAGGAGGTAAGACTGCCCACGGGCAGGCTGCCGGATCGCTCCGGGGACATGGGGCCCTCGCCGTCCAGCGCGTTGTTCACGTCGATGACGCGCCCCCTTTCATGAGCCCCCACGGAAACGCCCCCGCCCATATGCGCCACCACCAAACCGCACTCCGCCAGGGGTTTCTTTAGGTCGGCTGCGGCACGGCGCGCCACGGCTTTCTGGTTGAGCGCGTGAAAAACGGAAATTCTCGGTATCTCCGGCAGCCCGGAGAGTCGGGCCTCGTCCGCCAGCTCGTCCACTACCACGGGGTCAACAATGAAGGCGGGGATTTTCCCCCCGTCCGTGAAACGGAGGGCCAAGGGAGCCCCCAGGCTGCTGGCATGGGCGCCGTAGGTCATGGCTTTCAGGTCTCGCAGCATGGCGCCGCTGACGCGGTAAGCACCGCCCTTGATGGGCTTCATCAGGCCGCCGCGCCCTACGACGGCGTCGAACCCCGCCGCGCTTCTCGCGTCGAGGGTCTTCTTGATCTCGCCGTAGCGGAAATCCTCCTGATCCATGATCGAGCCGAAACGCCCGAGTACGTCCGCGTCGTAACGCTGAGTGTCCGTCCAGAGGCATTTCACGCCGTCGAAAAGCGCGATCTTCGTGCTGGTGGAGCCGGGGTTGATAACAAATATCTTCATAAATCTCACGGCTTTACGATGCGTGGTGGGCGATCATCACGGAGGCGGCGATGGAGAGCAGCTTGGCCTGCGGGGAGTCCGCCCGGCTGGTGAGAATGACGGGCGCGGCAGCACCAAGAATCACCCCTGCCGTCTCGTTCTTTGAGAAATAGACCACAGCCTTCGCCAGCATGTTCCCGGCGTCGATGTTAGGAACTAGCAGCACCTCGGCTTTGCCCGCCACAGGCGAGGTGATTTTTTTGATCCTGGCGGCCTCCCCGCTGACGGCGTTGTCCAGGGCCAGGGGACCGTCCACCACGCAGTTCCTGATCTGTCCGCGCTGGTTCATCAGCACCAGAGCCGCGGCATCCAGCGTGCAGGCCATGTCGGGGTTGATGACCTCCACGGCGGCCAGGCACGCGACCTTGGGTTTCTCCACGCCCAGGGCGCGGGCGAAGTTCACGGTGTTTTGGACGATGTCGGCCTTCTGCTTCAGATCGGGGTAGGTGTTGAACGCGGCGTCGGTGATGAAGAGAATCCGGTCGTACCCCTCAACTTCGTGGAAGTAGCAGTGCGAGATGACCTTGCCGCTGCGAAGGCCTGCTTCCTTATTCAGCATTCCGCGCAGGAAGTGGTCAGTGTGGAGCTGTCCCTTCATGTAGATGTCCGCGCGCTTGGACGACACCTCGGTGACGGCAACGATACCGCACCGGGCCTCGTTTTTCTCGTCGATGATGGCGTAATCGTCCTCCTTGGCCCCGGCTTCCGCGATACAAGCCCTGACCTTCGGCGTGTCACCCACCAACGTCGCTTCCACCAGGCCCATCTTCCGAGCTTCCTCCACGGCAGAGATCAGCCCCGCGTCCTCCGCCATGGCCACGGAAATGCGCTTCTTTCCCTTGGTCACGCAAAGTTTTTTGGTCTCTTCGATCATCTGCGATAACGAACGAATCTGTTCCATTCACAATCACCCTCCATCTTAAATTGAGCTGCCTAAAACGAGATTACAGCGTTTTAGGCGCGTAGTCCCCGTAGCTCTTTGCCCGCTCCTCGCCCCTCAGCACCCGGAGCGCCCCCTGAGTCAGAGCCAGCATTTCGTCCTCGCCGGGGTAGAGCAGGCAAGGGGCAATCCACTGAACGCGCTCCTGCACCAGGCGAACAAACTCCGTGTCGTAGGCGATGCCCCCGGTAAAGAGAATCGCGTCCACCTTCTCGTCTTGTACCGCGTCGGTGATACTGACGGCCTGGGCCCCGATTTCTTTGGCAATCTGCCAAGCCATGGCCCGGTAGGCCAGGGCCGCCTTCTCGTCACCCTTGTCTGCCCTGGCCCGCACCTCGCGCACGTCGCTGGTTCCCGCGTAGGCCAGGAGTCCCGCCTTGCCGGCAAGCAGCCGTTTCAGGGACTCCTCGGTGCAGCGCCCGCTGCAGCAAAGCTTCGCTACGCCTCCCACGGGAAGCCCTCCTGCTCGACTGGGGGAGAAGGGACCGCAGTCGGTGCCGTTGCTGGTGTCGATGATACGCCCGCGGCTGTGGGCCACGACGGAAACGCCCCCGCCCATATGCGCCGCCACGACGCGGAGTTCATCCCACGGAATGCCCAAGTCCTTTGCCGCGCGGCGTACCGTGGCCTTGATGTTGAGCGCGTGGGAGAACGAGGGCTTTGGAAGCTCCGGCAGGCCCATGATCCTGGCCTCGGGGATCATTTCGTCCACGCAGACGGGGTCCACGATAAAGGCGGGAACGCCCCACCGGGACGCCAGGGCCTCCGCCAGAACTCCGCCCAGGTTCGAGGGGTGTTCCCAGGGCTTCCCCAACTTCAGCCGCTGGACGAGAAGGCGGTCTACCTGAAACGTCCCCCCCGGCAAGGGGTCGAGAATGCCCCCCCGGCCCGCCACCGCGGCCAGTGGGTCGCCGCCGCCGGGCTCCGCCCTGTGGTGCCTGTTGGTGCAGGG
>JAITGX010000136.1 GCA_031280275.1 Synergistaceae bacterium
ACTCGAAGGGAGTCTGCGCGGCGTCAGAAACGCAAAGCACACCAAAGCCTTTTCGAGGATGCAGCATACTGCACCGCTTTAGCTTGACAACATTGTGTCAGTCACTCAGGTACTGGGGATAAAAATTGAGCCCTATTATCCTCTACTGTCTTGAAGAACGAAGTTAATCAGCGTTTCCTTAGCATCAATGAATCCTCGTTAGGGGGTTGAAACGCAAAAGGGCTGGTGCCGCAGTACAAGCACCAGACCGGTTAGCATCAATGAATCCTCGTTAGGGCGTGTTTTAAAACTCCTATTTGACCTTATAAATACATTAAAAAAGTGCCTAAAAATGGCGATTTTTTGTTGGCATAACTAGTTTTCAAGCATACCCTAAGAATCCTATTAATCAGTGCTTCCTTTAAATTAGACTATAGCGGAGCCTCTCACTGCCATGTCAAGGCGAATTGAGCAAAGGTCGCTGGGCCGGTCCAGAAAACGTCCTCGTTCAGGTCAAACTTCGGGTGATGGTGCGGGAAGTCCCGCTCGCCGCCGAAGGTCGCGGGGTGGAAGAAAAACGTTCCCGGCGCTTTTTCCATGAAGAAAGCCATGTCCTCGCCGCCCATGGAGGGCTCGTGAACCTCGTGGACGCGGTCGGCGCCCACGATCGCGGAGGCGGCCTTAATCAGCTTCTCCGTCATGCCCCGATCGTTGATAAGGGCGGGGGGCGCCTCGCGGATTGACACTTCCGCGCTGCCCTTCATCGCGCGGGCCACGTCCTCGCATATCTGCGTGAATCGCCCCTGGACGTATTTGCGGCTTTCAGGGGTCAGGGTGCGGAGCGTCCCCCGCATGGTGCAGGAGGGGGCGATGATGTTGTCGGCGGTTCCTCCTTGAATCATGCAGACGGAGACAATAGCTGAGCCTAAAGGGTTGGTCTCGCGGCTGACGATGGTCTGGAGCACCGTCTGAACCTGACAGGCGATGGAGATGGGGTCAACAGTCAAGTGCGGCGTAGCGCCGTGGCCGCCCTTTCCATGGAAGGTGACGACAAACCAGTCCGTTGCGGCCATCATAGATCCGAAACAGTAGCCGATCTCCCCCGCCGCCGCGCCTTTCCACAGATTGCCAGTGTGCAGGCCGATGACGGCGTCCACTTTCGGGTTTTCCAGCGCGCCGTCCGCGATCATGGCAGGCCCCCCCAGTCCGTTCTCCTCAGAGGGCTGGAAGATGAGTTTCACAGCGCCCTTGAGTTCGTCTCGGCACTGCATTAGAATCTCTGCCGTTCCCAGGAGCATCGCCGTGTGAGCATCGTGGCCGCAGGCGTGCATCCGCCCATTCTTGGCGGCGAAAGGAAGACCCGTCTGTTCCTCCATGTTCAGAGCGTCCATATCCGCGCGGATTCCCAGCACCTTGCCCGGTTTTTCCCCCTCAATCAGGGCCACGACCCCGCTTTTTCCGACGCCCTCGCGTATCTTCTCCACGCCCATTTCCCTGAGTTTCCCGGCCACGTAGGCCGCCGTTCCCACGGTTTCAAAACCAAGCTCCGGGTTGGCGTGGATGTGGCGCCGCCACTCGATCACCTTCCCATTAAGCGCCTTTGCGCGCTCCTTGACATCCACCATTCGTGTGCACCTCTTTCTCGCGCCCCGCGCTGAAAACGCGGCTTCTCGCACGGGCCGCCTTTTTGACTCTTATTTTATCGCATTTTTAAGAAGTTCCTAAGGAAGCACTGATTAATGGGGTTCTTAGGGGCCTGAGGCCCCTCGGGGTCCGAGACTCCTTGGGGTCTGAGACTCCTAAGCAGGGCGCGGGGCAGAGCCCCACAAGGACTTCATCAGCTTTTCCCTAATTCTTGATCTTCTTCATCGGACTGAACGCCAGCAGGAAGTGGAGGATGATCCCCACTGCCAGACCCCAAGCCGCACCCTTCGACGCCAGCACCGCGCCCATGACGCCCGCGATGCCCCGGTCCATGTCGGTTTTGCACATCTTAAACGCCAGCCCGGCGCAAATGTAACCCTGAACCAGCAGCGTAATAGACAGCGCCACCGGCAGAACGGAGCGCAGCAGCGTCGCGATGGGAATAATAGCGACGCTGAGGGCCGTGATCATGCGGAACGTGCCAACGCCGCTGAAAATGGAGTCCATCGCCCCGCGCCCTTCCTTGTACCGCTGAGCCGTGGAGGCCGTTACCGCCGCCCACAGCGGCCCGCAAAGCTGGGTGTAGGGCGCGGCGGCGGCCATGATAAAGTTGCGCACCGCGCTGATCAGGTTGGAGCGGTTGGGGTTGAAGTCCACGATTTCATCTTTGCGGGACTTGCTGGCCTCGCCAATAAGGGCGTCCGTGGTGACGAAGTCGCCAAACGCGATGATGTACGCCGCGATGGCCGTGGGAATGGCGGCCAGAAACATTTGGGCGCTGGGAAAGCCCAGCCGCAGCGGACTCACGGCGGAGAGCAGCTGGTCGATGCTGGGGATAAAGAAAAGGAACGAATCGCCATGCCGGATCGCGATATCCGGAACCTTGATCTCGCCGAAGATGGGCCCTAGGATGACGCCGAGAAGGACAGCCGGCAGCATTCCGTACTTGCCGAACATGTCCAGCAGGATGTTCTTTTTCCTCAGCTGCTTGAAACTGTCGGAAAACAGAATGAAGTACGCCAGCAAGGTGCAGATGGCGATCGAGTACCTGTAGGTGTTGAAGCGGGGAGTGGCGGTGCTGGGGGCGTAGGCCGCGAACTCACCGATGACAGCCGCGATGCCGGCGCCCAGGAGAATTCCGGCCTGAAGGGAGGCGGGAATGGATTCGATGAGCTTCTTGGCCGCACCTGTGACGCCCATTACGAAGAAAATCAGACCGACGATAAGCTGAAGCGCCGCCAGAGCCTTGATTCTTTCCGGACCAATGGGGTAGTTGGTGGTCAGGTAGCCCAAGACCACCGGGATCGCCGGTGTGATCCAGCCGGGCACCACCGGGTCGCCCAAAAGCGCGTGGAGGAAGTACAGCGCGCCGTTGATAATGACCATCGACCAGGCGATTTCGTAGGAAACTCCCAGGTACTCCGTCAAAACCGGAATGGCCCCCAGGCAGGTGGCGCACATCAAAACCGCCTGAATCGCTTCTGGATACTCAAACCTGTAGTGAACAAAGGGAATGCGAAGTTTGAATATTCCCAGCGGAATATAGCTCTGTTCCTCTCCGTCTTTTCTTGGCATAATAACGTTCCCCTTCTAGAGTCGATGGCTCTGTGCCGTCAGAATTTCGCCTTGAAACGTTTCTCGAAAGCCTCTTTCAGGCTTTCGCGGAAGTTCGGGTGAGCGATGTTGATCAGCGCCCGCGCCCTGTCCTTCACCGTGCGGTACATGAGTTCGGCGATACCGTATTCCGTGACGATGTACTGCACGTCGCAGCGGCCGGTGGTCACTACAGCTCCCTCATCCAGCACCGGCACGATCTTGGAAACCGTTCCCTTCGCCGCCGTGGAGGGCATGGCGATGATGGAACGTCCGCCCTTGCTGATGGCCGCGGCGCGGACGAAGTCCACCTGCCCGCCCACCCCGCTGATCTGGGTGGTTCCCACTGTCTCGGAGCACACCTGACCCAGCAGGTCCACCTGAACACAGGAGTTGACGGACACCAGGTTGTCGTTCTGACCCGCAATGCAGGGATCGTTGACGTAGCTGGCCGGGTGCATATTCACGGCGGGGTTGTCGTCCACGTAGTCGTAGAGGCGTTGAGTCCCCATCAGGAAGTTCACGATGGACACGCCTTTGTTGAAGTTCTTCTTCGCGTTGGTGATAACCCCCGCCTCCGCCAGCTCCACCACGCCGTCGGAGATCATCTCGCTGTGGACGCCCAGGTCCTTTTTATCCTTGAGGAAGAGGAGCACCGCGTCGGGGATCGCCCCGATGCCGAGCTGCAGGCAGTCGCCGTCCTGGATCAGCTTCGCGCAGTTCTCGCCGATGGCCTTTTCTACGTCGCTGATCTTCGGCGGAGCCAGCTCGATGAGGGGCGCGTCGTGCTCCACGATGTGGTGCATCCTGGACACGTGCAGGAACGTGTCGCCCAGCGTCCGCGGCATGTGTTTGTTGACTTGGGCGATGACGATCTTGGCCGCCTCCGCCCCTTCCTTGGAGTAGTCCACCGACACGCCGCAGCTGCACCAGCCATGTTTGTCCGGCGGCGACACGTGGACGAGGGCCACGTCCGGCGGCAGGGTTTTCGTAAACATGTTGGAAACTCGGTAGAAGTAGCATGGAACGAAGTCCCCGTGGCCGCTGTTCACGGTCTCCCTGGTGGAACCGCCCACGAACAGAGCGTTGTGGCGGAAGTAAGGCTCCATGCCGCTCTGGGCGTAGGCCGCCTTGCCCATCGCCACCATGTGGACGATCTCCACGTCCCGGCAGGCCTCCCTGTTTTCCACCATGGCGTCGACGAGGTGGGTAGGCTCCCCCACCGCGTGGCTGATCACGACCCGGTCGCCGGACTTGATGTGCTTCACCGCATCGGCCGCGGTGGTGAGCCGCTCCTTGTAAAGCGATTTCCAATCCATAGCCTCAACTCCCATCATATGAGATAAAAAAAACGCCTGAGATAAAAAACGCCGTTTTCACAAAATCAGGGAGGGCAGTGCGAAGCTAGTAAAAACCTTGCCCTAGCCGCGCTGTAACAGCCTCCCTGAACGTTGAATCATGTTTTTTAGCGATTTCTTAGCGCATCTCGGCCAAAGCCGCGCAGAGCGCTTCTCGATCTTCCGGCGACGCGGCGACGAACTTCCCCTGCCGCCCCGTCAGCTGCTCATGCTGAACGCAACGGGCAGGACAGCCGCAGACGACGAGCGCGAAATCCGGCTCCGCGGCGTCCGCGCCGGCGACCTCTAGCTCCGGGAAGTCCCCTTGCAGGCTCCGCACAAACCCCACGCGATCGTAACGAGGGTTGCACCCGCCGCAGTATTTGACCGCGATGACCGCCATTTTTTCCCAACTCCAGACGGAGCGTTCCCCGAACGGGGCGTTACTTTTTGTCGATTTTCGCTATGGCCTTGGCCAGGTCTTTTTTCTGCGCGATGTTGCCTTGACGCGCGATCATGATCCGCTGGGCCTGGGGGGAACCCGCGCCGTGCATGGACTCCGTGCGATAACCCACCGCCGCGGCTCCCAGCGTCAAGTTCTCGATGAGACGCAGGACGCGGAGGCGGTACTCGGTGGGAACGCCGTCCACGCCCTTCAGGTACTTCTCCACATAGGGTCCCAGCTTCTCGTGACGCAGGTCTTTTTCAGAGGGGGCTGTGACCATTAAGCCCCCCGCGATGTCCTCAGCCAGGCGTGCGATCTCGTAGGGGTAGCGCGTGACGTTTTGTTTACAGACGTTAGCTAACAGCATGTCAATCAGGTAGTTGCCCGACTCGGTCTTAGAACCCTGGGCCGAGCAGGCGATGCCGCAGGAATACAGCGTTTCGTTGAGGTGCGTCATTTCGATGAGCTTGTCCTTCACATGACTGGCCTTGGCCGCGCCGTTGTAGTCCGCGATCAGTGCCGCCGCGCCGATAAGCACGTCGCCCACACCCACCTTACACCCACCGTAGCTCTGGCGGTGGTAGCCCGCGAAACGCTCCACCAGCACGCCGGAAAAATCGGTCTCGCCGTTTAGAAATATCCTGTCGTTGGGGACGAACACGTTGTCAAACACCACCAGGGCTTCCATGCCGCCGAACTCGCTGTTGCCCATGTCGATTTTACCGCCTTCCAGCTTGCGGGTGTCGCAGCTCTGGCGGCCCACGATCATGAAAATGCCCTTGGTGTCCACGGGTACGGCGAAGGAGATGGCGTAGTCCTTGTCCTCCGGCCTCATGGCGATGGTGGGCATGACGATGACCTCGTGGGAGTTGCTGATGCCCGTCTGATGCGACTTAGCTCCACGCACCACCACGCCGTCGGCGCGCCGTTCCACCACGTGCAGGTACAGGTCCGGGTCGGACTGCTGGCTGGGAGCAAGGCCGCGATCGCCCTTGGGATCGGTCATGGCGCCGTCCACTGTCAAGTCTTTTTCCTGAACCATCTTCAAGTATTCTTTGAAATTATTGAAATAAGGGGTGTTGTACTTCTTGTCAACTTCGAAGGTGGTGCTGTAAATGGCGTTGAAGGCATCCATGCCCACACAGCGCTGGAAACACGCGGCGGTTTTTTGGCCGCACAGGCGCTGCATTTTCACTTTGTTGATCAGGTCTTCGGCGCTTTGATGAATATGACAGAAACGGTTGATTTTCTTTCCTGTGAGATGGGAGGTTACGGTCATCAGGTCCTCATATTCCGGCTTCTCCGCCAGGTCGTAGGTGGCTTTGACGGAGTTGAGCGACGGCCGAAGAATGGGGCTGTCCGCTGCGCTGTTGATTTTTTCCCCGAACATGTAAATCTCGGTTTTCATGCTGCGAATGCTTTCCACGTACTGTTCCCCTGTCATCATTGCTGAAGCTCCCCTTTCTCGAATTCGATTTCAACAAAGGCATAAACCAACTTATACCTCACCCCTCACGCCAAGAATTATACACTATTAACAGGATTCTTAGGGGTCTACGGCTCTCGGGGTCTGAGACCCCCTAAGCGGGGCTTGGGGCGGAGCCCCAGGGTGAGTTGTTCAGCCCGTGCCCGTTTTGTTTTAAATTTTTTTTAATTTCCCACCGTCTGGCGTTTAACTTTTTCGTTTAAGATAAACCGTAATTCAGGTTTGTCGCTTCTTGAGCCGCCGCCATGAGAAGGGGCGGATACACGAAAGGGTGACTGGAATGACGTCGAGAACCAGAGCGCGGGCAACCGGAAAATTTTTGCTTTCCATCGCGTTTTTATTTTTTTTAATCACGGGGTTGGCAGGTCCGGTGAGGGCAGAAACGGAAGTTCCGGTGCTGACTCTTGAAGAGTGCCTGACCATCGCGGAGACCAACCACCCCAGCGTGGCGGGGGCGGAGGCTCAGGCGGCAGCGGGGCGCGGAAAGCTCAACCAGATTCTTGCCGCGGACCGGCCGGAGATCTCGGCCACCGCGTCCACGGCGCGGAACGGGTCGGACTACAACGAGAGCACGAATCACTCCGTCGGCGCGACGGCGAGTCTTAAAATCTTCGACGCCAAGCGCAACAAGTACACAGCGGACGCTCAGCGGAACACCCTTTCCGCCACGGAGGAGGAGGGACGTAAAACCGTCCTGGACGTGCGCGCTAACGTGAAATCCTCCTACATGGCCCTCCTGCTCAGTGCGGAGACCGCGGCCCAGAGGCTGGAGTCGGTACGGGCGTTCGAGCGGCACCTGGAACGGGCCCAGGGTTTTTATGAAGTGGGAACGAAGCCCTGGTACGACGTGACGAAGGCGCGGGTTGACCTTGGCAATGCGCAGTTGTCGCTGGTGGAGGCCCATGCAGGCGTGGAGGTGGCGAAGGCCGCCCTGCGGAACGCGATGGGGGTCGATCAGGAGACGCTCTTCGACGCCGCGCCCGTAAGCCTTGATCTTTCGGCGGCTTCGGCCGGGGAGCTTTGGAACCTGTCGCACGTTCACGGATTCGAGGAGCTGGAGCGCCTGGCGCTGGAAAACAGAGCCGACTACCGGGCTTCGGAACTGAGAACCCTGGCAGGACGCTCAACGCTCAGCGCCGAGGCCAGGGCGGCCTCCCCCAGTGTTTCCCTGACAGGGGGCTGCAACGGCGCGGGTGACGACGTTTCGGAGCTGGAGAAAAGCTGGAACGTGGGGCTCAGGATGTCCGTGCCCGTCATCGACGGGGGCGCGGCCAAGGCCAGGGCGGACATGGCGCAGGCACAGCTTTCGTCTCTGGCGGCGTCACGGGAAAAGCTCAGGCAGGACATCTCCTTGGAGGTCCGCAGGGCTTACACGGAGATCGTGAAGGCCCGCGAGCGCGTCCGAATCTCGGAACTTACCCTGGCCAACGCCGAGGAGAACCGAAAATTGGCCTTGGGCCGCTATGAGACCGGCGTGGGGGACTCTCTGGAGGTCACGGACGCCCTGCTTTCCTACGCCTCCGCGCGGCTTGAAAACCGCAAGGCGCGGTATGATTTCCAGACCGCCCTCATCGATACAGAAAAGGCAATTGGCATGGAGTTTCTTTCTCATTGATACTCGGTTATGTGAGGTCAGATTTCCGGAGGGGATCGGGATGAAAAAAGCGGTGAAGTTCTTGCTGTTGGCGCTGGTGCTTTCCGGCGGAGGTTATGGAGCACTGCGGTTTTTCAGCCCAGCTGAAACGCGCTACGTGTACAAAACTCAGTCCGTCACGCGAGGCGCTATCACGTCCAGCATCAGCGCCACGGGAAAGGTGAACGCGATGGAGATGGTGGAGGTCGGCACCCAGGTATCGGGGACTATCAAGGAAATGCACGCGGACTTTAACAGCCCGGTCACGAAAGGTCAGCTTCTGGCGGTACTGGACCCAGACGTGCTCACCTCCAGGGTCGAGGAGAGCAAGGCAAGCCTGGCCGTCGCTCAGGCCGGAGCCGCTAAGGCCAGGGCCGAGGTGGATAACGCCCAGCGCGCCGCAAAGCGCAGCCGGGAGCTTTGGGAGCGCAAGCTGATAGCCCGCAGAGAGCTGGACACCGCCGAGACCCAACTCACCGTGGCCCGCGCGAGCCTGACCGAGGCGAACTCGCGGGTCATCCAGGCCAAGGAGTCGCTGAGGCAGGCGGAAACGAACCTGGGGTACACGAAAATCTTCTCCCCCATCGACGGGGTGGTGATCTCCCGCCAGGTGGACGTGGGGCAGACGGTGGCGGCCAGCCTGCAGGCGCCGACCCTCTTCTCGATAGCGAAAGACCTGACGCAGATGCAGGTCGAGGCCAACATTGACGAGGCCGACATAGGCCGCATTAAAGAGGGTCAAAAAGCGGTGTGCAAGTTCGACTCCTGGCCGGAGGACGCCTTCGAGGCGGTGGTGTTTCAGAAACGCTTGAACCCGGAGACGATCTCGAACGTGGTGACTTACGTGGTCATCCTGAAGGTGAACAACGAGGAGAACAAGCTCATGCCGGGCATGACGGCAAATGTTTCGGTGGTGACTGAGCGGAGAGACGACGTCTTGAAGGTGCCGGCCGCCGCCCTCCGGTTCGCGCCCCCGGCGGAGGCAGTCGCAGCCCTGGGCGAGGTCAGGACCGAGCGCGCGGAGGTCGTGCAGGGCCGCGGTCTTCTGCCGATTCCCCAGCGGGGAAGCAGGAGCAGCAGGAACAGGGATTCCGCCGCCGCGCCCCCCCCCACGCAGACCGTGTGGTTGGTGGAAGATGAGCAGCTGGTGGGGAGCCTCGCCGTCGAGACCGGGGTGAGCGACAGAACCTGGGTCGAGCTTCGCGGCGACGCGCTCTCCTTCATCCGCGAGGGGCAGAAACTGGCGGTGGCTTTCACGAAAGAGACGGCCGGTTCCGCTTCAGCAGGGACGAAATGACAAGGGCGGCGGTGAATGGATCAGCCAGTGAAATCGCGTCCGACGTCCTGATTGAGGTGAGGGACCTGGTCAAGACCTACCGATCGGGGGACTCGGAGCTGCGAGCCCTGGACGGGGTGTCCTTTTCTATCCGGCGAGGGGAGTTCGTGGCCATTATGGGGCCCTCCGGCTCTGGTAAATCCACGACGATGAACATGCTGGGCTGCCTCGACTCACCCAGCGGAGGCCTGTATATCCTGGACGGCAGGGACGTCTCGAAGCTCTCCGACAACGAACTGGCGCGTGTCCGCAACGTGAAGCTGGGGTTCATTTTCCAGGGTTTCAACCTTCTGCCGCGGCTCAACGCCCTGGACAACGTGGCGCTCCCCTTGGTCTACGCGGGAGTTGACGCTCAAAAGCGCGCCGTCCGCGCGGCGGAGGCCCTGAAAAAGGTGGGGCTTGACTCCCGGATGAGGCATCGCCCGAACCAACTGAGCGGTGGACAGCAGCAGCGCGTGGCCATCGCGCGGGCCTTAGTAGGGGAAGCCCCGTTAATCCTGGCAGACGAGCCCACGGGCAACTTGGACACGAAAACCAGCGAGGAGATCATGGGACTGCTGGCCGGACTCAACGCCGAGGGCAAGACCGTGGTGCTGGTGACTCACGAGCCCGACATCGCGGCCTACGCCTCCCGCGTGCTGCGTTTCAAGGACGGGAAGCTGGTGGAGGACCTGAGACAGACCCCAAGAAGGGTCATGGGAAACGGAGGCGGCGAAGATGTTTGAGGTTCTGCGCACGGCGGTTTCCTCGCTGTGGGCCAATAAGACCCGCTCTATGCTGACCATGCTGGGGGTGGTGATCGGCGTCGGCGCGGTCATCGCCATGGTGGCCGTCGGCAACGGGGCCAGCCGCCAGATGGAGGGGGTCATCTCCTCCATGGGCGCCAACATGATCGTCCTCCGGCCCGGCTCGCAAAACCTGGGCGGCGTGCGCCAGGGCGCGGGGAGCGGGGCCACCCTCACCCTGTCCGACATCCGGGCCATTGAGGAGGAATGCTGGTCCATCAAAAACGTGGCCCCCCAGGTGAACACCAGCGCCCAGCTCGTGTTCGAGAACCGCAACTGGCCCTCCCAGGTTATAGGCACGACGCCGGGTTTTTTCGACATCCGGGAATTTCAGGCTCAGAAGGGGCGTCTTCTGGACGGTGAGGACGAACGCTCCGCCGCCAAGACGGCCGTCATCGGCGAGACCGTGGCTCGGGAACTCTTCGGCACAGCAAATCCCTTAGGGCGGAGTATCCGCATCAGAAACATCCCCTTTGAGGTTGTGGGGGTGCTGGCCCCCAAGGGGCAGTCGGCCATGGGGCAGGACCAGGATGACACGGTGATCGTCCCCGTCACTACGGCCCAGCGCCGCCTCTCGCGCAGCGCCCTGGCCGACGCGGTGAACTCGGCCTTCATCCAGGCCAAGGACGCCAGCATGATGGACAGCGCCATGACGGAAATCCGCGCGCTCCTGAGACAGCGCCACCGCCTGTCCTCCGACAGAGAGGACGATTTCGACCTGCGGAACCTCACTCAGATGCTCGACACCATGGCGCAGGCGGCGCGGGTGATGTCGCTTCTGCTGGCGGCCGTGGCGTCGATTTCCCTGCTGGTGGGGGGTATCGGCATCATGAACATCATGCTGGTATCGGTGACGGAGCGCACGCGGGAAATAGGCATCCGCATGGCGATAGGCGCGCGGCGGGGGGATATACGGGTGCAGTTTCTGCTGGAAGCCATGCTGCTTTCCCTGATAGGCGGCTGCGCTGGAATTCTTCTTGGCGCCGGGGCGTCCCTGGCCGTGACGAAGTTCCTCCAATGGCCCACGTCGGTATCGCCTGCGGCCGTGGCCTTGGCAGCGGGGTTTTCCTGTTTCGTCGGGGTTTTTTTCGGTTTCTACCCGGCCTGGAAAGCCTCTCTCCTCCATCCCATCGACGCACTCCGCTTCGAATAAGGAGCGAAGCAGACTTTGAATATCAAGCGCCGCCTGTTTGTGTCCAACCTTTTGATGATCGTCATACCGGTGACGGTCAGCCTCGCGGTGTTCTTCGGGGGATTGCACCTTTACGCCGTGGTGGCGGGCCTGAACGAGTACCAAAGGAACCGGACGGAGATTTCCTTCGTGGACGCCACCGATTACGTCCGGGAGCTTGCCGAAAAATGGCGGCTCTCCCCAAACATCGAGTGCATAGCGGACGACGTGAGGGAGTTCAACAGGCGGTACTCTGACGACGGGAGACTGGCCCTGTCCGTCTATGGCAAGGACGGGAAGGTCGTCATCCCCCAGCCTCCCGTTTCTCCCGAGGGCGCTTCCCTCATTGATCAGGCTCTCAATCAGAAAGAGCCCGTCACCCTCTTTTCCAGAGCGGCAGTTCACGCGCAGACGGTGGGGGATTACCGCGTCGTTCTGCGCAGCGGCTACCGCTTTCGAAGGCCGTCCCCGCCCCAGAACTACAAGGAGGTTATGGCCAACGGGGCCCTCGTGTCCTTGGTCTGCTCGGTGTTCATCATCCTCATCACCAGCCGCTTCCTGACGCAATTCGTCTTCAGGAGGATCGTCCGCGCTATGGATACGCTTACCTACGGCTTTCACCAGGTGCGGGACGGAAATTTGGGCGTCCGCATTGACTACAGGGGAAAGGACGAGTTCTCCGAGGTATGCGCCGACTTCAACGAGATGGCGGGTCGGCTGCTGGATTCCGTGAACGCCCGGCAAAGGGACGAGCAGAGCCGCAAGGAGCTGATAGCGGGTATCTCCCATGACCTTCGCACCCCGCTGACCTCCATCAAGGCTTATGTGGAGGGCCTGGAAAAGGGCGTGGCCGCCACACCTGAGACGCGTAAACGCTACATCGATATCATCAAAGACAAGACGAATGACCTGGAGCACATTATCGACACGCTCTTTCTGTTCTCGAAACTGGACGCCGGGGAGTTTCCCTACCATATCGAGCGCGTGGACCTGGGGGCTGTGGCATCCGAGGTCGTGGAGAGCCTGGCAGCGGAGTACGCGGCCCGCGGCCTGGACATATCCTTAGCGCTGGATGCGCGGGAGGCTCTTGCGGACATCGACCCCATGCAAATGCGCTACGTGATGATTAATATCTTCGAAAACAGCGTAAAATACAAGAACAAGGAACGGGGAAAGATGCGCGTCGCGGTTTACGCAAGCGGCAGGGACACCGTGCTCTCCCTGACCGACGACGGCCCAGGGGTTCCTGCGGAGGCGCTTCCCAGGCTTTTCGACGTATTCTACAGGGGCGATCCGTCGCGGAACAACCCCAGTAAGGGCAGCGGGCTTGGGCTTGCCGTGGCGGCCAAGATCGTGAGGTACTTCGGCGGCGCTGTCGAGGCCGCGCCCGCGCTGGGGGGCGGCCTGTCCATCGTGATAGCGTTTCCTGCCCGCGGCGGGGACGGAAAGGCGAGCGGATAGGGGTGAAAACATGGACAGGAAAAAAATTTTGATCGTGGAAGACGACTCCTCGATAGCGGAGATCGAGCGAGATTTTCTCGAAATCAACGGGTTCGAGAGCGTTATCGTGACCAATGGAACCGACGGCCTGAAAGAGGTCCTCTCCGGCGGGTACGACCTGGTTCTGTTGGACCTGATGTTGCCCGGCCTGGACGGGTACGAGGTGGCGAAGAAGGCCAGAGCCGCGGTGGACATTCCTATTTTGATGGTGACGGCAAAGACGGAGGACGCCGACAAAATACGCGGACTGGGGCTCGGCGCAGACGACTACATTTCGAAGCCCTTTTCACCCACCGAACTCGTGGCGCGGGTGAAGGCCAACATTGCCCAGTACGAGAGGCTGACTCATCCCGCCGAGGACGGAATGATCGCCGCAGGCCGCTTCCGCATCAACCCGAAAGCGCATCGGGTCTACGTGGACGAGAACGAGATCGACCTGAAAAATAAGGAGTACGAACTCCTGACGTTCCTTGCCGCGAACCCCGACGTGGTGTTCAGCAAGGAGACCTTGTACGAGCGTATCTGGGGGATGGACGCCTTGGGCGACATCGCCACGGTGGCGGTGCACATCAACAGACTGCGCGAGAAGATCGAGCGTGACCCCTCCAGCCCCGTCCACATCCAAACGGTGTGGGGTGCGGGTTATCGCTTCAGGGTCTAGCAGATGAAACTCTACGACTACGCGGGGAAAAACGCGCTGGAGGTATCGGCGTTTCCTGAGACCTTGCGCGGTACCGGGGAACTGTTCATCATGTGTTACGCGCCGGAGACCCTAACCCTGCGGGAGTCCTTCGGGTGGGACGAGAGTACCGTTCTTGAGTGCAACAATCTGGACGAAAGCGTGCGCTACGCCAGCTGCGATGGGTACGATTTCGTGAGCTTGGTGCACATGGAGCTGGAACCCAGCAAGCCGGAATTTAGCAAGCTGGAGTTCAACAAGCTGGAGTTTGGCAAGCCGGAGTTCAGCTGTTTCGCCTTGAGGGAGATCAACCTGTACGTTTCCGGGCACTACTTGGCCCTGGTGCTGCCGGAGCACCACACCCCCAAAACTGCCCAGTTGGAGGCGGAGGTCTGGACGGCCGCCAAGGGTCTGGCGGATAAGGCTGGCCGCCTCAACAGGCTGTATTTTCTCGTTTTAAGCAGGCTGCTGGGAGATTTTTCCGACATGCTGGAGGTGCTGGAAGACGACATGGAGGCCCTCTCCGAGGCCATCACGACACAATCCGGCAGGAATCACCTGACGGACATAGGCCGCCTGCGGCGCACCACCTACGTCGCTAAGAAGCAGCTCCGGGCCCTTTCGTACCTGGGCACGCAGATTTTGATGGACGAAAACGGACTCATCGACAAAAAACACAACCGCTATTTCCACAGCGTCGAAACGCGAATGAAAAAGCTCTACGACTTCGCGGAAAGCCTGTACGAAATAAGCGGTGAACTCCTGCACACTCACGACAGCAAGTTAACGGTGAAAATGAACGACACGATGAACAAGCTTACCCTGCTTACCTTGTTTTTCGGCCCCTTGACGGTCATCACCGGCGTATATGGGATGAATTTCGACATCATGCCAGAGCTGCGCTGGCCCCTCGGCTACCCGCTGGTACTGGGCCTTATGGCGGGCGTCACCCTCGCCTTGTACCTGCTCCTGAAAAAAAACAAGTGGATGTGAGGCAGCATGGACGAAACGCTGAACTTTATAAAATCGCTTCCTTTTAAAAACGTCGCGGAGGACGTGAAGCTGGACACGCACCGGTCCAAGCGCACGGGCTTTTCCGAGATCATCTACTGTCCGGGTAAGAGCGACGAACAGCTCATGAACATCGCCCAGGCGCTCCAAGATACGCAGGAGAACGTTCTGTTTTCTCGCGTGTCGATGCGGCAGCATGAGGTCATCGCCTCCGTTATCCCCGGCGCGGTTTTGCACGCGAAGGCGCGACTGACGGGCATCCGGCGTCAGGAAAGCCCCCATTACAAGGGGGTCGCCGTGGTTACAGCGGGCAGCAGCGACATTCCCGTCGCCGAGGAGGCCGCCGTCACCGCTGAGTACATGGGGTGCGACGTTCTGCGGCTCTACGACGTGGGCGTGGCGGGACTCCACCGTCTGCTGGCCCACGTCGATGAGCTTCAGTCCGCCAAGGCCATCGTGGCCGTCGCGGGGATGGAGGGCGCTCTGCCCACCGTGGTGGGGGGGTTCGTCTCCTGCCCCGTGGTGGCCGTTCCCACCAGCACCGGCTACGGCGCGAACCTGGGCGGCCTGGCCCCGCTCCTGACCATGCTGAACTCCTGCGCCATGGGCGTCACCGTGGTGAACGTCGATAACGGACTGGGAGCGGGCTACACGGCGGCGGTCATCGTCCGCCAGTACCATCAGGCTTTGACAGCGGCTGCCTCTCCGAAGATGGAGGACTCATGATCACTCGGCCTCTTCTTGAGCGCATTTTCTCCGCCGCCAGCATGGAGCGGTGGAACGACTGCCCTCACCCTGCCGCGTTTACGGAGCTGGGCAAGCAGGGGCACAAGATGGTCATTGCCTGGACGCTGGGCCGCGGCGAGGAAGACGAGGGGCGCGCCGTGGACTGGCTGACCCTGATCGAGGGCGGGATTTTCGAGTTTCTGCACCGAGTCGTCGTCACGGACATCCGCCCGCCGGTGTTCCATAAGCTGATGCAGGACCACGGCACACGCGAGGAGCTGAACGAGTGGGTCTCCCGCAGCTTGGAGCCGGAGTTGGCCGGCCTGCCGGGTCGTTTAACGAAGCGCTTCCGCGAGTATCACCGCTCCCAGACCCTCACGCCGGAGAGGCGCATTCTGCGGTCGGCGCACTACCTGGCCACGAAGTGGGAGTTCGGTTTCATCCTTCACTGGAGCGCCGGCATGTACGGTATCGAGCGGACCCAACAGGAAATTGAGAGCCAGATCGAGGGCATCGACGTCACCGCTGCGCGGGAGATGCTCCTAGCGCCGAAATTCTCCAAACTGTGGGGGTTCGTCTCGCTGGTGGGGCAATTGACGTTTCAGAAACGGTGGGCACAGACCCCGCGAATCCCCCAGACCTCCGTGTTGGGGCACCTGTTTTTCGTCGCCGTCACCGCTTACCTGCTCTCCATCGAGATCGGGGCGTGCCCCCGGCGGGTCCGCAACAACTTCTTCGGCGGACTGTTCCACGACCTGCCGGAGATTCTGACGCGGGACATCGTCTCACCCATCAAGACCTCCGTGGGAGGCCTCGAAGCCCTGATCCACCGCTACGAGCGGGAGGCGATGGAGAGCCGGATCGTCCCCCTGCTTCCCAAGTCCTGGTATGACGAACTGCGCTACTACACCGAGGAGGAGTTCACCAACAAGACCCGGCAGGAGGGCTGCGAAGAGCCCGTGCGCCACCAGGGCGGCATTCCCGCCGAGTTGAACCGCGACGCGTGCGACCCCATCGACGGCCAGCTGATCGGCGTCTGCGACAAGCTCGCGGCCTACATTGAGGCATCCGCCTCCATTCATCTCGGCGTCCGGTCCCAAACTCTTGAAGACGCTAAGCGCAGCCTCCACCAGCGCTTTTCCCGCGCCACCCTCTACGGCTACCCCGTCGGCCAGCTTTTCGATCTGTTCACATAAACCTTATGAAAGAGAATTTGAGGATGGTTCGAAGCAGCGCGAAGCGGTACAACTGGGACGGCCTGATCGAAATGGCGGGCATTCTGACGAACGGCGATCGAAAGGCGACGGAAGATATAGCACAGCTGGTACAGGGGTACGACGCTTTTGCCGCCGAGCATCGGGAATGGTGCGCGGAAATGTGCGAAGAGATGGATATGGACGATAAACATGAACTGATGCGCCATATTTTCGCTTACTGGCTGACGGGCTACTCTGCCCTTGACGGCGAGGACAAAAACCCCTCCGCCCAGTTCGGCGCTTACATCGACTGGAAAGAGGAGACGGAAGAGGTCGTGGCGGCGTTAGCGGCTGCGGGCAGGCACCTGGGCTATTCGCTGGATTTCGACAAAATCGTGTTCAGCGGTGAAGAATTCACCGACAAGGCCCTGGGCGTTATCGGCGGCTATCTGTCGGGCAAGGGTTTCGCGTTGCTTTCGCTGGGTACGGACAGCGATTGTTACCATCTGTTCGTCATTCGGGACAAGGACCACAATAGACTCACGCACCTTGCCCAGGACGTGGATTTCCGTTTTGTAAAATTTGGAGGGACATCATGATTCACCCGAAACTAAGGCTCACCGTGCCCTGGGAGTCGATCGAACTTGAGGCCCAAAAGCAGATCATCCGCGTGTTGGCCATGCCGGAGTTGGAGCGCCTGGCGGTCATGCCGGACGTTCACGCCGGGTACGATCTTTGTATTGGAGGGGTGGCGCTCCTGCGCGGCGTGGTCTCGCCCTCTTTTGTCGGGTACGACATCGGCTGCGGCATGTGCCACGTGAATACCGGGGCCACGCTCAAGGAGCTTGGCCTCGACAGCGTGGACGCGCGAAAAAAACTCTTCAGTCGTGTTCAGGAAGCCGTTCCCGCCGGAGCGGGGAAGAAGGCGCGCGTTGACGCCGGGTTTTCGTTTGCGTCAGCCAGCGGTGATGCCGCTCTCGACAAGAAGGTCAAGCCCTTTGTCAGCACCCAGTTTTGCACGCTGGGCAGCGGCAATCATTTTCTCGAAATAGGCGCTAACGCCAAGAACGAGGTTGGCGTGACCATCCACTCCGGCTCGCGCCGGGCCGGGTACGAGATAGCCTCCTGGTACATGAGAAAAGGGCGCTTCCTGCCGTTGAACGCGGAACTGGGGCGCGCCTACCTGGCTGACCTGAATTGGGCGCTGGGTTTCGCGCTGGCCAACCGTCAGGCGATGATGAGGCGTGTGCTGGAGGTCATGAAGCTGCACAAGCATCAGGTGCAAAAGCTCACTTCCCCAGGGGTCATGGTGAACGAAAACCACAACCACGCCGTGCCGGCCGGTGAGGGGCTGATGTTGCACCGCAAGGGCGCGACCCCGGCGGAAAGGGATCAGCCCGGCGTTATTCCGGCGAACCAGCGCGACGGCGTGTGGGTTACGCGCGGTCTGGGCAACGAGGAATTTCTCAATTCCGCTTCCCACGGCGCGGGCCGTAAACTGTCTCGCGGGGAAGCGCGGGACGCTGGAACCGTTCAGAAGCTGGAAAAAACCATGCACGGCGTGGTCTGCCGGACGGACAAAGGCATTCTCGACGAGGCCCCTTGGGTTTACAAGAGCATCGAGGCCGTGCTCGCCGCCCAGGAGGGCGTTCTCGTAGAGGTGACGGATCACTTTAAACCCCTGATTGTGCTGAAAGGATAGGGAAATTGCAAATCGACGCTGCCGATTCGGATTGCGTATGCCGCTAATGATGTTTATCGTTCCATCTGCTGCCCTTGGCTTTTACGGTTTTTCGGAATTGCTGCAGCTCTTTCTTGCTGCCGAACATCCGATTGAGCTTTTCGGCATCCCTCTGGCGGGAGTTCATGCTCGTGTAATCCGCTTCCCGCCGTAATTTCTTATAACTCTCAAAACGCTGTGGGGATAAGCTGCCACCCGCAATAGCCGTTCTCACCATACAGCCGGGTTCGCCGGTGTGAGAGCAGTCCTTGAATTTACACCGCGCCGCCAGTTCTTCTATATCCTCAAACGCTCTTGCGACGTCGCCTGAATTAAGCGCCAGTTCACGCATACCCGGCGTATCTATGACAATCCCGCCATTGGGGAGCAGAAACAGTTGGCGATGGGTCGTCGTGTGCCTGCCTTTTCCGTCATTCTCACGGATGCTTTTTGCGGTAAGCCGTTCTTCTCCAAGCAAACGGTTTATCAGCGTGGATTTTCCCACGCCTGATGAGCCGAGAAAGGCCGCCGTATCGCCTAGTTCTATGAGTCTGGCTATCTCATGCACGCCATCGCCATTTTCGGATGAACAAGTTACGACGCCCGCACTTGCGCTGATAGCCGCTATTTCGTCCAGCTTTTCCCTCAAGTCTTCGCATAAATCGGACTTTGTGAGGACGATGATGGGCTTCGCCAGGCTGTCTAAAGCTACGGTTAAATACCGTTCAAGCCGCCGCGGGTTAAAGTCAGCATTGAGAGACATGCAGAGAAATACCGTGTCGATGTTCGCGGCGATCACCTGAACATTCATTCCCGTGCCAGCCGCTTTGCGCGTGAATACGCTTTTGCGGCGTAAAATACGATGAATGACCGCGTTGCCGGAACTGCTGTCTGTCCGGTTGATCATTACCCAATCGCCGACAGCCGGAAAGTCCAAATTCCCGTCCGCGTTGTAAATCAATTTGCCCGATACGCTTGCGTTTAGATTTCCGTTTTCGCTGACGAGCACGTACAAGTCGCGGTGCTGCTCGGTCACACGAGCCGGGAACAGCCCCGGATATTCTGCCGATTCTTGTTTGAAACGGTCGCTGAAGCCATATTTCATTAAGTTTTGATACATGATTTCCTCAATTTCGTAGCCACACCGCGTCCGCCATTCCCATCTGGCTGCAAAGTGTTTTCATAACTTCCTTATTCCTGAACGGGGCGGACGCGAACGGTGAGGCCTTCCATCTTCACGGCTTCCACGACGTGTCCCTGGGGGATCTCATCGGGGGCGTCGGAGCTGAGCGCGGCAGTCCACTCCGTTCCTTCGAACAGCACGCGCCCCGTTTCGGCAGCGTTTCTGCGCAGAACGGTCAGGGCCCTTGCCTGCCGGCCAATGAACATGTCCGGCTCCGCCTCTTTCCGGGTAAAACGAGCGATCCGGGAACGCAGCAGGAGAAGCGAGCACAGCGACATACCAGCGAAAATCAAGAGCTGCCACGTCCCGCTTTCCGCCACCGACGGAAGGAAAAAGCAGGTCAAGGACGTCACCAGCGCGCCAAGCCCTCCGAAGAAAAGCGCAAACGTCCCCGGATTTACGCCCTCGGCTGTGAAAAAGGCGAGCCCTGCGATCAGCCAGAGTTTCCAACCCTCCGTCAGGAGTCCATACAAAAAATCCAC
>JAITGX010000035.1 GCA_031280275.1 Synergistaceae bacterium
GGACGAGGCGCTCTTTTATCGCTATCGCCCGTATCCGATGGGCGACGCGCAGGGCCGCCTTCTGGAGGTCAATCCCTTCACTGGCCATCAGAACCCGCCCCGCTCTTCCAGTGATTTTAAAACTTCCCGCAAAGCGCCGTCACCCGCCGCCGCACGCTCACCCAGCTTTTTAGCCTCCGCCTCTTCTCTTGGAATGGAGGGGGTTATGCCCTTCAGCGTGAACTCCTCCGGCAAACCCTGGTCGCGCAGAATCAGCTTTATCCGGTTTTCCAGGTATCGCATGCGGGGTTTAACCTTCATTTCAACGAACGAGAGCAATTGACCTTCCATTTCACCGCCGCCGCCCAGCGCCCCAGCCGTCACGATGCCCACCAGACGCGGCGGGACACCGTGCGCCGCCAGTATTTCCTCGCGCGTTGCCTGGGAGAGTTTTTCAAACGGCAGGTCTTTCAAGTCCACCATCAGCTTCTCAAAACGTATCTCCGCCTCGTCTTTCGGAAACGGGACGGAGAGCAGCATGGTTTTGTGGGCGTTTTCTACCCCCTTAAGCTGCTGAAGCCCGCGCGTTACAGTATTTTCTACTTCCTCGCTGAACTCCGCGCCCGTCATGATGACGGCGTAAGACGGCACGGCGAAGTTTTTGAAAAACGCGGCGTAGAATGCCTTTTTCTCCTGGTCCAGCCGCAGCGCCTCCAGCGCCGCGACCCAATCCGGCAGGCCGTACCAGGTGGAAAGGGGGGTGAAGCGCTTGAACTGGAACAGCTCATTACGCCCGCTGCGCTCGCCGAACACGGAAAACTCCACCGGCGCGCCGCCCGCCTCCTGAACGTATCCCGCGAGCCTGCTGCCGCGCACGTTAACGAAAACCGTCTGGGCGTGGACGTGGTACAGCTCGCCTATTTTCCCGTTCCGTGAGCGGGCGGCCTCGAAATAAGCGTTGCCCATGCACTCCCAGTCAAAGGCCGCTTTTTGCAGCAGCTCAAGAAACGGATCGCCGCTCGAAACGGTCTCCAGAAACGTCTGCACCGGCTTGGGCGCTTCATACTCCAAGCCCACGGCCATATCGACCTTGAGCGCGATGCACTGTGTGTGAAAGGCGTTCGAGTAAGTCAGCGACAGTATTTGAGCGAGGGGAAGCGGAGGGCAGACCGTCCCGTCCGCGGCCTCGGCGGGGCAGGACCCGCGGGCCTTCAGGATGGGACTCAGACGCTCACCGCCCCCAACCTGAAAGAATAGAGGCAGCACGCCCTCTTTATCTCCCATAAAAATAACCTCCCTGCTTAAGCCCTTATTAATCAATGCCCCTACCCCCGACCAACGGGAGGGACTGTAAAGCCGCTGCCACACGCCCGAAGGGCTGTCGGGTCAAGGGGCTTTGCCCCTTGAGTGTAGGGTTAAGTTTTGCTGTGATCAATATAGATGTATATATCTATATTGATTTAAGTTAAAGATTTTGTATTATCCACTTATGAACCACTTATGAACCGCTCATGAACCGCTCATGAAGGTGAAACATGGGACAGGAGGGGGAGCAATGCCAACGGAATTGAAGGAGATGAGGGTGGATTTTATCTCGCTGGTTTCGAAGGGGGCGAACGGGAAAAAAGTCATTTGGAAGTCTGGGATTGAGGGCGGCGGCAATCTGGAAGCTTTCGAAACGCCGTTGAAAAAAGTTAAGAAGAGTGATGAAAAGCGCGTGGTCTACGGGATCGTGTACAGTCCGGAGCAGGTGGACAGCCAGGGAGAGTACGCGAGCCGCGAGGAAATTGAGAAAGCGGCCTACGGGTTCATGAAGGGGTTGAAATTGCTGAACGTGGACGCGCGGCACGACTTCGACCCCAAGGGAGCGTTTGTGGCGGAGAGCTGGATTATAAAAGGCGCGGACTCGCTTTTCCCGGATGAACCGGAGGGAAGTTGGGCGGCAGCGGTTCGCGTGGAGGATAACGCGCTCTGGGAGGACGTAAAAAAGGGCTCACTGGCGGGGCTGTCGATGGCGGGGTACGCGGCGAAGGTCAAAAAGGGGGAAGAGGGGTTTATGGCAAAGATGGAGGAACTGCTGGCGCGGGTTCTGAAAGGAGCGGGAGGTAAGGAAGCAAAGGAAGCGAAGGAAGCGGAGGACGGCAAGGTAAAGAAGGCCGAGCCCGCCGAAGCGGACGCCGAAGAAATAGCGAAAATAGCGTCAGCGCTGGAGAACATCCCTTCATTGCTTGAGTCCGTCGTCAAGCTCGACGAGCGCCTGAAAACACTGGAGACGGCGACGCCGGGCCAGATGTCCAAGGGCGTGGATGGCTCCGCCGACGGAATCAGCTTCGCCTAGGGCCGCAGGCCCTAGAACCCGCCTAGGGCCGTAGGCCCTAGAACCCGATAGGCTTCGCCGTCGAACACGCACAATCTCCCGTTGGTCGATTACGCGGCTTTTCGGAACACGCGGGAGCTTTTTAAGGAGTGAGCGAATTGGACAAGAGCTTTAAAGCGGTGATGGAGCAGTTCAAAAAATCCGGGGACTTCGACCCGGCGCTGGTCAACGCCGGCGGGACGCTGAGGCCGCAGGAATCGGATAAGTTCATCGACCTGGCGGTGAAGGGCAGCCCAATACTTTCCCGCGTGACGGTGGACAGGGCGCAGAAGTTGAGTAAGGACGTGAACGTGTGGGAACTGCTGCGGGGCGTCTTGCAGCGCGTCCCGCAAGGCGCGGCGCCGGAGGACTGCACCCGTTTCGGGAACGCCGGCAAACAGCTCGAAATGAAGGACGCGCAGCTTTTCGCGCGCATTCCCTTCGACTACCTGCGGGACAACCAGCACAGGCCGGGGCTGGAAAATATGGTAAGCGGGCGGCTGGCGGAGACCTACGGCAGCGACGTGGTATTACTGGCGTTGACGGGCGCGGCGGATAATTACGCCGGAAAAGCATTTGAAAATCTAAACAAAGGCTGGCCTCAGCTGGTGAAAGACGCTGCGGCGAGCCACAAGCTCGACGTGAACGAGTACATGGGCGGCTCACCCGCCGCCGTCAGCTGGGAGGCGCTCTTGGGCGCGATGGCCGAGACGCTGCCGGACATCTATAAAGGCGATAAGACGGCGTTTATCCTGGCGCGCGGCGACGCGGAGCTGTATCAGCGTCAAATCGGGCAGATGTACGGCGGGCTCGGTCATATGCTGGATAAAAAAGCCCTGACCTATCTGGGCTACGAGGTTATCGCGCTGAACGAAATGCCGAGGGACACCGTATTGTTTACGCCGCTGCCGAACCTGATTTACGGCGTCAACACCGCAATGGAGCGTTACCGGGAACTCAGCGGCGAGGAACGCTGTATCAAGTACACGTTTGACTCGGCGTTCGATTTTCAGGTTGCCGTTGACGACGCGGCGGTAATCGCGTACGCAATGACGTAAGACGTAAAAGGAGGAGAGGAAATGAGCGCCGAAAGAGGTCGAATGACCGTATTGAACCGTTTGTCCGCGGAGTATCCGGCGTTCGTTTCGCTGGAGGCGATCCGCGGGGACACGAATTTGGACGAGCAGGATTTCAGGCGCGTGGCGGCGTATCTGCAGGAAAAACAATACATCGACCTTGACAACGTGAAACAGGGCGTCGGGGGAGTGTATGGCAGCGCGCGGATAACGGTGCTGGGGCTGGATTACGCCGAGAGCCGGAGCAGGCAGGTAAGGGTCAGCATTATCAGGTGATCCGGTGATGAGTATAGAGATAGACGTGAGCTGCCTTCGGACGTTTGGGGGCGTGCCGAAGAGCTTCCCGGACGAGCGGTTAACCCCCTACGTGAGAAGCGCTGTCCTGACGGTGCAGGCGCTGCTGCGGGAGCGCGAACCCAAGAACGAGGCGGAGGAAGAACACGTGAGGATGGCGATGGGCTGCTGCGCGATGGCCTGCGCGCTGCCCGTGCTGAACACCTTTTACCTTTCGCAGGCGGACAAGGTTCCGCGCCAGGCTGCCTTGACGGATTACGTATTTCACGACGCGAACGATATTTTGAAATTGGCGTCTTAATGGAAAAGCCGGGCGTACGAGGAGCTGCGTGAGGTCGGCAGAACCGGCGGAACGGTAGGCGTGACGGTTATCTGAGGTTATCTGAGGAGGAATCAAGTGATGGAGTGGATTTTAGAGAGACTGCTGGGGATGGTTATCACGACGGCGCAGCAGGCGCAGGTACCGCCGGAACTGGTGCTGGCGCTTATCGAGGCGGAGAGCGGGGGAAACCCCTACGCTGCCCGGCTCACGGCCAATTATCCCTACACGGTGATGCAGGCGAGCCGGCCGTCGGCGTGCGACCTGAGCACGGAAAACATCATGCAGAAAACGGCCTGGGGCCTAATGCAGCTCATGGGTGCGACAGCGCGGAGTTTGGGATTCGACGGCTGGCTGCCGGAGTTGGCGGAGCCGAAGGTCTGCCTCCCCCTAGGAGCGGAATACCTGAAGCGGCTCATGGGGCGCTATCACGAGAAATACGGCCTGGCGGGCGTCGTGTCGGCCTGCAACACCGGGACGCCCAGAACGCGCCCGGACGGGAAATTCGTCAACCAGGGATACGTGGATAAGGTGCTGAAGACGATGGAAAAGTACAAGCCGATTGTACGGGAAAAAGAGAACGAGACTGCTGAAGAGGAAGCTGTCCCCTCCTCTGAAAACGACGATCGTCCGGCAAAGCGCAAAAAGGGAGCTTCATCCGAAAACTCTTGAAGCCGGTTTTGAAGCACATTTACACGTTTTTGAAGATTTTTTGAAGTCTGGAGCGCGCCGAAAATCGACAAAAATTTTTGACCAAAGCTAACCAAGCGAGGCTAAACGCGAACAGACGGCCCGCAAGGGGCATGAAAAGCTCTGGGGGGTCTTGGAATACCTGCGAGAGAAAAAAGTGTCTTTCAAACATGTTTCTAACGCGATTAAACGGGGGTAGGGGGTAGGGATGCCGCCACGAAATGACAGCAGTGAGGGACATACCGAGATAGACCGCCTGATAGACACGCTGCGGGCGATTGTCGGGGCACTGAACGCGCATGGCCTTGGCGGCAGCGACTCCATCCCTGTGGCGATCGCGCGGATTGAGACGCGGCTGGGGCATTTGGAAGAAAAAATATCCAGCATGCAGAAAATCCTTGTTGGACTGGCCGTCAGCGTGGTCAGCATGGTGGTAAAAATGCTTATTGAGGGGGTGTTCCGCCGGTGATACCCCGTGTTGAGGACATCCTCGTCACCGAACTGGAGCGGCGGATAGCGGCGGCAATACCGGATACGCGGCCCAGCGACGGCGAAGAGCCTGAGACGTTCGTTATATCCATCGAGGGACGGACGGTGACGCGCAGCGTGCAGGAGCAAAGCGGTTTGACGGCGTACGCCTGGGTGACGGCGGAGATAGCGGTTGTCTTTTTCAGCCAGAAGAAGCGCTACGACTACTCCGCCCTGATAGCCGACTTAGCGCGGAATCCCATGATAGAGCTGGGGGAGACGTTGTACGCGAGGGTGGAGATTGAGCGGTCTGAGGCGGTGGAAGGGCCGTATCTGTCCAATGACGCCTGGCTGTTCACGGCAGCGTATCCCGTCGTGGAGATAGAGGAGAGGCAAGTCTGGCAGCGTCCGCGCATCGGAAACGTAACGCCCCGCAATCCCGACCAACGGGAGGGGCCGTACACTTGCTTTCACACGCCCGAAGGGCTATCGGGTGAAGGGCGCACGCGCCCTTCCGAAGGGCTGACGGGTCAAGGGGCTTGCCCCTTGGGGACTCTGCCCCTTGAGTGAGCTGGAGCGGCGAATCTGCAACCTGATACAGGTGGGCGTGGTTTCGGAGGTGCAGCCGGAAAAAGGCCTGTGCCGGGTGAGTTTCGGCGAGCGGGTGTCGCCGCTGTCGCCGTGGTTCGAGGCGCGGGCAGGCAATGATAAAGAGTTTTGGCACCCGGATATAGGGGAGCAGGCGGTTTTTATCTCCCCGTACGGGGACGGTTCGGAGGGTTTTGTGCTGCTGGGCCTGTTCTCGAACAAAATGCCGCTGCCCGCCGGGGCCGCCGAGGGGATACACATCGTAGAGTACGCGGACGGCGCGCGAATGGAATACGACCGGAACGCACACGTTTTTTCGTTCACAGACAGCTTTGGGAGCGCCATCAGGATGGCGGACGGCTGCATTGACCTGCTGCCCGCGATTAAGGTGCGCGTCAAGAAGGGTGGAAATTAAATGCCCCTCGCGACCTGCGCAGGGCACGGAACTGCCGGAACCTGCGACATCGGTTTGCCCTGCTGCCCCCACGGCCGAAGCGGGATAAACGCCGAGGGCTCGGAAATTTTCGAGATAGAAGGTCAGCCTGTGCATCTTCTTACGGAGGGTGCGGCACTCTTGGAAGACGAAGCTGGTCGTGGGCCTAGCCGCCGGGTTCGTCGGCCTGAAGGCCGCCACGCTGGCCGCGCGCATCGGCTGGAGCCGCATCAAAGACGGTGCGAGCATCGCGATGGACGTTTTTCAGCGGCTGCGGC
>JAITGX010000017.1 GCA_031280275.1 Synergistaceae bacterium
ATTACGAGCGTCTGACGGGGAATAGTGAGACTGTTATCAAGCTGGCTGTGATCAACCTCATGTTGAGACGCCTTCGGTCTGCCTGAGACCTTTTAAAACACGCTCTTAGGAAATTTGTCCTGCCCGTTCCCGTGATCAATAGCATGGTGTTTTTGGCGCAGACCTACGCGAACGCCGTAGCCGTGAAATGTCCCGAGGACGCGAAGATACTCATCGTTGCCGACACGGATGAGGAGGCGATCCGCATAGCGATACAAGCGGCAAGGGGCGTGGACAGGGAGCGGCTGAAGCTTGTCAGGATCAAAAACATGCTGGAGCTGGGAACGATAGAAATCTCTGAAGCGCTCTTCAATCACGTGGAAGTCAACGAGAAGCTGGCGTTTGTCTGATTATAGCGCAGCCGTTCACCTTTTTTCTCCTCTCCACCTGCCGTAGTGCCGCAGTACGTCCCTGACTTTCTCCATTCGCGGCTCGATCCCGCCTTCGAGAAGCACGTAGGGAACGCGCCGCTCCTTCAGTTCTCCAATGAAACGCTTTTGAAAATCCCGCCGCTTCTCTTTGCCCCGTCTGTCCCACGTGTCGTCGTAGGGAATATCGTCCCCGCACAGGAACGTCACGTCGTAGCGCGCGTGACACTCACCCGCGAGGGCCGTTAACTCCGGCAGTGCGGCCGCGTGGTAGTCCAGGGCGTAAAGATACGTGGTGATGGCGTTTGTATCGACAAACAGGTACGTGTCCGCATCGGACAGCTTTTCCTGCTCGTGTTCCAAATGTCCGCGCGCGAGTTCCAGCAGTTGTTCAGGAGCAAGTTTTCCATCCCGCTGGTGCGCGAACCAGTATTCAGCGCCATATTCCGGCATGAATACGGTGCCGTGGGCCTCCGCCGCTGTTCTCGCCATTGTGGATTTGCCGGTGGATTCGCTGCCGAGGAAAACGACCTTTGTGACCAGATCGCGGTAGACCTGAGGAGGGATAAATTTACGCCAACGGTAGGAATTCTCCCGAATGGCGCTCGCCGAGACTGGGATTTTCACGCGGCGTTGGTCCACACGCCTGTCCACGACGCCGAGAGCACGGCTCACGTGCTCTCCGTAGAGTTCTGAGCTGAAAAAGTGTGTCACGCTTTCGCCGAACTCGCACAGCTTCTTGAGCAGGTAACATTCCTGCGCGTCCATTATTGCTCGCGTGTAACCTGTCTCCTGAGGGGCACTGTAACACTCGTAAACGGATACATTCATCCCCGCGTAAATATTCCGAATCCAGTTTGCCCGGACGTGGACGGGAACCGGCGTAACGTCGTCCTCATACACCAGCACCACAGCGCGGCCTGTTTCCGACAAGGCGGCGTCGATAACCGATTTGTGCCCCAGGTGAAAGGGTGCGTATTTGCCGAGGCACAGGCCGGCTGTCCCGCTCATGAGCGGCGCCCGCCGTACCAGATGTACAACCCATAAACGGAGTTCACGAGGTACGCCGTCCACATGACTACCATCGCGACGGCGCCGGTCTGGCCGCTGTACAGGCGCAGCGCCCACATCACAACGGAAATACAGTTGACCAGGATGTAAAAGAGCCAGTATTCGCGGAAGCGGAACGTCATGAGCAGCGCGGCAGTCACAGACAGCACGTTGGTGGACGAATCGATGAACGGCGTGACCTGCCCTTCAATACCGTCAAGAAACATCCCATAGGCCCAGGTGACGGCGGCGCTGGCCGCGCAGTACGCCAACAACAGCGTTGGGGAAAGCCTTCTCATCTCGACGATCCCGTCCGGCCCCGTTTTATTGTTCCAAACGTGGAAGCCAATGAACTGCATGGGAAGATAATAAAGCATGTTTAACATAACCTCGCCATACAATCCATTTTGAAAACTGACATAACTATAGGCAAGACAATTGACGATGCCCGCGGCGTAGTTCATGCGCAGGCCTTTCGCGGCCATCAGTACGCAGACGATACCACTGAAAAAGGCGGCGAAACCAATGAGGGTTTCGCTCCAAAGCAGGGGCAGCGCTATCCCAATAGAACAAAAAACCGCAAACCAGATTTTTTCGTACAGCGTAAGGCTGAGGCCAAATATTTTCTCCATAAATGTCCCCCCCTTGTGAAGACCTCAGGCCCCTAAGAACCCCATTAATCCGTGCTTCCTTGAATCAACGGAACCAGGAAGGCGTCGGCGACGGTTTTGGCCGTTTCCGGACCTTGCAGGATCTCCAAGAGCTTCAAAGCAAAGAACACCGCCGTTGCTGGACCTTTCGAGGTCGTAATGTGTCCGTCCGTCTCCACGATGTCCGAACCGATGACAGCACCCGTCAGCCAAGACTCCATACCGGGGTAGCAGACGGCCTTCCTGCCCTTCAGTATCCCCGCCTTGCCGAACACCGCGGGTGCGGCACAGATCGCGGCCAGCTTCCTCCCCTCCCGGTCGCAGCGCCGAACCAAGTCCAAAAGACCCTCGTGCTCCGTGTAGACGGTGGTTCCGCCGGGAATGACCAGCATGTCGAACGGTTCCGTCGCAGCCTTATTGAACAGCGCGTCTGCCTGGACGGCGATCCCATGCTTGCCCTGCACCATCTCCCTTCCGGTCAGGGAAACCGTCGTCACGTCTACGGAGCCGCGCCTCAAGATGTCCGTCGTCGTCAGCGCCTCCGTCTCCTCAAAACCATCCGTCAAAAACAACGCCGCCTTTGCCATATTCATTCCACCTCGCATATTTTCCTTTTAACCCATAGTCGTCATTTTCTGCTTTCTTTGATTCTTTGTCAAGAAAATTTTTTCGCAGCTGTGGGGTTCTTTTTTCACGCGTTATCAGGAAAATGGCGTAAACCCTTTCGTGCACAACCGCGATATACTGACACGCGAGAAGGCGCCCAATCAATGGGATTCTTAAGGGTCTGCGACCCTTAAGCGGGGTTTGGGGCAGAGCCCCAAGATTTGGGAAAGGAGTGTATTTGAAAGGTGGGCAAAAAGGCTTTGCTTTTGGGCAATGAGGCGATAGCGCAAGCGGTGGTCGCGGCCGGGTGCCAGGTAGCGACCGCCTACCCGGGAACGCCATCCTCGGAAGTGCTGCCCGCAATAGCTGCGTGCGCGGACAGGCTGGGCGCACCAACGGTGGTGGAGTGGGGCGCCAACGAGAAGGTGGCCTTCGAGGCGGCGATCGCCGCTTCTTTCGCGGGGGCGCGAGCCTGCGCTGTCATGAAGCAGGTAGGGCTTAACGTGGCCGCCGACCCGTTTATGAGCGGAGCGCTCTTCCAGCTCAAGGGGGGAATGCTCCTGATATCCGCCGACGATCCGGGACCCCACAGCTCCCAGACCGAACAGGACAGCCGCTTCTTCGCCATGTTCGCGAAGGTTCCGTGTCTGGACCCCTCGGACCCCGCCGAGGCCGCTGCGATGGTGAAGGACGCCTACACGCTTTCGGAAAAACATGGGGTCATTGTCATGCTGCGTCCGACAACGCGAGTCTCCCACAGCCGCCAGACCGTAGAGGTCGTGGAGGGCTTCGAACTGGGAACGCCCGTCAAGTTCGAAAAAGACGCTGAGCGCTGGTCGCCGCTTCCCGCCACCGTGCGCCGCGCGCACCCGCACCACAACACCCGAATCACCCGGATACAGAAGGAGTTCGAGGTAGACTGGGGACGCTACAACCGCGAGCGGCCTGCCAAAGGCAAGGCGGCCCTGGGCGTGGTGGCAGGGGGCGTCGCCTTCTCTATCCTCTGCGACTTGCTAGACGAGTGGGGCCGCGACGACGTGGCCGTGCTGAAGGTGGGCACGCCCTATCCTCTGCCCTCCGCCCTAGTAGAGGACTTCATCGCCCGGCACGAAAAGGCCCTCATTCTGGAGGAGATCTACCCTGTTATTGAAATGCAGCTTTTAAACCGCGCCAAGGCCGACGGCCGTTGGAACGGCGTCGTGCCCAGCGCAGGGGAACTTCTGCCCGAGGTAATCGAGCGAATCGTCCTCTCCCGCTTAGGCGAAACTCCTTCGGAACCGGACGTCTCCGAACTCTCCGCCGCTGTCGAGGAGCTTAAACTGACCCCGCGTAAGCCGCAGCTTTGCGCAGGCTGCCCCCATCGGGCCAGCTTCTTCGCCATCCGCAGGGCGATCCCCAAGGCGATCAACCCCTCGGACATCGGCTGCTACTCCTTGGGCGTCAATCAGAAAGCGGTGGACACCGCCCTCTGCATGGGCGGGGCCGTCACCGTCTCCTCGGGCTTTTACATGGCCCACAAGGCCACGGGGCAAACGCACCCCATCGTGGCTGCTCTTGGGGACTCGACCTTCTTCCACATGGGTCTGCCCGGTCTGTTGAGCGCCGTCTACAATAAACACGCCTTCGTGCTCTGCGTGCTGGATAACAGCCTCACCGCCATGACGGGAGGTCAGCCCCACCCAGGTCTCGGCGGCAAACCACGGAAGAACGACAAGGGCACAGCGGTGCCCATCGAGGCGGCGGCCCGTGGATGCGGCGTCTCTTTCGTGGAGGCGGTAGACGCCTACAGCATGGGCGCGGGCGCGGAGGCCGTCAAACGCGCCTGGGAACACGCCAAGACCCACTCGACTCCCGCTGTCCTCGTGTTCCGGCACCCCTGTATGCTGCTTCGGGTTCCGCAGGAAAAAATTCCCGTCACCGTACTGGAGGATAAGTGCATCGGCTGCCGTTACTGCATCGACTACTTCGCCTGTCCAGGCTTGGTATTCGATGAGGAAAAGAGAAAAACCTCGCTGGACATACGTTTCTGCGTGTCATGCGGCATTTGCGCGGCGGGTGTGTGCCCGCACGGGGCTATCGCGGCTCAAAAGGAGGGTGAGTCGGCATGAAATACGTCATCGTGGGAATCGGCGGACAAGGCATCCTGTTTACCAGCAAAGTGCTGGGCAAGATCGCCATTGACAAGGGGCTCCCCGTCATCGGCAACGAGGTGCACGGCATGGCGCAGCGCGGCGGGTCGGTCATCAGCCACTTCAAGGTGGGCGATTACCGGAGCCCCTTGGTCTCGGAGGGTCACGCCGACGTGCTGATGGCCTTCGACCAGAACGAGGGTATTCGCAGCCTGGCGTTTCTGAGGGAAGGCGGGACGTTCTTGGTCAACATTAACGAACCCTGCGCGTTGGAAAACGCGCACCTGAAAAAACACCTCTCCGACAAAAAAATACAAACTTGCCCGTTCTTGGGCTACGAAATCCTGGACCGCCACATGGGGGGGAATTACCTTTTCTTGAACGTGCTGATTTTGGGCGCGGCCAGCGGCATGAAGGCGGAAGGCTTGGAGGAAGAACAGGTGGCGGCGGCCCTGAAAGAGCTGTCGCCGCCCAAGCACCTTAAAGCGAACCTCAAGGCGTTCGAGTTAGGGATGAAAGTGATAAACCCCTAGAGTGGCGCCGTTAAACGCCCCCAAAGAGCGAAGGGAGCCGTTCCCTATCACCGAGGGCTTACCTTGAAGATGACGTCGCCCACTTCCACGTGGGGGCCGTCCTCGCTCTTGCCCAGGTTATATTCGGGCGGAAGCTTTACAGGGGAGGCGGAGAACTCCTCTTCCGCTTCTTTCGGCGCGAGGGGAATGGCAAGGGGGCCTTCTGTTCCCTTGAATTTTTTCAGTACCTCCTCGCGGGCTTTTTCGGTGAAAAGCAGGTCGCTCCACCAATATTCTTCCGTTCCTGGAACGTTGAAAAACAGACGGCGCGGATCCTGTCCTTCCGCAGCCTGGAGGGTTTCCTCATCGGTCTGCGCGGCTCTCTTCATCTTCACCGTCTTCACGGGGGAGACAGCCTTCACCCAGACGAAGGAGTCCCCCAGCCAGAGCCTCGCCCCGTCCTCGTTCTCTCGTTCGTACAGGCCGAACTTTTCGGCGTTGACTCTTAGGAACTTGCGGGCGCTGGAGAACTCTGGAACCCTGCGCCCCACCCACCAATCGCCGTTGGCCTCGGCGGTGCGGTAATTCTCCGCCCACGCGCTGGGAAGGGGCTTGGTCAGGTAGCCTTCCAGCTCGGAGGGAACAGGGCATTGCACCGCGCGCGCGTCGTCGCGGTAAAGCTGCATCGCGGCGGAGAGAACGTAAAGGTCCCCCATAACGCGATGCAGTTCCGGGTCCGCTTCCACGACCGCCGCCTGGGCGAGGCGCGAAAGGCAAAACACCGCAAGGAGCAGCAGGACATGGAGCAGAACGGCCCGCCATTTCGCACCGCCGCTAAAGCTCCTGGAATTTCCTTCCTTTGAGCTTTCTTGTTTTTCCCGCCTCATGGGTGCACCTCACGCGGATTGCCCGGCCTGGGTCAAAGCACGCTCCATGGCCCTGGCGAGCTGGTCGGGGCAAGAGGTGTTTTTCGCCCCACAGCGAACCCCTTTCAACAGGCCGATGACCTCGCGGGCGTCCCTTCCTTTCACCAACGCCGAGACGCCCTGCAAGTTGCCGTTGCAGCCGCCTGTGAACCGCGCGTCGTTGATGACTCCATCCTCGATGTCCACCTCAATGCGGGTTGAGCAGGTGCCGCTTGGGGTATACGTGGTTTTCATCCGTTCCTCAATCCTTTCAGAAAATATGAATCGGTCCCTTGGGGAATCCACTTTCTTATTATACTTTAGCATGGTTTTAAGCAGACCCTATACAAACCGTAAAAAGAAATATAGAATGTGCTGGATTGCGTTTGCGTTGAGGATGGGGAACATAGAATGCAAAACAAGATAAAAATTTTTTCCGCTCTGACATGGGTGGTACTGGGGTTTCTCTGCGCTTCTCCCATCTGGGCAAGTGGGCTGGTTTTGCGCGTGCCCTTCCAGGCGGGCGGTATGGTCACGGCAACCCTCCCTGACGGGAAAACCGCCGAGTTAGGCCTTGTCCGTGCCCTGCCCGTAAAAACCAACTGGCCGGCCTACACCGCCAGCAAGTGGGGAAAGCCTCAAGCCGTCTGCGCGGCGGCGGTGAACGCCATCCACATTTTGGTGGAGGTGGAAAAGGGGAAAGGGCGTATTTTCAGCCTTGTCCCCACCGTTACTATAGCCCCGGCCGCTCCGCTGGGCGCTTTTTTTTCGATTGACACCCCGGCGGGCACGGGGATTTTCGGAGGCTTTGCTCCCTTGACAGGCTCAGGGGCCTTCATCGAGGGACGAGACGGCGTTAGGCGGCCCCTTGCGCCCCTTTCCGGTGACGCGCTCCCGATAAGGGAGGGCGAGGCGCTGGTGATTGAGTCGGAACTGCCAGCAAAGCCGAAGGTTTGGATGGTGGAGTTCGAGAACCGGCCGGGGGGGCGTGTCGTCGCCTGGTCTGGCGACGGCCCGGTGGTTGTGGCCCGGGTGGTGCGCCCGGTGAGAGGCGTGGGACGTTTTGGCGGCACAGAGATTCAGGACGTGGGGCGGATCCGTGCGTCCCACTCAGGCGTGATCGACGTGGCGACGGCCCCGCGCGGGCAGGTAGGCGGGATTCAGATCATGCCCTTGGGCCACGCTTTGACCTCCCCCGAAATGACCAACGCATGGAAACTGACCCAGTGGATGATCGTGGCGCCGCTGCCCGGCCAAGGCCCCCTGGAGGGAACGCCTCCCCTGTTCGCGGGAACCCTTCTGCCGGGAACCCAAGGTGACGTCCTGCCGGATCTATGGAGTACCTATGGCAGAAAACCTCTGGTACTGGGGCGTTTCGGCGGAGGGGCCTGGAGGACGCTCCCCGCGGTCTCCGGGAGGGTGGACGACGCCCTCCGCTCCCTGACTCACCTTCGCGTCTACTATCCTTTCTGGGATGAACCACGCTAGTTCCTCCAACCAACAATGCTGCGGAAATTTTTTCTCCCTCTGACGGCCTTTCTGTTGACTCTTGCGTTTTCCCTCTGGGGCGCTTTTCCATCCCGCGCGGAGGAAACGGTCTTGATCTGGGACGAGGACAGGCAAAAGTTAGAGGAACTCTGCCTAGCGCGGGGAATAAGCTTGCTGAACGTCTTCGAGGCCAACGGCTGGGATGGGCCGCCCCCTCAGGGGGAGACCCTGCGCGTACCCGCCTCGAAGCGCGAGGCGCTTCTCATCCAGATGGAGGCCGTCTCGCGGAAAAACGCCCCTCTGGTGACGGTAAAGTTGCATGGGGTTCCTCAGATCGCTGAGGTTCTTCAGAATACCGAGGAAAAAAGTGCCCCTGTCGTGAAAAAAGAAAAAATGGAAGAAAAAGCGGAAAAAGAAGAAAAACTTGCATTCCTTCCGCTTCTCGTTTCCCCAATCCCTGAGCCTCCCAGAGAAACTCCAGAAACTCCTGCCTTGAAACCTGACAGCTCCGCGACCCTGGAGAAAGAGTCTTCGGAAGCAAGGGTATCGGAAGAAGATGAGTTGGAAGAAAACATGCCGCTTTTCATGGAGGGGCTTTCCATTCCGCGCCCCATTCCGGATGGACTTTCCGCGGAAGAGATTATCGCGGCGCTGGGTTCACCAGACCTCTCGCCTCCGCCGGAATTCCTTCCGGGGGTACGGCGCGTCGTGCCGAGGCCCATAGTGAACGGGGACGCTGCTTTGCTCGGAACGATGATGTGGCCGGTGGACGGCAGGATCACTTCCGGGTTCGGCCCACGCCGCAGGCGCTGGCATATGGGGCTCGACATTCCCATGGTGCGGGGAACGCCTATCCGCGCTGCGCGTGAGGGAGTGGTGACGGTGGTCAGTTTGGGCTACCGGGGCTACGGCAACAGCGTAATGCTCGACCACGGGGGTGGGTTGGTGACGATGTACGCCCACTGCCAGAAAATCACCGTCCGAAAGGGCCAAAATATCCGGCAGGGGGACGTAGTAGCCCTGGTGGGTAACTCCGGGCGCGCTACCACCAACCACCTGCACTTCGAGGTTCGAAAAGACGGCAAACCCGTGAACCCCATACCCTATTTGACGCCGCGGTGAGACGAACTTGAAATTTTGACAAGCAC